>CALVGJ010000056.1 GCA_944327045.1 uncultured Desulfovibrio sp.
GTGCATTGCGTCAACAGGCCCTAGTGCCGCCGGACGGAGACTGCCATGCTAGAGGTTCTCTTTCTTTTTCCGCTGTGCGCGGGCCTGCTGACCCTGCTGCTGCCGTCCCGCCCCGTGCGGCGCGGCCTGCTCCTGCTGGTGGCCGTCACACACCTTGTCCTGAGCCTGCTCACCCTGCTGGCCGTGGGACGCGGACAGACGCCCTCCGCCTTCTTCGGCCTGCTGGAGCCGGACGCCGTGGGCGTGCTCTTTCTGACGCTGGCCAGCACGCTGTTCTGCGCGGCAAGCTGGTACGGCGTGGGCTATCTGCGCGACGAGGCCCTCAAGGGGGAACGCACGGGCTTTCTGGACGGACGCCGCTTCACCAATGCCCCGGAACGCCGCTTCACCGCCTGTCTCTGCTTCTTTCTGGCGGCCATGACGCTGGTCACCACCACCCGCCATCTGGGCGCGCTCTGGATGGGCATTGAAGGCACGACGCTGGCCAGTGCGCCGCTCATCTATTTTCACCGGCATCAGCAGTCGCTGGAAGCCACCTGGAAATATCTCATCATCTGTTCCGTGGGCATTGCGCTGGCCCTGATCGGCAACCTGCTGCTGTCCATCGGCTTCTACCGGCCCGGTCTGGTCATGGAAGAAGGACTGGATCAGGTGAGCATCTTCGTGAACATGGCGCGGGAAGTTCGGGCGAGCGGCTTCTACGGCGTGCAGTCGCCCTGGCTGCAGGCAGCCTTTGTCTTCCTGCTGGTGGGATACGGCACAAAGATGGGCCTCGCCCCCCTGCACAACTGGCTGCCGGACGCCCACAGTCAGGCCCCTTCCCTCGTGTCCGGCCTGCTGTCCGGGGCCCTGCTCAACTGCGCCCTGCTGGGCATCCTGCGCGGCCATCAGATCATGCTGGCGGCCGGGCTGGGGAACTTCAGCGGCGGCCTGCTGATCTTCTTCGGCATCGTCTCCCTGTTCACGGCGGCGGTCTTCATTGTGGGGCAGGGGCATTACAAGCGCCTGCTGGCCTACTCCAGCGTGGAGCACATGGGCATCCTTGCCCTCGGCATCGGGCTGGGCGGATCGGCGGTTTTCGGGGCCATGTTCCATGCGGTGGGCCATTCGCTGACCAAGTGCATGCTCTTCCTGCTGGCGGGCAACATTCTGGCCCGCTACCATACCCTGTCCAGCTACGACGTGCGCGGCCTGCGCTGGACCATGCCCATGACCGGCGCGCTCTGGACGGCGGGTTTTCTGGCCATCGTGGGTTCGCCGCCGTTCGGCCTGTTCGTCAGTGAATTTCTTATCCTCAAGGGCATTCTCAGCCAGGGCCGCTGGCTGGTGGCCGCGTGCTATCTGCTGGCGCTGGCCGTCATTTTTGTGGGCATGTCCATTCCGGTGCTGCGCATGGTGCAGGGCACGCGCCCGCGCGATATGCAGCGTGCCGAACCGGAAAGCGCGTGCAGCGTCCTGCCGCCGCTCTGTCTCGGCACGCTGGTGCTCTGTCTCGGCGTCTATACGCCTGCCTGGCTTGAAAATATCCTGCGCCGCGCGGCCGCGCTCATAGGAGGCTAGAATCATGGTCCTTGACTACGAGCAATCCGTTGCCCTGGCCGACGTGCCCGTCATGTCCGCGGAGGAACTGCGGCAGGAAGTGCTGGAGCAGGTGCGCGACGGCGGACGGCTGCTGGCGCTGTTCGGTCTGCCCGGCAACGGCGGAGCGGGCCTCTGCGCCATCGTCGCCCACAGCGGGGACCGCTTCCTGCGGGCGATGCGCACCGCTCCGCTGACGCAGTACGCATCTCTGACGCCTGACTGTCCGCAGGCGCATCTTTTCGAGCGCGAACTCTGGGAACAGTGGAACATCCTTCCGGAGGGACACCCCTGGCTCAAGCCCGTGCGCTTCGTGCCGCACGGCTGCCTGACCGCCACGCCCGGCGAACGCCCCGGCCCGGCCCAGCTCACCCATTACCGCGTGGACGGCGAGGAGGTGCACGAGGTGGCCGTGGGCCCGGTGCATGCCGGCGTCATCGAGCCCGGACATTTCCGCTTCCAGTGCTACGGGGAAAACGTCATGCATCTGGAAATCAGCCTCGGTTTCCAGCACCGGGACGTGGAACGCCGTCTGCTGGGCGGCCCGCATCCGGCGCATGCGCGCCTCATGGAATGCGTGGCCGGGGATACCAGCATAGGGCACGCCACGGCCTTTGCCACCCTGCTGGAGCGGCTGGCGGGCGTCACCATCCCGGAACGCGCCAACCGGCTGCGGCGTCTGGGACTGGAGCTGGAACGGCTGGCCAACCATACCGGCGATCTGGGAGCCATTGCCGGGGATACGGGCTTTCTGCCCACCTCGGCCTGGAACGGACGCATCCGCGGGGACTTTCTCAACCTGACGGCGGAGGTCTGCGGCAACCGCTTCGGACGCAACTGGGTCTGCCCCGGCGGCGTGTCCGTGGATGTGGATGCTGAACTGTGCGCACGTCTGCTTGATCGGCTGCGCCACTGCTGGCGGGACGTGCGGGAAGCGGTGAAGGTCATGTTCGCGTCGGCCAGCGTCATGGACAGACTGGAGGAGACCGGCGAAATCTCCGCCGATACGGCCCGCACGCTGGGCCTTGTGGGCGTGGCGGCGCGAGCCTGCGGCCTTGCCCGGGACGCGCGATTTGATGCGCCCCTCTCCTGCCTGCCGCTCTGCGAGACGCAAATCCGCGTGGAAAAGGGCGGAGACGTGCTTTCCCGCGCCCGTGTACGCAGCCGTGAGCTGGCCGATTCGGTGGACCTTGCCTGTACGGACATACAGGCGCTTTCCCATTCCGAGGGAGCCATTTGCCAACCGCTGCCGGACCGTCTGCCCGCCGGACGGCTGGCCGTGGCGCAGGTGGAAGGCTGGCGCGGAGAAATCTGCCATGTGGGGCTTACCGATGCACAGGGACGGCTGGCCTGCTACAAGATGTATGATCCCTCGTTCCACAACTGGGCCGGACTGGAAGCGGCGCTGCGCGGACAGCAGATTTCGGATTTTCCCCTGTGCAACAAGAGTTTCAATCTCTCCTACTGCGGCCATGACCTGTAGGAGCTGTCAGGGACACGAGGCAACTCCGCCCCCAAAAGCAAGTGGAGCGTGTACAGCTTATTTATCAATTGAAATTATTTGTAAAATTCGCGTCAACACGCCCGGCAGTCCCGCAAGGGGAATGCGGCTCCGCCGCTTTTGAACAACCTTTTTCAACGCCCACACGCTTCAAGGCGGTAAGCCATGCTGCATATCATCAGGGAACGCCTGCATCAGAAATACCGCACGCTGGACTATCCCCGCGTGCAGCCGGGATTGCCCGCACGCTATCCGGGACGTCCTGAAATCCTTGCCGTACATTGCGGCGACTGTCGCGCCTGCGCGGACGCCTGCCCCACCGGAGCCATCCGCCTGCTCTCGCCGGATGCCCCCGGCCCCGGCGGCGCGGACAGCGGCCCGGCGCTGGATATGGGGCGCTGTCTTTTCTGCGGCGCCTGTGCGCGGGCCTGCCCGCAGGGAGGCATACGCTTTACCGGCGATCACCATCTGGCGACCTTCTGCCGGGAAGATTTGATCCTGACCCGCGTGCCGCGCCCGCTGACGCCGCCTCGCCGCTCCGGTCGCCTCTTTGCCCGCTCGCTCAAGCTGCGTCAGGTCAGTGCCGGGGGCTGCAATGCCTGTGAGGCGGACATCAACGTGCTGGGCACCCTCGTTTATGATCTCGGCAAGTTCGGTATCGACATGGTGGCCTCCCCCCGCCATGCCGACGGGCTCGCCGTGACCGGGCCGGTCAGCCGCAACATGCGGGAGGGGCTGCTGGCGACCTTCGGCGCGACGCCGCAACCGCGGCTGGTGGTGGCCGTGGGCAGTTGCGCCATTTCGGGCGGTCTGTTCCGGGATAATGCGGAATGCAGCAACGGTCTGGAAGAATTGCTGCCGGTGGATGTCTTTGTGCCGGGCTGTCCGCCCCATCCGTGGAGCATTCTGGACGGTCTCCTGCGGGCGCGAACGGATACGGCCGACTGGACGGTCTGAGAGCATGCCGCAGTCGGGGGACTGACGCCGCGGACAAATACCGTCGGTTTCCCTCCTTCGGCGATCGGTCGGATAGCGCATTTTCCGTGTGAAACACTTTGCGTTTCAAACTGAAAAAGCCCTAAGCAGCGTACGCTCAGTCTGAAAAGGGGCTTGTATGTAACAAGAAAGGCTGCGGAACATATCTCCGCAGCCTTTCTTGCTCGTTGAAAACCTGTTGTCGGCAAGACGTTCAGAAAAAACGCTTCTCCCCACGTCCTCAATCCGGCGCCATCCGATGCGCATCCTCTCCCTTAGGGAAAGGCCTGCCCGGCGGCGCTTGCGGCAGGGAACGCCTTGCTTACACGAGGTAATCGCCCCGGTTGAACTTGATCTTTTCCGTGGTGGTCAGGATTTCCAGCTCATTGAGCAGGGAATCAAAGCCGGGATTCTGGCCGCGCAGGCTCGACGTGTCCTTGCGCAGATTGGAAACCGTCGTGTCTATGCCCTCAAGCAGCGCATAGGCATCACGCAGGGAGGATTCGGCTCGGGAGGAACCGAGCGCCTGCGTATAGGAATCCCAGAGATCCAGCGCACCGGAAGCCTGGGAAAAAGCTTCCTCAAAAACGGCTTCATCCGGCGTCAACGCGGAAGATTCTTCCGTGTTGCCCAGCATCATCCGACTGATGAGACCGGCACGATTCGCCCCCGGCATGGGCGGCATGGCAACAGCGCCGGCGGACTCGCTCATGCCCATCATTTCCTGAGCCAGAGCCGCTTCAAACGCGCTATTGTCACCGCCGGTGCGACGGGTTGCGGTCTGTTCCTGCTGTTGCAGCAACGATTCAATAACTGTGTTTTCTACCTTCATGGTCGCCTCCAGGGTTGGCGTTCGCTCAAAGGTCTGCAATAACCGTTCCAGAGAAAAAAGCGGCGTTTTTTTCCCGGTGATGAAGCGGCTGAGGGCAGGACTTGTCTAACGCCGGAAAAGACTCTACTATAAAACCTCACGAAGATGAAGCCGTCATGGCCGGTTCCGGCACGGTCAGGACAGCTCTCCCACGAAAGAGCCGGAAAGGGCACTGGAGCATATCATGAAGGAAATCAAGAAGATTCTCTGCGCTGTCGACCTCTCCGACCACAGCAGGTCCGTGGCCGAATACGCCACCATGCTTGCCAAGGGGCTCGGCGCCAGCATCGTCGTCGTGTACGCGGCCCCCTCGCTGAGTCAGTATGTGGGCTTCCATGTGCCGCCGAACACCATCGAGAACTTCGTGGGCGAGATTGTTTCCGGGGCCGAAAAGTCCATGGAAGCCTTTGTGGCGGAAAATTTCGTGGGCGTGGAAGCCAAGGGCCATGTGCTCATCGGCTATGCCGCCGAAGAAATCCTGAGCCGTGCCGATGAGGAAAAAGTGGACCTCATCGTCATGGGAACGCACGGCCGCAAGGGCATTGACCGCATCCTGTTCGGCTCCGTGGCCGAAAAGGTGGTCAAGAACGCCTCCATGCCGGTGCTGACCATTCGTCCCAACGACGAAGAAGAATAGCCATCGCCTTCACGGGCGCGACCTCTGGGTCGCGCCCTTTTTTGTTCCCATTTTCCGGCCGCATGGAGCCAAGATGTATACATCCCCTGTTCGAGAGGCCATTCTGGGCCTCAAGGCCTACGTCCCCGGCAAGTCCATTGCCGAAATCAAGGAAAAATACGGTCTGGCGCAGGTCATCAAGATGGCCAGCAACGAAAATCCCCTGGGCACGTCCCCGCTGGTCTGCGAGGCCGTGCGTCGTGCCGCCGCGCAGAGCTTCCGTTATCCGCAGGGCGGCAATCCGCGTCTGACGGCCGCCCTCGGCCGCCTGCATCAGGTGGCGCCGGAGCGCATCGTGGTCGGGAACGGTTCGGATGAAGTCATCGACCTGCTGCTGCGCGTACTGCTTGTGCCGGGTACGCATTCGCTGGCCTGCTTTTCGCCGTGCTTTTCCATCTATCCCATACAGGGGCATATCTGCGGCGTCGAGGTGCGCCGCCAGCCGCTGCGCGAAGACTTCAGCTTCGATTTCGAGGCCCTGCTGCGGCTGGTGGACAAAAACACCCGTCTGGTCTTCGTGACCACGCCGGACAATCCCTCCGGCTACTGCCCCCCCCGCGACGACGTGGCGGCTCTGGCCGCCGAACTGGCCCGGCGCGCCCCGGACTGTCTGCTGGTGGTGGACGAGGCCTACATGGATTTTGTGGGAGACAGCGTGGCGGACGAGCGGCAGGCTTCCCTGCTGGCCGGAGGCTGCCTGCCGGACAACGTCGCCATCCTGCGGACCTTCTCCAAGAGCTGGGGGCTGGCCGGGCTGCGGCTGGGCTATGCCGTGCTGCCCGAGGCGCTGGCCCAGTACTGCTGGCGGGCGCGACTGCCGTTTTCCGTCAATCTGCTGGCCGAAGAGGCCGGGCTGGCCGCCCTTGAAGATACGGCCTTTCGTGAAGCCACTCTGCGGACCGTGCGGGAAGGACGGCGCGTCCTCAGCCGCGAACTTGCCGCCGCGGGGTGCACCGTCTGGCCCAGCGCGGCCAATTTCGTCATGTTCCGTCTGCCGGACGGGGCCGATGCCTCGGCCTGCATGGAGCATCTGTTGCGCGGCGGCCTGATCATCCGTCCGCTGGCCAGCTACAACCTGCCGCAGCATCTGCGCGTCAGCGTCGGCACGCCGGAGGAGAACGCCCGCTTCCTTGCGCTGGTGCACGCCTTTCTGGAGGAATGCCGATGACCTCCGCCCCGCTGCCCGTGGTGACGCTTGATGGACCGGCCGGCGTCGGCAAGACGACGCTGGCCCGGCGCATGGCCGAAAGCCTCGGCATCGCCTATCTGGATACCGGGGCCATGTTTCGCTGCCTTGCCCTGCGGCTGGGAGCCGGGGCCGATGCGTGGGAGGATGAGCGCCTGCAAGCCGCCTGTGCCGAACATGCCTTCTCGCTGGAAGGAAACGGGGCCGGTACGCGCATTTGCTGCAACGGCGTGCCGGTGCGCGGCGAAATCCGTACCGAGGAAGTCGGCATGCTGGCCGCCCGGCTGGGGCAGGTGCCGCTGGTGCGCACCTATCTGTGCGAAGCGCAGCGCCGGCTGGCCGGACAGTGCCCGCTGGTGGTGGAAGGACGCGACATGGGCACGGTGGTCTTTCCCACGGCCCGTTTCAAATTTTTTCTGGACGCCAGCCCCGAAGTCAGAGCACTACGCCGCCTGCGCGATCTGGAGGCACGCGGACAATCAGCGGACCTGGCCGAACTGACGGAACAAATCCGCAAGCGGGACGCCATGGACAGAAACCGCCCCATAGCCCCGCTGCGCGCCGCGCCGGATGCCGTGATGGTGGATACCTCCACGCTGGATATCGAAGGCGTGCTGGGAACATTGCTGCATGTCGTGAACGTGCATGGCGGCGCAGCCCTGTTGCACGCCCGCGACGGGGAACAGTAGCGCCATCCGTACGGCATTGCCGGACAGACGACGTCCGGTTCAATGGAAGGGAGTCCCGGCCTTGCCGGGCTCTTTTTTTGGACCTGGACGACCTCTCCTCCGCCGACGACGGGCAGGTCATTCCTGCCGCCGGGCAGAAGGTGCCGACGTTGCCCTGGGCAAGCGTGCGCCCCACGGGGCATTCCCACTTTTATGAAAAAATTCAGCAGGTTCGCACAGGAAATTTTTACCTTGCGGCAAAAAATTCCCGGCGTTTTCCTCTGAAAAAACCGTCATCTGTCAAAAAAATGGACGGCAGTTTTTTCCCGAAAAATGACAATCTCTTTCAGTCCCCCCGGAATAGCGGGATAATTTTTTTTTGGCACGAGACATGCATTTAGAGGGCGTTCGTAGCGAATCAGATGCAATAAGTCTTTCAGGACGAGGAGCACATGGAAAATCAGCTTGATTACGAGATCAACAAGGAACTGGGCGAATGCTACCTGTTCATGGGGAACTATGACGAAGCGGAGAAGTACTACCGCAAGGCGTTGAACGAAAATCCGCAGATTTCCGCTCCGTTCATGGGGTTGGCGACCATTGCCGTACAGCGCGGCGAGCTGGACAATGCCCTTGTGCTCTACAAGAAAGCGGCTTCCGTCGAACCGGACAGCAAGGCATATTGCGGCATGGGCCTTGTGCTCATGGAGCAGGGCAAGGCGCAGGAAGCCTTTGATGCCTTTGCCAAATCGCTGGACATGGCCAAGGACGGCATTGTGGCCCTGAACGGCATGGTACGCACGGCCTACGCCGCCGGTTGCGTGGAGAAGGCCATTCCCTATCTTCAGGCGGCCATTGACGCCGACATGCAGGCGGAAGCCATGCGCGTGACCCTGGCCGGCTGTCTCATCTCGCTCGACCGCAAGGATGAGGCCCGCGACCTGCTGCAGAAAGTGCTGTCCGCCAATCCTGAACACGAGAGCGCCCGCTCCCTTCTCGAGACACTGAGCGCCTAGCATCCTCGTGATGCCGAGCGCCGTACATACTCCCCTCCCCACACGATTTCCCGGCCTTTGGATTGGCTGAAGGCCGGGAAATCTCTTTTTTTCTTCCGGCAGACGGTTTCCGCATGCCGCCTTGCGACTGCCGCCGTATCCTGCCCAATTCGCGCTGCGTACGGAGCGCCCGACGGCACGGCCGCAGTGCGCAAAGGATTACCCATGCCCCGCAAAGCCTTTGCCCTGGGGAATCGCTGGCTCATTTTCTATCTTGCCTTTCTCAGCGCCTTTGCTCCCCTCTCCACGGACATGTATCTCCCGGCCCTGCCCAGCATGGCCGCCTCACTCCACACCACGGACGCCCTGTCCAGCCTGAGCATCAGCTGCTTTCTCCTGCTGTTCGCCCTTTCCATGCTGTTCTGGGGCCCTTACAGCGACAAGGCCGGACGACGGCGCGTGCTGCTGCTCGGGGCTGCGCTCTATGTCGTCTCCAGCGTGGCCATCGTCCTTTCGTCCACCATCGAAAGCCTGCTGTTCTGGCGTGGCGTGCAGGCCGTGGGCAGCGGCGGCATCAGCGCCATGTCGCTGGCCATCGTCAAGGATGTGCTGCGCGGGCCGGTCATGGCGCGAGTCATCACCTGGATTCAGACCATCACCATTCTGGCTCCCATGCTGGCGCCGGTCATCGGCGGCCTGCTCCTGACCTTCACCTCCTGGCGCGGCATATTCGTCTGCCTGACGGCCTGCGGCCTGCTGGCCGGAGGCGGAGCCCTGCTGCTGCGGGAAACCCTTCTTGTGCGGACAAAAGGGGGGCTGGCCCGAATGCTGAGCCGTATCGGCTATGTGCTGGGTCAGCGCGGATTCCGCAGCCTGCTGCTGATTTTTTCCGCCGTCTGCATGCCCTTCATGGCCTTTCTGGCCGTTTCCTCCTACATCTATCAGGGTATTTTCGGCCTTTCGCCCCAGACATACAGCCTCTTTTTCGCCATCAATGCCGGTATGAGTCTGCTGGGGCCCCTGTGCTACGGGCGCTGGTTTGCCGACTGGCCCCTGCGCCGCCTCTTCACCGTCTTTTTGGGCATCATTGTCCTGTCGGGTGTGGGCCTGCTGTGCATGGGCCGCTGGCACCCCGTCATTTTCGCCCTCTGGTGCGCGCCCATCAGCTTCTGCTCCAGCGCCACCCGGCCGCCCTCCACGGTCCTCATGCTCAACCAGCTTTCCACGGATACCGGCACCATGACGGCGCTCATCAACAGCGGCGGCCTGCTCTTCGGCAGCGCCTCCATGTTTCTTTGCGGCCTGTCCCTCTGGCCGGACAGCGTGACGGCCATGGGCGGCATGGCCTGCCTTGCCGGTCTGGGGACGCTGCTCGGCTGGCTCTGGGTGGACGGCCGAGGGCTCTACCGCAAGCATGCCTGAGGTCGGATCAGAAAAACATGTGCCGCCCGGAAAACATCTTTCCGGACGGCACACAATAGAGCATTTTCCGTGTGAATCGCGTTATGCTTCACACCATACGGCCTGTCGTTTCACGGGAAAGCGTGGTTTTTCCGCTCACTTCAGGCCGGGCGGCGCTGTGCCGCCGCCTCGCATCCTGCCTTTTTCACAGGCAAACGACTCTGGAGCGGATTCGCATTGAAATTGTGTCCAGTTTCCCTGCTGACGCTGCCCTCACACCACGGAAAAAGCGTGGTTTTTCCGTGTGTTCGGTTGCGGGTAGTTCTCTCGAGACTACCAGAGCAATCCACATTTTCAATGTGGAATTGCTCTAAATATCCACTGGCGCGGGCTTATCCTGCGCGGCAGGCTGCTGCGGCTTGCCGGAAGGAGCGGCGGCCTTGCCCAGCGCATACTTGCGGGCCGTATCCTCCAGAACGGCCTGCCCCACCACCTGCCAGTTTTCGCCCTGCTTGCGCAGGGCCAGCCAGGAGGTCATGCCCGCGGGCGTGGTGACGGAGGCCACCGCCGCGGTCTCGTCGATCTTCACTACCTTGGCCTTTTTGAGCGATTCAGGCACCCAGGGGCAATCCGGCGTCGTGGCCTGACGGCAATCGGCCATGAGCTCGCCCGTGCTGACGCCCCGGTTGAAATGCTGGCGCAGATCGTTTTCCACATCCACGATGCTGTTGAGCATCTTGTCCACGCCGCCGATGCCGAGCCGGCGTCCCAGAGAATCCAGCATGTTCAGCCCGCGGCTTTCCTGCGTCATGTTGGAGATTTCATTGGCGGAAAAGCTTTTCAGGTCCACATTGGCCATGAAGGCGGCACTGTCGTTGGCGCTCAGGGCATCCGCCAGCGCGCCGAGCGTCTTTTCCGGGCCGGAGGTCATGCAGGCGGCCAGCACCAGGGCGCTCAGCGCCGGAACCAGCATGCCGGCGGAACGATGAAAGAAGGACATAGGGTACTCCTTGGGTATGCCCCCCTCTTCATGAGGGAAGGCGGCTTGTGTACAGGCTAGCACAGGCCGCAGGGATTGCAAGGCCCGGCGGGACCTCCCGGGCGGGCGGACGGGCGGGGCTTTTTTTCCCCGCCGCTCTCTGCTACAAGGGGGACATGCCGACAGTCCGCCTGTCGCGGACATGGGACGGCACTCAACGGAGGCACAATGAAAGTCATCATCATGTGCGGCGGCAAGGGAACGCGTCTGCGCGAGGAAACAGCCATCAAACCCAAACCCATGGTGGAAATCGGCGGACGCCCGGTGCTCTGGCACATCATGTCCATCTATGCCCGTTTCGGCTACAAGGACTTCATCCTGCCGCTCGGCTACAAGGGCGAAGTCATCAAGCAGTATTTTCATGATTACAATATCCGCAACACGGACTTTACCGTGGACCTCAAAAACGGCGACATCACGGCCCATCCCACGGAAATTGTGGACTGGCGCGTGACGCTCTGCGATACCGGGCAGGAGACCCTCAAGGGCGGACGCCTCAAGCGCGTGGCCCGGCATATCGACAGCGACCGCTTCATGGTGACCTACGGGGACGGCGTGGCGGATATCGACCTCCACAAGCTCGTGGAATTCCACAAGCAGTCCGGCACCATCGGCACCTTTACCGGCGTGCGCATGCCGTCGCGCTTCGGCACGGTCCGCACGGATGCGAACGGTAAGATACTCTCCTGGGAGGAAAAGCCTGTTCTGGACGAATACATCAACTGCGGGTTCTTTGTCTTCAAGCGGGAGTTCCTCGACTACCTCAGCGAGGATGAATCCTGCGATCTGGAAAAGGAACCCCTGCAGCGGCTTGCGGCCGAAGGGCAGCTTTCCATGTATCCGCACCCCGGACAGTGGCAGTGCATGGATACCCTGCGGGATTCCCTCAAGCTCAATGAACTCTGGGATTCGGGCAAGGCCTTCTGGGTTTAGAGCATTTTGCCGTTGAAAAAGGCGGGACGCGAGGCGGCGACACAGTGCCGCCCGGCTCAAAATACGCGGAAAAACCACGTTTTTTCCCGCGGAACACAGGCCGTACGGTCTGAAACGCGAAGCGTTTCAACCTGAAAATGCTCCAGGCTCAGGCGATCGCCGTCCTGCCCCCCTTCCCCGGACATCTTCCGGCCTGTCGTGTGCCCATCGGCGTGCGGCAGGCCGTCGCGTACAACGCAAAGGATCGACATGTTTGCCAATTGCTACAAGGGGCGTCGTGTTTTCATCACCGGTCACACCGGTTTCAAGGGCTCGTGGCTTGCCGCCTGGCTGGTGAGTCTCGGTGCGGAAGTGGCGGGCTTTGCCGACGGCGTGCCCACCACCCCCTCCCACTTTGAAGCCGCCCGCCTTGCCGAGCATCTGCGGGACTATCGCGGCGACATCCGCGATCGGGACGCCGTCTGCCGTGCCCTGCGGGAATTCCGACCCGATGTGGTCTTCCATCTGGCGGCACAGCCGCTGGTGCGCCTTTCCTACGACAAACCGGCGCTGACCTTTGAAGCCAACATGATGGGCACGCTCAACGTACTGGAAGGCCTGCGGCAATGTCCGTCCGTGGCCGCCGCGGTCTTCATCACCTCGGACAAATGCTACCGCAATGACGAGTGGGTCTGGGGCTACCGCGAGACCGACCATCTCGGCGGATACGACCCGTATTCCGCCTCCAAGGGCTGTGCGGAAATCATCGCCCATTCCTACTTCCAGAGCTTTTTCGGCAGCGACGGCCCGGCCTGCGCCACCACGCGGGCAGGCAACGTCATCGGCGGCGGGGACTGGGCGCTGGACCGCATTGTGCCGGACTGCGCCCGCGCCTGGGCGGACGGGCGGGCGGTACGCATCCGCAGCCCCTGGGCCACTCGCCCGTGGCAGCTCGTGCTGGAACCGCTTTCCGGCTATCTGTGGCTGGGGGCCCATCTGCTGGGCCTGCGTGAAGGCCCCTTTGCTGTGCGCGGGCAGGCCTACAACTTCGGCCCCGCGGCGGACGTCAACAATACCGTGGCCGAAGTGGTGGCGGCCCTTGCGACCCACTGGCCCGGATTTGTGAGCGAGACCGATCCGCAGGCGCAGGCGGGCGTCAAGGAATGTACTCTGCTCAAGCTCTGCTGCGACAAGGCCCTTGCCCATCTGGGCTGGAAAGCCACCCTCGATTTCGAGGAAACCATCCGCTTCACCGCCGAATGGTATCACCGTTTCTACCGCGGCGAGGGCGGCAAGCAGGCCGGGGCCTCCCTGCTCGACTTCAGCCTCGGACAAATCGCGGCCTATTGCAATGCCGCCGAGCAGCGGCAGCAGCTCTGGGCAAGGTAGGTCGGCCATGCCTCCGGTCATCACGCTTTCCACCTCCGCACCGGCTGACGATACGCCGCGCGGCATCGGCATTGACGGTGCCTGGCTGCTGCCGCTGCGCGTCATCGATACGCCGGGCGGCGCCGTCCTGCACATGCTCAAGGCGGCGGCGCCCCTGCGTCCGGGCTGTCCCTGCCCGGATGCCCCGGCTGCGGACGAACGCCTGCATCTGGGAGAAGTCTACTTTTCCGAGGTGCTGCCCGGCCACGTCAAGGGATGGAAACGCCACAGCCGCCAGACGCAGCATTTTGCCGTGCCCAGCGGACGCATGGCCCTGACCCTCTATGACGACCGCCCCCAGTCGCCGACGCAGGGCGTCCTCTGCCGTCTGGAGCTGGGCCGTCCCGATGCCCATGCCCTGCTGCGCATACCTCCGGGCGTCTGGTATGCCTTTGCCGCCGTAGGCGACGCCCCCGCCCTGCTCTGCAACGGCGCGGACATGCCGCACGACCCTGCCGAGAGCGAAACCGCGCCGCTGGACTCGTCACACATCCCCTACAACTGGAAATGAGTTCGACTGCGGCCCACCCTTGCCGCGCTGAGACTCACTGCAGATACGACAAAACGCCCGTACCGCTGAGGTACGGGCGTTCTGGAGAGCATTTTCAGTTTGAACGCTTCGCGTTTCAAACCATACGGTCTGCCGTTTCGCCGTTTTCAATGGCACAACGCTCTATGCGCATTCCGTACCAGCAGATAGCGGGCATTTTCCCAGATGACGGGCCCCACCTCAGCCTCCAGACGCGCACGGTCCTGCGGACGTTCGCTCAGAAGATAATCCGGATTTGTGGACAGTCCCACGTCGATATAGGCCGTCGGTGAGCTTTTGAGCGCCTTTTCGATGCGTTCCCACTGATGCAGCGGCGCAAGGCCCTTGGCGTAATACAACAGGCAGGCGTCCTTCCAGCCATAGGTCAGAGGCCGCAGAGCATTGTAGCGGATGGCCTGATCTTCACCGGGGAAAAAAAGCGTCTCGCCGGGCCGGGTATGCTCCCTGACGGCACGAATCATTTCCGCCCGCCGCAGCAACGGCCCGTAGGCTTCTTCATAGCGGGCCGCATCAAGCCGGTTCCAGTACCAGGCAAGGGCGCTGCGCGCCATATCCTGCTGCCCGCCGCAGAAAAAGCCGATGACCAGCCCCACACAGAACAGACAGGCCGCCGCCCGCTGCCGGAAGGGACGTTCCGCCTGTCTGACCACACGCCGCCACAGGATGTCCGCCCCCAGAAAAATGAGGCACATGGCCAGAAACGGCAGAAAACGGTGCACCCGCACAAGGTCGAATTCCAGATGCATGCGGCCCAGCGCCCGGGAAATTTCCTGATCCAGCACAAAAAGCAGAATCACCACATAAACGCCGGCAATCCAGAGCCAGATATGCTTGCCGAACAGCCTTTCACGCGGCGTTCCGTGACGGAAGATCATCCATGTGCCCCACAAGGCCAGCGGAATGACCGGCAACAGCGTGTACTGCCGCAGGAACCTGCCCATGCCGTAAAGGTATTCGGCATATTCGATGTCAAAGCGTGTCCTCAGAATGTGATCCATGAAGGCCACCTCGTCCGGGCCGAGCCGGACGCCCGAGGCGTGCGTGTAGGTCAGGGCATAAGGCGTCATGACGGCCAGGAAGCAGCAGCCAGCAGCCAGCAGGCGCGCCAGATGCCGCCGGAGGGAACAGCCCTGCGGGCGGCTGGCGGCAAAGCCCAGCCAGAGTCCCGCCGCCACCGGCAACGCGCTGATGGAATGCACATAGACGAGCCCGCCCAGCGCGGCCATGAAGGGCGACCACCAGCGCGGTCTGTCCAGAATACGGAAATAGACGCAAAGAAACAGGGCATACAGGGCATTGAACAGGCTGCGCGGCGTGTAATCGACGTAGCCCGCGCCCCAGTAGGTACCCCAGGGCGTCCAGTAGCATAGTCCCATGAGGATGGTGAATATGAGCGCTTTCCAGCGCTCCCGAAAAAAGCGGATGCCCAGCAGGTAGAAGGCGATATAGTGCAGAAAGACGCTCACCCCGGTCACTTGCAAATAGGCGATGCCGTAATTGCCGCTGTCTGACGCCAGCAGGTTCACCAGTTGCACCAGCGGCGTCACATGGGTGAGGTACTGGCTTTCCGTACCGTAAACAAAATCATGCGCAAAGTTTTCAGGATGGCCGTAGGCCGCGGCGATGGAGGCGTACATGGCCGAATCGGTGGAGAGCCATACGCCCTCGACGGACGCGCCCAGCCTGCCGTAATGCAGCAGCACGGCAAAGAGCAGCATTCCCGCAACAGCCGCCATATCCCATCTTGTCGTCGTGTTCATATGGCCTCCGCCGCACCTGCCGGCCGGGATGTTTCCTTCCAGAAACCGCGGCTGCCGTTGAGCAGTACCGCCGCCAGCGCGGCGGGAAGAAAATGCAGGGCATGGGTATACAGCGCAATCCCCAGGGCGGCGCTCTGTTCCACGCCGAACCAGGAAAGACTGAGCACCATCGCCCCTTCAAAGACCCCCAGGCCGCCCGGAGAGGAAGGGATGGCCATGCCCAGACAGGTCACGGCAAAGACCGTCAGCATCTGCACGCCGTCGAGCGGCAGCTCCGCCACCAGACGAAACGATATGACAAAGCTGGCGAAATAGCAGCTCCAGATGCACAGGGAAAGGAGAAAACCGCCCATCACCCGGCAAAGGGATATGTTATCGATGAGCTGCTCGTGCAGACGGGTGCAGAGCGTCGCCATGCGGCCCGGAAAGAAACGGGCGTAGGCGGCATGAAACCATGCCGACCAGTGGCGCAGACAAAGGAACAGCCCACCTCCGCCCAGCGCAAGCAGCAGCGGCAGGAGCAGCCGCTGTCCCGTGCCCAGCAGCGTATAGGCCAGCAGAGCCACGCAGAGCAGGGACAGGACATCAAGCAGACGCTCCCAGAGCACAATGGAGCTGATGTCGAGCAGTGGTCTCCCGGTCTTGCGGGTCAGAAAAAAGACCTTCATGGCATCACCGGCCTTGGCGGGGAGAAGGTTGTTATACCCCACGCACAGCAGCACGGCCTTGAGACTCAGGCCGTAGGGGACGCCCCCCGGCAGCAGATTGCGCAGGCGCAGTCCCATGCAGGCATAGTCCAGCGCCACCGCACACAGGGAAAGGCCCACGGCCCAGAGCGCATAACCGCACAGCGCTGCCCAGAGCAGCGGCAGGTCCACCCCCGACAGGGCATAGATGAGAGCAGCCAGACTGACGAACGCCTGCAGAAAGAACAGCGCACCGCGACGGGAAAGAAGTGAGCTCAGGGGCTTTGGCGTGTTCATGACATCTCCCGTCGTCCGTTGTTGCCGCCGCATCTCCGGGACGGCCGAAAGCCTGCGCACTTGCCGCACGCAGGCGAAGGCCCGCGACGGCCGCGGCAGCCGTCGTTCCCGCTTGCCCCGCTCCCTCAGCGCTGTGCCCGGCGCAGCACGCTTTCCGTGCTGGGCGTATGCCGCGCCTCAATCAGCACCTGATAGGCGAACAGGCCCGGCATCACTCTGGCCAGCAGGCGATTGACGGCCATGAGTCCCCGGGCAAGCAGGGTATTGCCCAGGGCTCGCGGATAGGGAGCCGCCATGATTTGCCTGCGGACGACCCGGAATCCGGCGTACCGCATGAGCCGGGCCAATGAGGCCAGGGTAAAGAGGCGCTTGTGGGACAATGCCAGAATGCCGCGCCGTCCGTAATTGAACTGGCCGAGCAGCAGCATGAAACGTGTAATGAAAAATCCCACATTGGCGCTGCCCGCAATGAGCACGGCCCCCGTATTATCCGTCAGGCGCTCGCGCAGCCCGGCCAGAAAGTCTTCCGCCGAATCGCGCTGCTCCAGCACGTCCAGCGCCACCACATAATCCAGTTTTTCCCACGGCACATCGGGCAGCTCCCTGTCCAGGTCCACGGAGTCCGGGCAACTGATGACCGTGCAGCCCTTCTCGTGACGCAGATAGCCCGACAACTCCGTGTCCGAGCATCCCAGATCAAGCACAAGACTGCCGGGCCGGATGCTGTCGGCAACGGCCTTGCCCGTGGAAGGAAAGGAAAAGGTGCTGACCTTGCGGGCCACTTCCGTGTGCGGAAAGAAAAATTTGGGATCGTAGAACAGGCCCATGCGGATAAGCCGCCCCTTGAGGCTGGTCCGCATGACGTCCCAGGCATAGCGCAGACCGTTCACATGGCAGACTTCATCCCCGTAATGGGTCGGAATGGGCAGCTCCACAATAGTTCCGCCGGAAAAAACCACCTGCATGATGATTTCCGTATCGAAATCAAAGTCATTGGTGTTCAGCTCAAGCGGCAGGGCGCTCAGGGTGCTCACCCGGTACACGCGGTAGCCGGTGTGAAATTCCGAAAGGCGCGTGCCGAGCAGACGATTCTGCAAACTCGTCAGCACCATATTGCCCAGAAACTTGTAATAGGGCATTCCCCCCCTGAGCGCATCCCGCTTGTGCAGCATGCGCGAACCGAAAACCGCATCCACCCGCATTCCCCCGCGGGTAAAGGGTTCCAGCAGCCGGGGCAGGCATTCCGGCGCGTACTGCCCGTCGCCGTGCACCATGGCCACCACGTCAAAGCCCTGTTCCGCCGCGTAGCGATAGCCGACCTTCTGGTTGCCTCCGTACCCCTGATTTACCGGGTTGCGCAGCGCCTCCCCCGGGCACCAGAAGGTTTTCAGATGCTCCTTGGCGCGTTGCCAGGTGGCATCGCGGCTGCAATCGTCAATGACCAGCACCCGCACGGCATACGTTGCTTCCAGCTCGCGCGGAATACGGTCAAGGACGTCGGCAATCGTTTTTTCGGCATTGTAGGCCAGAATAAGGACAAGGACTCGAAGACGATCTTGCGTATCGGTATTCATCGGACAAACGACCATGAAGTAAAAATACTGTCAAAAGCTGATTTTCTCGAGCATTTTCCGTTTGAAACGCTTTGCGCCTCAAACCATACGGCCTGGCATTTCGCGGAAAAAACGCGGTTTTTCCGCCCACTTCGGGCCGGGAGGCGCTGCGCCGCCGCCCCGTATTTTGCCTTTTCAAAGGCAAAATGCTCTAGCCATATTTTTGCGTCAAGACAAGTGTTTCCTTTGCCTGCGGGCCCCTTCGTGCCCGGAGAGGCTCATGCGCGCCGGGACAGAACGGCCAGCCGGGCCGCCCGGGCCGAGCCGTAGCGCAGCCGCCACCAGCGACGCCGCAGACGCAGACGCAGCCTGTCCAGACAGAGGTAGACCACGGGTGTGGTGTAGAGCGTCAGCACCTGACTGACCATGAGACCGCCCACGATGGTGATGCCCAGCGGCTGGCGAATCTCCGCCCCGTCGCCCTGCCCCAGCGCCAGCGGCACGGCCCCCAGAGCCGCGGCCATGGTCGTCATCATGATGGGACGGAAACGCAGGCGGCAGGCCTCGTAAATGGCCTCCTGCGGCGGCAGTTTGCGGGTACGGGCGGCATCCAGCGCAAAGTCGATCATCATGATGGCGTTTTTCTTGACGATACCGCAGAGCAGCAGCACACCGATGAGCGCAATGACGCTGAACTCCATGCCCACGGCCATGAGCGCCAGCAGGGCCCCGCCGCCTGCCGACGGCAGTGTGGAGAGGATGGTGATGGGGTGAATCAGGCTTTCATACAGCACGCCCAGCACGATGTAGAGCGCCACCAGCGCCGCGAAGATCAGCACAATCTGGTTGCGGATGGTCTCGTTGAAGAGCTTGGCCGTGCCCTGAAAGCTGCCCACGATGGTGGAGGGCATGCCGATGCTGACCCGCACGCGGTCAATGGCCTCCTGCGCCTGCGAAAGCGACGCCCCCTCGGCCAGATTGAAGGAGAGCGTCACGGCCGCAAACTGTCCCTGATGCGCCACCGAAAGCGGCGCAAAGCCCGGCCCCACTTCGGCCACACTCAAGAGCGGCACAAGCCCGCCGCTGCCCGGCAGGTAGACCTTTTGCAGCGCCTCCTGCCCTTCCAGCCAGTCGGGCATGAATTCCAGCACCACGCGGTACTGGTTCTTGTCCCGATAGATGGTGGACACCTGCCGCTGACCGAAGGCATTGTTCAGGGCGCTGTCCACGTCGTCCATGGTCAGGCCCAGCCGCGCCAGCGCGTCGCGATCCACGCTGAGCAGGGTTTGCAGGCCCCGCTCCTCGATGTCGCTGTCCACGTCCTTGAGGATGGGGATGGTCGCGAAGGCGTCCCTCAGCTTCCGTCCCCAGCTGCGCAGGGCATCTAGGTCGTCGGCCTGCAGGGTGTACTGATACTGGGCATTGGAGCTGCGGCCGCCCATGCGCAAATCCTGCGCGGGCTGGAGAAAAATCTGCATGCCCGGTTCGGACGCCAGCTTTCCCCGCAAACGGCCGATGACCTGCATGGCGGAAATACCGCGCTCCTCCAGCGGCTTCAGGGCAATGAACACGCCTCCGCCCCCGCGTGAGCCGGACATGTGCCCGGAAACCTGCTCCACGGCCGGGTCTTCCTGAATGATCCGCATGAGGCGCGGCATCTTTTCCTGAAGACTCTGGAAGGAGGCGCTCTGGTCGGCCCGCATGCCGCCCATGATCACACCCGTGTCCTGCGTGGGGAAGAAGCCCTTGGGGACGACCATGTACAGCCAGACGTTGCCCGCCATGACCAGCAGGAGCGACAGCATGGTCAGGCGCGGATGCCGCAGCACCACGGCCAGACTGCGTTCGTAGCCGCGCTGCATGCCGCCCAGCAGACTGCCCCACCACGACCCAAGACAAGCGAACAGACGGGGGACGATGCCGCGCCGCGGCTCTCCCTGCCGTGGAGCCTCCTCATCGTAGGGCCGCAGATAACGGGCGCACATCATGGGCGTGGTGGTCAGGGAGACCACCATGGAAACGAGCACCGCCGTGGCCAGCACCACGGAGAACTCCCGGAACAGCCGCCCCACGATGCCGCCCATGAAGAGAATGGGAATGAAGACCGCCACCAGCGACAACGATATGGAAATGACCGTGAAGCCCACCTCCCGCGCGCCGCGCAGGGCGGCCCGGAGCGGCGTCTCCCCCAGCTCCATGCGGCGGACGATGTTCTCCAGCACCACAATGGCGTCGTCCACCACAAAGCCCGTGGCCACGGTGAGCGCCATGAGCGAAAGATTGTCCAGCGTGTAGCCGCACAGATACATGACCCCGAAGGTGCCGATGAGCGATACCGGGGCCGCCACCGCCGGGATGGCCGTGGCCCGGCCGTTGCGCAAAAAGAGAAAGACCACCAGCACCACCAGCGCCACCGAGAGCAGCAGACTCTTCTCCACCTCGGCCAGCGAGGCGCGAATGGTGATGGAACGGTCCATGCGCACGGTCAAATCCGCGCTCTCCGGCAGCCAGGCGCGCAATTGCGGCAGCATGGACTTCACCCTGTCCACGGTTTCGATGATATTGGCCCCGGTGGAGCGGAAGACCATGAGCAGGATGGCCTGTCTGCCGTTGGACAGCGCCATGTTGCGCACGTCCTGCGAACTCATCTCCACCGTGGCCACGTCGCCAAGGCGAATGACGGCGTCCCCCTTGCGGGCCACGATGAGCCGCCGGTAGTCGGCCACGTCGGAGAGCTGATCCGCCGCATCCACCAGCCAGAACGCCTCGTCGCTCTCCACCATGCCCTTGGGCAGATAGGCATTGGCCCCGCTGATGGCCTGCCGCACGTCCTCGCTGCTGACGCCCGCCCGACTCAGGGCATCGGGAATGAGGCGCACGCGCACGGCGGGCAAGGCGCCGCCGCCCAGCGTCACCTCGCCCACGCCGGGTATCTGGGCGATCTTCTGGGCCAGCACCGTGGAGGCCGCGTCATAGAGCTGGGAACTGGTCAGCACCTCCGAGGTCACGGAAAGGATCATGATGGGCGCGCCCGACGGATTGACCTTGCGGTAGGTGGGATTGGACGGCATGGTCGGCAGGGTCGAGCGCGCGGCATTGATGGCCGCCTGCACATCACGGGCCGCGCCGTTGACGTCCCGCTCCAGATCGAATTGCAGGATGACGCTGGTGGAGCCGAGGCTGCTGCTGGAAGTCATTTCCGTCACCCCGGCAATGCGTCCCAGCGCACGCTCCAGCGGCGTGGCCACGGTGGCGGCCATGGTTTCCGGGCTGGCGCCGGGCATGGAGGCCCGCACCACCACCACGGGCAAATCCACCTCCGGCAGCGGGGCCACGGGCAGCAGGCGAAAGGCGATGAGCCCCGCCAGCGCAATGGCCAGCGTCAGCAGCGTGGTGGCCACCGGCCGCCGGATAAAGGGCGCGGACAGGTTGACCGGCAAAAAATCCGGGCCGAAGCGATGTCGCCGGGGCGCACCCTCGCTGTCGAAATCCTGCGGCGTCATGCCCGCTCCTCCGCGTCCCGTCCCTCGGCTATCATGGCGGAGCGGCGACGCCTGAAGCTGATGGCCAGCCGGTCAAACCAGAGATAGATGACCGGCGTGGTGAAGAGGGTCAGCACCTGACTGAAGATGAGGCCGCCCACCATGGTCACCCCCAGAGGCCGCCGCAGTTCCGCGCCCATGCCCCAGCCGATCATGAGCGGCAGCGCGCCCAGCAGGGCCGCCATGGTGGTCATGAGGATGGGCCGCAGACGCAGCAGGCAGGCCTGCCGGATGGCCTCCTCCGGACTCTTGCCCTCGTTGCGTTCGGCGTCGAGGGCGAAATCGATCATCATGATGGCGTTTTTCTTGACGATACCGATAAGCAGAATGATGCCGATGATGCCCACCACGCCGAGCTCCATGCCGCCCAGCATGAGCGCCAGCAGCGCTCCCACGCCGGCCGAAGGCAGGGTGGACAGGATGGTGACCGGGTGCACATAGCTTTCGTAGAGCACGCCCAGCACGATGTACATGGTGATGATGGCCGCCAGCACCAGCCAGACCTGATTGGTGGTGGAAGACTGGAAGGCCAGTGCCGCCCCCTGGAACTGACAGCGCAGGGAGACGGGCAGGCCCAGCTCCCGTTCGGCGTCCAGCACGGCGTTCACCGCCGCGCTCAGGGACGATCCCTCGGCCACGTTGAAGGAAATGGTGGCCACGGGAAACTGCCCCTGCCGAGCGATGGAAAGGCGGGCGGCGCGCTCCTCCATCCTGATCAGCGAACTCAGCGGCACAGGCTGTCCGTCCTCGCTCTTCACATAGATGTTTTCCAGCGCCCCCGGCCCGTTGCGGAAGCGGGGGGCCGTCTCCAGCACCACCTTGTACTGATTGGTCTGGGTGAAAATGGTGGAGATGAGCCGCTGCCCCAGCGCATCGTACAGCGCATTGTCGATGTCGCTCATGGTGATCCCGTAACGCCCCGCGCTGTCCCGGTCGATATCCAGCCAGAGCACGCGCCCGTAGCCCTGCAGATCGCTGGTCACATGGTCGAGTTCCGGCAGCCTGGCCAGCGCGTCCACAATTTTCGGCGTCCACTCCTGAAGCTGCTCGCGATCCAGCGCCTCCACCGTGAACTGGTACTGGGTACGGGACACCCTGTCCTCGATGGTCAGGTCCTGTACGGGCTGCATGTAAAGCTTCAGGCCCGGCTGGGCGTCGGCCCGCGCCATGATGCGCCGGGCGATCTCCGGAGCGCGGGCGTCACGGTCGGCCAGCGGCTTGAGGTTCACCGTCAGCCGGGACGTCCCCAGACTGGGATTGACCCCGTCCACCCCCACCAGAAAGACCACGCTGTCCACGGCCGGATCGGCCAGAATCAGGTCGGAAAGCTCCTTCTGGCGGCGGGTCATGGCCGCAAAGGACGAATCCTGCGGCGCTTCGGCTATTCCCTGAATGACGCCCGTGTCCTGCGTGGGAAAGAAGCCCTTGGGCACCACGATATAGAGAAAGACCGTCAACACCAGCGTGCCCAGCGCCACCAGCAGGGTCAGGCCCTGATGCGCCAGCACCCAGTCCAGCTTCTGGGCGTACCAGCGCAAGAGCCGGGCGAAGAAGCCGCTCTCCGTCTGCTGCTTTTCGTGCCGCATGGCCTGGGGATGCAGCATGGTGGCGCAGAGCATGGGCGTGAGACTCAGGGAAATGCCCGCGGAAATGAGGATGGTCACGGCCAGCGTGACCGCGAATTCCCGGAACAGCCGCCCGGCCACATCGCCCATGAAAAGCAGCGGGATGAGCACCGCCACCAGCGAAAGCGTCAGGGAAATGATGGTGAAGCCGATCTGCCCCGCGCCGCGCAGAGCGGCCGGAACGGGCTTCATGCCCATTTCCAGATAACGGGAAATGTTTTCGATGACCACAATGGCGTCGTCCACCACAAAGCCCGTGGCAATGACCAGCGCCATGAGCGTCAGGTTGTTGAGGGAGTAGCCCGCCAGATACATGACCCCCAGCGAGCCTACCAGCGAGAGCGGCACGGCCAGCGCCGGGATGATCGTGGCCGAGGCATTGCGCAGGAAGAGCCAGATGACCCAGATGACCAGCGCAATGGAGAGCAGCAGCTCCAGCTGCACGTCATGCACCGTGGCGCGGATCGTGGTGGTGCGGTCGGTCACCACACGCACCTCCACATTGCCGGGCAGGGTCTTCTGCAATTCCGGCAGCAGCTCGATTACGCTGTCCGCCACCTTGATGACGTTGGCTCCGGGCTGCCGCTGCACCGACAGCACGATGGCCTGCCGGAAGGCCTCGCCGTCGCCCGCGGCATAGGCCGAGAGCCGGGCGTTTTCCGCGCCTTCCACCACGTCGGCAACGTCCTTGAGACGCAGGGGCGCGCCGTCCTTGTAGCCGATGATGGTTTGCGCGTATTCCGCCGCCGAGGCAAGCTGGTCGTTGGCGTCGATGGTGCTGGCGCGTTCCGGCCCGTCAAAGCTGCCCTTGGCGCCGTTGACGTTGGCCGAACTGATGGCCGAACGGATGTCGGCCAGCGTCAGCCCCGCCGCAGCCAGCGCCTTGGGATTGACCTGTACCCGCACCGCTGGCCGCTCGCCGCCGGAGAGCGTCACCAGCCCCACGCCGGAAACCTGGGAAATCTTCTGCGCCAGCCGGGTATCCACCAAATCTTCCAGGCGGGTCATGGGCATGGCGTCGCTCATGACCGCCAGAGTGATGATGGCCGGATCCGCCGGGTTGACCTTGTTGTAGATCGGCGGATTGGGCAGGTCCGAGGGCAGCAGGTTGTCCGCCGAGTTGATGGCCGCCTGCACCTCCTGCTCCGCCACGTCCAGCGGCACGGAAAGATCAAACTGCAGCGTGATGACCGAGGACCCCGCCGAGGAGAGGGACGTCATCTGCACAAGGCCCGACATGCTGCCGAACTGCCGCTCCAGCGGCGCGGTCACCACGGCGGAGGTGACCTCCGGCGAGGCCCCGGGGTAGAGGGTCTGCACCTGAATGGTGGGATAGTCGATCTGCGGCAGGGCCGAAATGGGCAGATAGCTGTAGGCCAGCAGGCCCGACAGCAGAAGCGCCGCCATGAGCAGCGAGGTCGCTATGGGCCGGAGAATGAAGATACGGGAAAGATTCATGGCAGATCACGGGGTTCGGGTCGGCGACGTCCCGTCCGGAAAAAGAAGGCTTGCCCTTGCGGCACGTCATCCGAAACGACGGATGCGCCGGACGGCGGACAGGAAACGGCAACAGGGAGAGCGGGCCGCGAGCCGAAAAGGCGGCGGGGAGGTCATTGCACCGCTTCGGCGCGGGGAGTCTCCATGCGGGCGGCCACATTGACGGTGATGCCGTCGCGCAAACGATCCAGCCCGTCCACCACAACCACCTCTCCGGCCTCAAGTCCCTTGTCGATGACCGCAAGCTGGTTGGTGCTTACTCCCGGGGTCACGTCGCGCACGCGGGCCACGTTATCCGCGTCCACCACATAGACGTAGGAACCGCGGCTGCCCAGCTGCACGGCCGCGGCGGGCACGGTGACGGCATTCTTGATCAGCTTGACCATGACCCGGGCATTGACGAACTGCTGCGCATACAACAGACCGCCGTCATTGGGGAAAAGGGCCTTGAGCCTGACCGTGCCGGTGGTGGAATCGATCTGATTGTCCATGGACAGCAGCTCGCCCACGGCGATGAGTCCCTTCTGTTCCCTGTCCCAGGCCTGCACCGGAGGCCGTGCCGCCTTCCCCTTGCGCGCCGCGCGCAGGGCCTCGCGCACCAGCGGCACGCGATTTTCCGGCAGGGTGAACAGCACATGGCAGGGCCGCGTCTCGGTAATGCGGACAATGCCCTCGCTGTCCGAACTCTTGATCATGTTGCCCTCGTCCACCTTTTTCAGGCCGAGGATGCCGCCCACGGGCGCGGTGATGCGGCTGTAGGTCAATTGCAGGGCCGCGGCTTCCACGGCGGCCTTGTCCGCCGCCACCACGCCCTCGTACTGCCGCACCAGCGCACGCTGGGTTTCGTACTGCTGGGCCGAGACGTAATCGTTTTTCACCAGCTTGGCGTAGCGTTCCAGGTCACTGCGCGCATTGGCGAGCTGGGCCTGATCGCGCAGCAGGTTGCCCTTGGCCTGCGCCAGCTCGGCCTCGAAGGGACGGGGATCGATCTCGGCCAGCAGGTCGCCCGCGGCCACGCGACGCCCCTCCGTGAAGTGCAGCTTGACGAGCTGCCCGTCCACCCGGCTGGTGACCAGCACGTCACTGGACGGCTCCACCGTGCCGAGACCGTTGAGAAAATAGGGCATGTCCTGCGCCAGCGCCGTGGCCACGCGCACGGGCGGCGCATCGGCGGCCATGCGGGGGCCGCCCGGCCCGGAGGCGAAGAAGAGACGATAGGCCGCCAGCAGGACGGCACAAATGAGGACAAGGCGAATCAGTCTGCCCCGTGCGGGAAGTTTCATACGGCGTGCTCCGGCTGCCCACTGGGAAAGCTCACCGTAAAGACGGCTTCCCTGTCGGCGACGTTTTCCTGTCGGATAATCCAGCCCATCTGCTCGCAGGCGCGCAACGCCAGCGACAGACCCAGCCCGCTCCCCACGGGTGTCGGCGCACCGATGGGATGCGGTGCGCGGACGCCTCTTGCGAAGACGTCCAGATGTTCCGGGATATGGCCCTTGTTGCGTATGCAGAAGCGGCCATCCTCCACACTCACCAGAACCTTTCCATCTTCGGCGTATTTTCGTGCGTTGTCCAGCAAATTCTTGAAGATGATACGCGCAAGTCCCTCATCGCCCACCGTCATGACCGACGCGGCGCCTTCCTGCCGGACGTTCTCGTCCCCGCCGCGAAGCTCGCGCACCAGCGCCGCCACATCGAGGCTTTCGGGCACGATGTCTTCCGGGCGGCGGGCCAGCAGCAGCAGGCTGCGCACCATGTCGCTCATGTTCAGCACTGTGCGCTGCAGGCGTTGCAGCACCGGCGTCAGCGCCTCGCCGCCCTCCAGCGCGGCAAGACGCAGTTCCAGCACCTCAAGCCCGCCCTGCAGGACGGTGAGCGGCGTGCGCAGCTCATGGCTCACGTCGCCGGTAAAGAAGCTTTCGCGCTGCATGTAGCGCACAAGGTCCCGCTCGCGGGCGGCAATGGCGCGGGCCAGCACACCCACCTCGTCATTGAGGGCCTCCTGCGGCAGGACGGGCAGACTGCCGGGCTGCTCGCCGCGTTCCACGGCATGCGTGAGCTCCGTCAGCGAGCCGGAAAGCCGGCGGGAAAGCACAATGCCCAGCAGGGAGGCCGCCACAAGGCCCACCCCCACGCACAGCAGAAAAATGCGGATGGTCTCGGCCCGCAGGGAACGAAAAGCGCCCGTGCTGCCGCTGAGGGAATAGCGCAGATTGTCCCGTGTGGCCAGCAGGACGAAACCGGCCCCGTTATCCAGCAGGTGCAGGCCGTCCGCCAGCGCCTGCCAGTCCGGCGGCACCTGCTTGCCCACCAGAAAATCGAGGTCCATGCCCTCGGCAAGGTCCGAGCCCCAGTAGAGCACACGCCGCCCGTGATCCTCGGCATAAAAGGCGCGTTCCTCGGCCTCCATGAGCAGGCGCAGAACCGGTCGGGCATTGACCTCCAGCAGATGGCGGCCCAGCCGTTCGTAGGCGACGAGCCCCGCCCCGATCATCACGCTGCCCATGCCCACGGTCAGCAGGATGAAGGACAGGAGCAGCCGCCGCCGTATGCCGAACCGGCGCGGCGAGGAAGCCGTCACGCATCCTCCCCGCCGTCGGCCAGCCGGTAGCCCACATGGGAAACCGTCCGGAGCAGGGGAACGGCAAAGGGCTTGTCCAGCACCTGCCGGAGTTCGTGAATATGAGTACGCAGGGCGCTGCCGCCGGGCGGATCATCTCCCCAGAGCGCCTGCTCCAGTTCCTCGCGGGGCAGGAGCGCCGGGGCTACCCGCATGAGCTCGCAGAGAATGCGGAAGCCGGTAGGGCTGACCCGCAGTTCGCGCCCCTGCCGGGTGACGCGATGCCCTGCCACATCCAGCACCACGTCCGCGTAGCGCAGTTCGCCGCTTCCGCCGCCGCTGCCCGCACCCCGCATGCCGCGTCCGCGTGCCCGGATGAGCGCCCGGATGCGGGCTTCCAGCTCCTTGAGCGCAAAGGGTTTGATCAGATAGTCGTCCGCGCCGGATTCCAGCCCCAGCACCCGGTCTGGCACGGTATCCCGGGCCGTCAGCATGATAATGGGCGTGCGGTAGTCATGCTTTTCGCGCAGGGTGCGGCACAGGGTAATGCCGTCCATGCCGGGCAGCATCACGTCCAGCACCAGACAGTCGAAGCGTCCGGCAATGGCCTGTTCAAGTCCGGCCCGTCCGTTGCGGGCGCAGTCCAGCTCATAGCCCAGGGGCTCAAAGAAGGCATAGAGCATGGCAAGAATATCTTCATTGTCTTCCACCAGAAGCAGTGCAGGCATGCGGGCCTCCCGCGGCATGAGCGCGCCCCTTCCCGCAGCGGAAAGGCGGCAGCGGCACAGCCCTCTTACGGCGTAGGAAACATGTTTTGCCGGATGTCCCGTGTCCGCCCACACACCGACGGACACGGCCTCCGGCAGCAGGAAAGGGGGTTACGGCGTGGCGGCAGGTTCAGTTCCCTCCGGGGTCGGGGGAGTATCGTCCAGAATGGCCAGTCCTTCCACATCCACCTCGTTGGGACGCTTGGAACTCCATTCCACCTGCCCCACAATGCGGATGCGGGTCTGCGGCGTCACCGTCAGATGCCCAAAGGTCTCGTCCTCTATTTCCACCACCACACTGCCGCTCTCGTCCCGAAAGACGTAGCGATCCTTGCGCTGGGGCAGTTTTTCCACAAGATGACCTTCAAGGATGCACGGCACGTCGTCATAGGCGTCAGCCACGTCGGCCGCCCGGGTCACCACGCCTGCGGCCGAGCCAGCGCCCGGCCCCTCAAATCCCGCGGCCATGACGGATGTCACCCCGCCGAGGCAGAGAAAAAGCAGCAAGATGGCGATTCGCATGGGGGCTCCTGTAAAAAGCTGGAAAGGCCTTCGGCGTCTCGCGGCGAGCACCGAAAAGCGCATCATCCCGTCTCATCTTCCCGCGCACCGCCCGTTTCGGCAAGGGCGGCCACGGCTCCCCCCGGTGCACCCCTCCTCCGGGAACAGCCGCCGACCGTCACATGCCGGACAGCCGGCGGCGGGGGGAAGCGGCAGGCCGGGCCTGCCGCCGTCAGGAGGTCACTTGAGAATTTCCAGCACCTTCACGTCCACCTTGGCCGGTTCCATCATGCCGTCCTTGTCCATCTTGCCGGACAGGCGCACCTTGGTGTCCGGGGTGACCGTGCGTCCGGCAAAGACGCCGAAGTCGATTTCCACAATGATTTCCCCGGTGGCATCCTTGAAAAGATACTTGTCGTCGCTGCCCGCATAGCGCTGCAGGATGTTCCCGGTCAGGATGACCGGCGCATCATCCCAGCACTGGAGCGCCTTGGCCACGGTATCGGCCTGAATGCCCGCCGTCGGCCCCTGAAAGCCGCCGCCCTGACCGGCCCCCGGCCCCTGAAAGCCCGGCTGGGCGAACACGGGAGCGGCCAGCGCCAGTACCAGCAAGGAAGAAAGCAGAAATTTCATGACAAACTCCTTTTTGTTCCGGTATGTTCCGGATACCTACTTTATGACTTCCAGAAACTTGACGTCAATCTTGGTGGCCTCGAACATTTCCTTGTCCACCTCGCCGGCAATACGCACGGTGTTGGCGGGCGTCACGGTCTTGCCCCAAAAAAGCTCGTGGTCAATATCCACAATAATCTGTCCGGTCGCGTCGCGGAACATGTATTTGTCGTCGCTGCCGGCCAGTCGTTCCACGATATTGCCGGTAAGCATCACAGGCGATTCGTCCCAGGCCTTGAGCGCCTTGGCCACGGTATCGTTCTCCGTTCCGCCGGTGGGCCCCTGAAAGCCGCCGTAGGAGGCTGACGGGCCCTGATAGCCCGGTACGCCTGTCGGTTCCGGGGCCGCCGCGCCATCCGGTTGCGCGGCAAGGGCGGGAGCGCTCAACGACAGTGCCAGCAGGAGAATGGGGAAAATTTTCATACAGGCCACCTCTTTCACATGGTTGAAATCCTACTTCAAAACTTCCAGAAACTTGACGTCAATCTTGGTGGGATCGAACATATCCTTGTCCACGTCGCCGGAAATGCGCACGGTATTGGCGGGCGTCACGGTCTTGCCCCAGAAAAGCTCATGGTCGATGTCCACGACGATCTGGCCGGTGCTGTCCCGGAATACGTACTTGTCGTCGCTGCCGGCCATGCGCTGTATGATGTTGCCGGTGAGCACCACGGGGGAGTCGTCCCAGGCCTTGAGCGCCTTGGCCACGGTGGTGATCCCTACCGAGGAGGTCGGCCCCTGAAAGCCGCCATAGCCGCTGCTCGGCCCATTGTAAGCGGCAAGGGCGGGAGTGGAAAGACCAAGGACAAGAGCAAGAGCGGGAAGAAAACGACGCATGGTAAGCCTCCATAGGGTATTGTGGCGGTATTGCCTTGTGTTCATGGAGGCAAGCTAGCGCAGCCGCCGTCAGCAAGGCGTCAGGACAAAAAAAATCCTGAAGCCGCTCCGCAAAAAAAATCATCGGTCGGGAAACGCGCCTGCCCGGAGGCGACGCCGACGGCAGACGTCCCCTCCCGCGACAGGGAAGGAGCCGGTCCTGCCGGTTTCCGAGAAAAATGCGCGCATCCTGCCATGAAAAGCCGCCATGCACGGCGTTTCGCGGCACTGGCGCAAACGCCGAAGAAGAAAAAACCTGCTCGCCGACAGCGTCAGCCCCTTCCAGCCGCTGCGTACAAAAAGATAAAAATTTCCGGCTGATCGGGGCATTTCCCGCTTGCTCCTCCCGCGCCCGGCTGATACAGTCCCCTGCATGAAAGAACTGGACCCCCATACCATACGCCCCTGCCTGGCTTGCGGCGGAGTTGATGTCCATCTGGAATCCATGCGCCCGCCGGGGCGACGGGACGACGTCTGGCGCGTCGTCTGTTCCTGCGGGCAAACCTCCCAGCAGTGGTCCGTTTCCCAAGGGGCGGCCATACGCGCCTGGAACCGCAATCTCGGCAGCGAGCATTGTGACGGCGGCACGGCAAGCCGACGCTGAGAGAACAAATCCGTTCTTTTTTATGGGGCGCTTCCGGCGGGAAGCGCCCCATATTCTTTCCTTGTGCGCGGCATGCGGCAGGAAAGGAAGCCCCTTCCCCGCCCAAGCCTTCGCACTGCAGTCATCTCAGCCGCGACGGGGCAGATTTTTCTGTCTGCCGCGCGCAATGCCCATTTCCCTGTCCGGGATATCCTTGGTGATGACCGAGCCCGCGCCGACAAGCGCATCCGCGCCCACGCGCACCGGAGCCACCAGCGCCGTATTGCTGCCGATGAAGGCGCGCTCCCCGATGCGGGTCTGGAACTTGTTTTTGCCGTCATAGTTGCAGGTAATGGTTCCCGCGCCGATATTGCTGCCCGCGCCGATTTCCGCATCTCCCAGATAGGTCAGGTGATTGGCCTTGGCCCCCCTGCCGAGACGCGCCTTTTTCAGCTCCACAAAATTGCCCACATGCGACTCCGCCTCCAGCACGGCTCCGGGACGCAAACGGGCATACGGCCCCACCTGCGTGTCCGGCCCCACCTCGGCCCGCTCCAGATGGCAGAAGGAACGGATTTCGGCCCCGGCCGCAACATCGCACTCCCGGATGACGCAGTGCGAGGCGATGCTTGCCCCGCCGCGAATGACGGACCTGCCGTAAATTTCGCACGGGCCGGTAATCTCCACGCCCGGCTCCACGTCGGCCAGCGGGCTGATACGCACGCTCTCCGGCGCATGCAGCATGACTCCGGCCGCCAGCAGTCCCGCATTGACGCGCTGCCGCAGAAGTTCCTCACAATGACTCAGCTCCAGCGGCGAATTGATGCCCAGCAGGCTGGTATCGTTGCCGCACTGCACGCCCTGAACCGTCATGCCTTCGGCCACGGCCAGTCCCACCAGATCGGTGATGTAGTACTCCCCGCTCCTGTTGGCATTGGTCAGGCGCGGCAGCAGCCGGGCAACCTGTTCCCGCCCGAGGGAATACATGCCCGCGTTGACTTCGCCGGTAGCCGCGCCGAACGTTTCCAGACAGTAATCCTTGGCTTCCACGATAGCCCTGACGCTGCCGTCGTCATTGCGCACCACCCGCCCGTACGCGCCGGGCTCGTCCAGCACGATGGTGGCAAAGGCCACATCCGCCTCGGCGGCGCCTTCCCAGAAATGGCGCACCAGTTCGGCGGTGAGCAGGGGCGTATCCCCGTTGACCACAAGCAGCCGCTCCACCCCCGCGGCCTCCAGCTGCGGCATGGCCGTTTGCAGAGCATGCCCCGTCCCGAGCTGCTGCTCCTGCACCACAAAGCGCTCCTCGGGGAAGGCCGCCCGAACCATCTCGCCGCCGTGCCCGATGACTATCCAGACATTTTCTCCGAAAACAGGGCGTAACGCCTCCCGCACATGGCACAGCATGGGCTCTCCCAGCAGGGTCTGCAACACCTTGGGCTTGCGGGAATGCATGCGGGTTCCCTTGCCTGCCGCCAATATCAGGGCTGCCTCTTTCGGCATGGCCTTTTCTCCTTTTACCTGCAGTTTCGTTGCGGAAAAGATAGCCCCCGTCCGTCGGCATGGCAAGTGCCGCCCCCGGCGCGCAAGCGACGAACCGACGACATTCCGGCGACAATTTTCCGTCTCACGCCGGGCATTCCCGGCGTCCGTGACGAACATGGTCGAACGAACGCCGGGAATGCCACACGCCGCGCGCTTCGGCGGCAAGAGTCATGATGGTCGTCCAGAGCATTTTCAGTCTGAAACGCGTGGCGTTCCAAACCATACGGCCCGGCGTTTCGCGGAAAAAACGCGGCATTTCCGCTCACTTCGGGCCGGGCGGCACTGTGCCGCCGCCTCGCATGTTGCCTTTTTCAAAGACAAAATGCTCTAGACCGTGCCCGAACCGTGACACACGGGACAGGGGACATTGTTGCCGCAGCGGGCGCAGCTCCCCGGCAGAATGGTCTTCTTGCCCTGACAGCGGGGACAGGTCTGCTCTCCGGCAGCGGTTTTCACGACGCCGGAACCAAGACAGTCGGGGCAGACGATACGCAGCTGGTGATTCCAGCAGGCGCCGCAGGTGACGCGACCGATGCCGTCGCACTGGGGACAGGTACTCATAAGGGCCTCCTCGGCAGGGCTGCATGCCTGCCGCCAGATGAAGCATCCGGCTAGAGCCGCCCGCCGGATGCGGGATACAGGGCGGTTATGCGCAACACTAGGCCCTGCCCTTTGCGGCGTCAACCGCTGTCGCCTGAATGATGCGTTCACAGCTACACCGCGTTTTCCGAAGGCTGCCACGCAAAGCGTACACATATAATGTTGACAAATAAATTTTTTATATACAATATATCAAAAAAATTTATAGTCACGTTTTTTCGTCAGCCAATCTTTGGAGATACGCCATGAGCGATGCGACTGCCTGCGACAACACCCTTTCCCGTCTCATGAAGGCTCTGGACGCCCGTTCGGACGCCGAACTGGCCCGCGCGCTGGGGATCAGCCCCCAGTCGGTGAGCGGCGCCCGCCGCCGGGGCGAGGTGCCCCCGGCCTGGGTGCAGCTCTGCGCGGAAAAGACCGGCTGCAATGCGCACTGGCTGTTTTTCGGACAGGGCCCCATGTTTCTTCCGCCGCACCTGACCGGCGACGACAGCGAGGCCGCGGGGAGGCCGGATGTGGACATGATCACCATTCCGCTGGTGGAGGCGCGCCTTTCCGCCGGAACCGGCAGCCTTGAGGTCAACGGCGGTACGGAAGGCGGGCATGCCTTTCGCGGCGACTTTCTCCGCCGCAAGGGCAATCCCCGCCGCATGGTGCTCATGCGCGTCTCCGGGGACAGCATGGTGCCGGAAATCTTCGACAACGACCTTGTCCTGCTGGATCAGGGACAGACGGAAATCACGCCCGGCCGTCTGTATGCCGTCGGTTTTGAGGACGCCATCTACATCAAGCGCATCGACATGCTGCCCGGCAAGATCATCCTGCGCAGCGTCAATCCGGCCTATGCGCCGGTGACGCTTGATCTGCGGGGGGACTGCGCGGAACAGTTCCGCGTCATCGGACGTGTACTCTGGTCGGGGCGGGAATATCGTTAGGGCATTTTTCCCATACGGACTGTCGTTTCGCGAAAGAAATGCTCCAGAATGCGGAAAGGGGAGCCGCCATACGACATGGCGGCTCCCCTTCTCCCTTCTCCTGGACGGGCGCGTCAGCGCAGCGCGGACACGATGTCGGCCGGAGAGGACGAAGCGGAAATGACCCGGCCATCGGCAATGAGGGCGGGCAGGCCGGAAAGATTGTAGTAGCGGGTAAGCTGGACGGCCTGATACATGTTCACGCTGCCGGCGTCATAGCAATAGCTTGTGACGTCCATCTCCCGACTGGCGGGAACGGGCGGATTCAGGCGCTGCAAATAGGCGTAGTGAATGGGAAAGTCCGTGGACTGCACCGTGGCGTCATACTCGTTGGTAAAGGGGATGGCCGCGCCGCGCGCCCTCTTCTGCCCCGCCTTCACCTCGTTCCAGCGGTCAAGGGCGTAGGTCAGATAGGACATGGCCTGTCCCTGACGCTCATAGGAAATCCAGATGGCCAGCCCCATGAGGTCCGTACCGTAGTTCTCGCGGCTGTTGGCAAAGACGACAATCTTGGTCTGCGTCGGGTTGAGCGAACGCGAGGCCTCAACCACCCTGTCCCAGAGCGCGGCGCTGGCCGGATTGGCGAAGTCCAGCAGCACCATGAGCTCATGCGGCGCCTTTCTGTCCCCGAAAACCACGGGATAGATTTCCTCCCGCCAGTGGGGACGGTAGGCGGCCTCCTTTTCGATACGCTGGGCGCTGCCGCCCATCTGGGGCAGCATGGCCTGCCCGGCGTCGCTCAATTCACGCGTATTGGGCAGTTTTTCCTGCATCCACGGATTGAACAGATTGGCGCCGCCGGCAGGGACGGCGCCAGTGGCGGCCACAGCGTCGCCCGGCGCGGCAACCTGCGTGGCCGGCGGCGTGTCCGCCGTATCGGATGCCCCCATAAAGCCGCAGGCGCTCAACAGACCGCCCGTCAGCAGACCTCCCAGCACAAGGCCCGTCCGTAAACATTGCCGCAACATGAGTCCCTTTCCTCCTTTACAAGGTACAGTGCGCCACGGCCTGCGCCAGATGGCGCAGCCAGATGGCCGCAAAACCGGAATACTCCGCCATGCCGTGCAGGATCGGGCAACAGCTGTGCCCGGCCCCTTCCAGCCGCGAACGCCAGGAATGCTCCTGCGCGCCTGCCATGTCCTCAAGGGCATGCCTGCCCACCACCGAAAGCAGCGGCATGAGCCATACCCTCCGGGACGTCAGGCGGGGCAGCAGCATTTCCAGCTCCAGCGGGCCGCTCATGGCTCCCACATGAATATGCGCGTCCAGCCCGCTCACGGCACGGGCAAGGTCCGCGTAACGCGACATGGCCGGATGCCGCGCGCCGTGCCCCATGAGCACCACATCCTCCCCGGGTTGCCGTTCCGGCGGCAGATGCGCCAGCACGGCCCGGGCCGCCTCCTCGATGTCCGCGGCATCATTGAGCAGGGGCGCACCCAGCCGCACACGCATTGCGGAAGAGGCCTCCACCTCATCCACAACGGCCCGCACCTCGCCGTGCTCGTCGCCGGGAATGCTGTGCAGGGCCTGTACGGCCACCTGCCGGAAACCTTCAAACTGCAAACGCCGCAAGGCCTTGAGGACGGAGTCGCTTTTCTGCCGGGCCTGCGCCAGCCGTTCGCGCAGAAGCAGCGACGTGTACGCCCAGCGCACGGGCTTGTCGGGAAAGGCCGCCCGCACCTGCGCGTCGAAATCACGCAGGGCGCTCTGGGCCTGTTGTCCCGTAGCCCCGAAAGCCACCAGCAGGATAGCGCATTTCATTTTTCCAGTATAGGCCACTTGCCGCACGGAAGCAAGGCGCACGCTTATGGAGTTGACCGCCGTAATGCGCGGAGGTAACATAAAAAGAGGAGGTTGTCATGGCCAAAGCGTTGGTTCTTGGAGGGGCCACCGGGTTGCTGGGGCAGGCCCTTGTGCGGGTATTGTCCCACCGCGGCTGGCAGGTGGAAACGCTGGGACGCTGCGACGGCAATCTGCAGGATATGAATTTCCTGCAGCAGCGCCTGGAGCAGGCCGAAGCGGATGTGGTTTTCAATGCCGTTGCCTGGACGCAGGTGGACGATGCGGAAGATCATCCCGAGGAGGCCCTGCTCATCAATCGTACCCTGCCCGATGCCCTTGCCCGGCTGCTGCGCAACATCGGTTCCGGCCTGCTGGTGCATTACGGAACGGATTTTGTATTCGGCGGCAACAGCGGCAGGGCGCTGACCGAGGAAGACCCGCCCTGCCCGGCGTCGGTCTACGGCAAGAGCAAGCTTGCCGGGGAGCAGGCCGTACTCAACGAACTGCCTGACCGCTCCCTCGTCTTGCGGACGGCCTGGCTGTTCGGGCCGGGGCGGCGCAATTTTGTGCAGACCATTCTGGACGCCTGCCGACGGCGCGACGTCATCAGCGTGGTGCATGACCAGAACGGCTCGCCCACCTACACGCTTGACCTGGCCCTCTGGAGCGCCCGCCTGGCCGAAGCCGGCCAGACCGGCCTCTGGCACGCGGCCAACAGCGGCCGCGCCAGCTGGTGCGAACTGGCCTGCGAAGCCGTGGCCCTGGCCGGCAGCCCCTGCCGGGTGGAGCCCATTCCCAGTTCCGCCTGGCCGCAGAAAGCCCGCCGCCCGGCCTTTTCCGTTCTCAACTGCGACAAGCTGGCGAATTTCCTCGGGGAAACCCCGCGCCCGTGGCCGCAGGCCCTGCGAGACTATCTTTTCCGTGAAGGGGGCACCCAATGCTGAACCTGATAAGAACCGGCCGTCTGCCCCGCCGCATCCTGCCGTTGCTGCTGCTCGGCACTCTGCTGACTGGCGGAACGGCTCTTGCCCGTCCGCAAAATCTGCAGGAACTTGCCAACATCAATAAAAAGCTGACGGAAAGCGGCATCGAGTACGGACAAATCCCCTCGCTCTACCGGCCCCGCTTCGACCGCATGCAGGATGCCGGACTCAGCATGAACAGCGATGACGTGGTCTTTGTGGTCATACTGCCCGACGGGCCGCGCATCTATCCGCAAAAATACCTTGTCTGGCATCAGGTCATCAACGAGGTTGTGGATGACCAGGCGTATGCCATCACCTACAGCCCCATTACCGGCGGTTTTGCCGCCTATGACGCCTCCATGGGCGGACTGAACCTCATCTTTGACGCGGAGGGCCGCCTTTATGACGGCAACTCCGTGCTCATCGACCGCAATTCCGGCAGCCTCTGGCTCCAGGAGCTGGGCATGGCCTTTGACGGCAGCCTGCTGGGACGCGGCATGCCCATCGTGCCCTGCTACTGGACAACCTGGGGACCGGCCAGACGTACCTTCCCCGGCGCCAAGGTGCTCTCGCGCCCGCCGGGACGCCGCCCCTACGGACGCGACCCCTACGGGGATTACCGCAAACCCGACACCTATTACACCAATGACGAGCTGGTCTATCCCGTCGAACATGTCGATCGTCGCTTTCACCGCAAGACGCCCATGTTCTGCCTTGAGCATCAGGGATCGCTGATCGCCCTGGACATCAACTACGTCAAGAAAAAGGGCGTGGTGAACTTCTTTGTGGGCCCCTCCGCTCTGGTCGCCGTGCACGACAAGAAGCTGGACGTGGTGCGCGTCTTCAACCGGCAGGTCTGGGCGGAGCCGTTTCTTTTCGTCTATTCCGGCAACCAGTTCATCGACATCGCCACGCGCAGCATCTGGGACCCCGCCACAGGCGTCTGTCTGGAAGGCAACCTCAAGGGCGCCAACATGGCGCAGTTTTTCGGCACCTATTCCATGTGGTTCGCCTGGGCCAGCATGAATCCGGAGACGCTCTTCATCCCCGGCCCCGGCGAAGTTCCCGACAACCTGCTGCAAATCACCCCGCTGGGGCCGGGTCCCCAAAGCCAGACGGCTGGCGCGCCTCTTCCCGGTCAGCCCGTGAACGGACAGCCCGCAGGCGTCCCCCCCCAGGCAGGGGCTCAGTCCTCCGTGCCCGCCGGGGCCATGCCTCAGGTGCTGCCGCAGGGCAGATTCCAGAACGTCCCCTATCCGGGTCAGGTCGTTCCGCAAGGAGGCGCACCGGCTCCGACGGCAGGACAGGCGGCTCAGCCCGCGGGCGTCATCCCGGGGAATGCGGCCCTGCCCGGCCAGACGGGAACCGTCCCGCCGCAGGCCGCGGGCGTCGCTCCGGCAGGGTCTGTTCCGGCAGCGCCCCAGCCGGGCGGCGGGATGCCCGGACAGCTTGGCGGCAGTACCGGCGTCGGCACCGTCATGCCGCCCGGGGCGGCAATGGCGCCGCTCGCCATGCCTCCCGCGCCTGGACAAAACTGATTTTCACCACACGTCACGGGCCGTCCGTTCCGCTTCTTCCACGGTCAGGGGAGGCAAACGGCGGCCCGTGACTTGCATGAGGCCCGTTTTCTCCGTATAATCTATAAAAAAAATCGTTCTCCCGTCCCGGGAGACTGCAAAGGGAGCAACTCGCATGATTGCCATCATTCTGGGCGCCGGACGTGGCGCCAGTCTCAAGGAGCTCACCGAGGACAAACCCACCAGTCTCATCGAGCTGGGAGGAAAAACGCTGGTCCGCTGGCAATGCGAGGCGCTGGAAGCCGCCAAGGCACGCCGTATCTGCGTGGTGCGCGGCTACCGTTCCGAGCAGCTCACTCCCGAGGCTGCCGGTCTGCCCCCCAACACCTTCGAGACGGTGGAAAATACGGACTGGCTGCACGGCAGCCTGCTGTCCGGCCTGCGCTGCGTGGCCCCGTGGATCGACATGGCGCTGGCCGAGGACGAGGACGGCATCATTGTCAGCCATGCCGATGCCCTGTATCCGGCCAATCATATTCTGGCGCTGGCCAATGCCGTGGAACCCGTCGCCATTACCTACGATACCCGCTGGCAGACATTGTGGATGCAGCGTTTCGGCGATCCGCTCATGAATGCCGAGACCTTCATCCATCAGGACGGTCGCCTGCTGGAAGTCGGCTTCCGCCCGGAAGACCCGGACGAAATCCAGGGCCAGTACATGGGGCTTATCCGCTTTTCTCCCAAGGGCTGGTCATATGCCAAGAAGCACCTCGACCAGCTGGGCAGCGCCTGTGACCACACGGATATGACCACCTTCATTCAGCGACTGGTGGACGACGACGTTCTGGTGCAGGCTGTGCCCGTTGTCGGCCATTGGGTTGAGGTGGACAGCCGCGAGGACTACTATATTTACAAACGGGCCATTGAACGGGATGGCTGGTCGCACGACTGGCGCATCACCTCCCCCAACGGCTAGAATCGGACGCATACGCGTGCCGTCCACGCAAAGCGGGACGTTTCGCGCGACAACATGCCGGAAAGAAATCGGACGAAACCGCATCCATAACGGCCCGAACGATTTCTTCCGGCGTTGTATTTTCTGCACTTGTACACAAGACCTGCCCGCCTTTTCGGTGCTCTCCGGCCGGAAGACGAGCGGGAATCCCGCGTCCGCAGCGGCGTCCCGCATCCGGGACTGGAGCGTTTTGCCTTTTTCAAAGGCAAAACGCGAGGTGCGGCACTGCACCGCCCGCCCCAAAGTGAATGGCGGAAACAGACGGCATGAAGGAAAAAATCATGAGCCAGTTGACGGAAGCCCAGGCCTGGATTGACGATCGCTCTCCCCGGCAGCCGGTCCTCTGTTTCTGCATCCATTGGAAAGACCGCATTCCGGATGAGTACTTCCGGGAAATTTACCGGCATATCGAAAAGGACTTTGCCCTCTGCACGCTTTCCACACTGGAGCCTGAAAGCTTTTCCATGCCCGGGCCCATCTTTCGGGTGGACCGGCAGGAAATCAGGGAATTGCGGGGCGTGCGCATCTTCGTCTGCACCGACCAGTACGAAAACGACTTCCCGGATGAGGCCTTTGTGGCGGCCTTTCCCCACTCCTTTCTCGGCTACGACACGCCGGTGGCCTTCCCCGGCTGGCAGCGCCGCATGTATGCCCAGGATGCCTATTTCACGACCACGCCGCAAACGCTCAGGGATGCGGCATTGATCCGTCAGGAACTGGAAGGCAGCTGCAACCCTGCACATGTACGCCGCAAGCGTCCCTTTTACCAGTTTTTCCCCGTGGGCTGTCCCCGTATTGCCACCGTGCAGGCCCACTTGCATGACCGTGACTGCGAGCAGGATTCCATTCTCTACGCGCCCACCGGCTACTGGGCCAACGCCAGCGATCCCCGCAACCGCATGATCGGCGAGTTTGCGCCGCCCATGATCGACGCCCTGCTGCAGGAATTTCCCCAGTACCGCATCTGCTTCCGGCCCTGCGTCACCTCCTGGCAGCACCCGGACGTCCTGAAGCTCATTTCGCTTTTTGAAGGACATCCCCGCTTTGCCGTCAGCCGAGACTTTGATCACTTGCCCGAGTTTGCGCGCGCCGCCACCCTCGTTACCGAATATTCCAATATCGGCGAAGTTTTTGCGCTCTCCGCCCTGCGTCCTGAAGTTCGCTGCACGCTGGAAGCCGCACGCAAACGGCTGACCGTCATTCCCACGGGGCTGCACGTCAGCGTCTTCGACAATGTCGCCAAGGCGGTCAGATTTGCGCTCGACGCCCCGAAACAGCGGTGGGAACGGCATATCCGCACCTGCTACGGCCATTATATCTACGATCCGGCGGAAACCATGCCCCGGATACGCCATGCCCTCCTTGCCGCGGCCAGAGAGGAAAAACCGCGCGAATCCGTGGCCGTGCGGCGTGTGGAGGAAGGCAAGACGGCATGGGACAAAAAGGATTTTCTCTACCGGATACTTCGCCCCGGAACCCCGGAATATAAGTGCGCCTTTGAATTCTGGCTCAGTTACCCGGAAGAACCGGCCGCCCTGACCGCCTACCTGCTGGCCATGCACGCCACTTTTCCGCCCTACCGCATCAGTTCCGAGCTTACTCCGGAGCGGTACCGGAACCTGGAGCGGATGCTCGGCATCACGCTGACGCCGGAAATGACCTTCAGCGACATTACCACCGACATGCTCAAGCCGCTGCTGCTTCGTTCCCTGCGCACAGCCAGACAGAACAAGGATGAGCCGTTCGTCAACATTCTGCTCATTCTGCTGGAGCATCTGGATACCATCATGGCCACCTGCCCCGAACTCGATCTGAACGCCTGATGGCAGGCTTCCGTACCCCGCTCTCCCGCAGTCGGGAAGGCGGACATCTGTCGTCAGGCGGCGGGCGGCACATGGCGGTCGCGCAGGGCACGGTGTTGTGTTCCGATAGGTTGTTCACCCTTTCCCCATTCAGTAAGCTGGAAGTTACCAGACAAACCAACAAGCGAGTGAGGAAAAGGGTGAACAGCCATAAGAATGCCAAGCTTACGCCCAGAGGTCGAGAGGAAGTGGTTCGGCGGATGGACAGTATGCCCGCCGCCTCGCGTCTTGCCTTTCTCAAAGGCAGAGCGCTCTATCCGCCGGAGGACTCTCCGTCTGCCGATGGAGCGGCTGCCTCCGCCGCCCAGTTCCGGCGAAGCAGCTTGTCGCGCAAACGGAGGCAGCCGACCAGACAGAACAGTCCAAGCGGTACCAAAAAGGCACTGCCCACGATGCCGAGCATACCGCCCACGAGGCTGCCGCGCAGCAACAGCCTCACGCCCGCCACGGACAGAAAGAACCCGAACAGCAGCGGAAGAAGCTGCCGGGCCGTCTCGTATCCCCAGCCGGACATCTTGTACTGGAGCCCCGCGAATATGCCCAGGAGCAGCAGGGTGACGGCAAGTAATCCCCACAGGTCCCTGCCGGTCCACTCCCTGGACGTCTTCTGCCGCCGCTCCGCATTCTCCTCGCCCCCGGCCGGGGAACGGTCGGCGGCTCCCGCTGTGACGGTCTCCTGTTCCGGGCCGGAAGCGGCATCCGCCCCGGCAAGATATGCCTCGCGCAGCAGCCTGTCCCGGAACAAAAGGCAGCCGACGAGGCAGACGAGCCCCAGCGGCTCAAAAAAGGCGCTGGCCCCAGCCCCGATGACGCCTCCCTCGGGATCGCCGCGCCGCAGCCTCCCCACGCCCCGCAGCAGCACCGGAAGAGCAATCAGGAGAAAGAGAAGAGAGACAGCCTGGCCTTGGCCCGTATATACGGCCCAGACTTGCAAGCAAAATTGCAGTGCAACGAGCACAAGGCCTGTCCCGATAGTCTTGCTGAAATACTTCATGGCTTCCCCTTGCTGAAAATGATTTACCGCCGCCCGCCGGTTTGCCGTCCCTTACCTTTCAGACAGCATGCCCAGATCGCGCATCCTGCCTTCAGAGGGTCTCACGAGCTTCTCCGCGCTCTGCCCTTTGAGCAGACCGAGAGGGACACTGATCTTCAGTGTATCGTCGGCAGCGGCAAGGTACAGACGGACACGGCTGCAGCCGCTCCCGGCAACTGTACAGATATATAAAATTAACAAGATAGTTTTATCAAGATATTTCGCCTGTTCGGCATACGTCTTTCCGCGCCTTGAGCCGCGGGACGAGGCGTGCTATTCTTTTTGTCCGGCGCACGAGCCTGCGCCGCCTTTTTCGTATCGCCAGCCGCCGGAAGCGTCCGGCCGAGGAATGCCGCATGTCCGACTTCGTGCATCTGCACTGCCATACCGAATACAGTCTTCTGGACGGGGCCATCCGCCTCAAGGATTTGTGCAGCCGCGCCAAGGACTTCGGCATGCCCGCCTGCGCCATCACCGATCACGGCAACATGTACGGCGCGGCCTACTTTGCCAAGCAGTGCGCCGATGTCGGCATCAAGCCCATCTTCGGTTGCGAAGTCTATGTCTGCCACGACCATTTCGACAAGACGTCCGAGCTGGCCCGCAAGCGGAATCACCTCATCCTGCTGGCTCAGAACGAAACCGGCTATCACAATCTTGTCAAGCTGGTGACCAAGGGCTTTCTGGAGGGCTTCCACTACAAGCCGCGCGTGGACAAGCCGCTGCTGCGCCAGTATGCCGAAGGGCTCATCTGCCTTTCGGCCTGCATCGCGGGCGAGGTGCCGCGAGCCATCCAGGCGGGCGATATGGACAAGGCCCTCGCGCTGGCACGGGAATATGCGGACATCTACCCCGGCCGCTTCTATCTGGAGCTGCAATCCAACGGCCTGCAGGAACAGGTGACGGTCAACAACGGCCTCATGGAGATCGCCGAACAGCTCCATCTGCCGCTGGTGGCCACCAACGACTGTCACTATCTCAATGCCGACGACGTGGAGGCCCACGAGGTGCTGCTCTGCATCCAGACGCAGACCACGCTGGATGATCCCAAGCACATGCGTTTCGAAACCACGGAGCTCTACTACAAGAGCGCCGAGGAAATGGAGGCCGCCTTCAGCCATGTGCCGGAAGCGCTGGCCAATACCATGCGCATCGCCGAACAGTGCAACGTGGAGCTGGATTTCGGTCACCATTATTTCCCGGTCTACCCCCTGCCCGAAGGGGCCACGCTGGAGTCGGAATTCCGGCGGCTGGCCGAGGAAGGGCTGGAACTGCGCCTGAAAAAGCACCCCGATCCGGCCTCCGTCGATGCGGACGCCTACCGCGAACGCCTGCGCTACGAGCTGGACGTCATCTGCAACATGGGCTTTCCGGGCTATTTCCTCATCGTGCAGGAATTCATCAACTGGGCCAAGGACCACGGCATCCCCGTGGGGCCGGGGCGCGGCTCGGCGGCGGGCAGCCTCGTGGCCTGGGCGCTGCGCATCACCAACCTTGACCCCATCCCCTACAATCTGCTGTTCGAGCGCTTCCTCAATGCCGAACGCGTGAGCCTGCCCGATATCGACGTGGACTTCTGCGAACGCCGCCGCGTGGAAGTCATCCAGCATATGGTCGATACCTACGGCAAGGACAGCGTGGCGCAAATCACCACCTTCGGCACCATGAAGGCCAAGGGCGTGGTGCGGGACGTGGGCCGGGCGCTGGGCATGAGCTTTGCCGAGACCGACCGCATCGCCAAGATGGTGCCCGACGACCTCAAAATGACCATCGACAAGGCGCTGGAGGCCGAACCGGAACTGCAAAAGCTCTACGACAGCGACCCGCAGGTCACCAAACTGCTGGACACGGCCCGACGGCTGGAGGGCCTCGCGCGGCACGCCTCCACCCATGCGGCGGGCCTTGTGGTCTCGGACAAGCCCATGGACGAATATCTGCCGCTCTATACGGGCAAGCGCGGCGAACTCGTCACCCAGTTCGACGGGCCCATGACCGAGCAGACCGGCCTTGTGAAGTTCGACTTTCTCGGCCTCAAGACCATGACCCTCATCCAGGACACGCTGGACAACATCAGCCTGCAGGGGCAGACGCCGCCGGACCTCGACAATCTGCCGTTGACCGACGCCGCCACCTATGAACTCTACTCGCGCGGGGATACGGACGGCGTCTTTCAGGTGGAAAGTTCGGGCATGCGGCAGTATCTGCGCATGCTCAAGCCCTCCTGCTTCGAGGACGTCATCGCCATGCTGGCCCTCTACCGCCCCGGCCCGCTGGGTTCGGGCATGGTGGACGAATTCATCAAGCGCAAGCACGGGCAGGTGCCGGTCGTCTACCCGCATGAATCCCTGAGCGACTGCCTGCGGGACACCTACGGCGTTATCGTCTATCAGGAACAGGTCATGCAGATTGCCCAGATCATCGCCAGCTACACCCTCGGCGGCGCTGACCTGCTGCGACGGGCCATGGGCAAGAAAAAGGCCGAGGCCATGGCCAAGGAGCGCGTCAAATTCGTGGACGGGGCCAAGGCCAACGGCATCGGTCGCGAAAAGGCCGACGAAATCTTCGACCTCATGGAAAAATTCGCGGCCTACGGCTTCAACAAATCCCATTCGGCCGCCTATGCGCTGGTGTCCTATTTCACGGCCTATCTCAAGGTACACCACAAGGTGGAATTCATGGCCGCGCTCATGACCTCGGAAATGGGCAATCAGGACAAGCTGCTCAAGTACGTCTCCTGCTGCAAGGATATGGGCATCGACGTGGTGCAGCCCTCCATCAACGACAGTCAGCGGGCCTTTTCGGCCAAGGACGGCAAGGTGGTCTTCGGCCTCGGCGGCATCAAGAACGTGGGGGATGAAGCCATTCGCGAAATTATGGAAGCCCGTGCCGAGGGCGGCGCGTACGTCTCCCTGCTGGACCTCTGCTGCCGGGTCAACCTGCGCAAGGTCACCAAGCGCGTGCTGGAATCACTCATCAAGGGCGGGGCCTGCGACTGCCTCGGCGTGAGCCGCGCCGCCATGATCGCCACCCTGGACGGCGTGGTGGCCCGGGCCCAGAAAAAGGCCAAGGAAAAGGAATCCAATCAGGTCTCCCTGCTGGCGCTGGCCCCCCGCACGGAAGCCGCCCCCCTGCCCGGCATCGGCATGGACTGTCCCGAGGCCGCCATGCCCGAATGGGACAATGACGAAAAGCTGCGCTTTGAAAAGGAGGCGCTGGGCTTCTTCCTCACGAGCCATCCCCTCCAGCCCTTCAGCCGCGAAATCCGCCGCATCGGCCTGAACACGCTGGAGGACGCGCGCGACCTCTTCCCGGGAGCGGAAATTTCCTGCCCGGCGCTGGTCACCGGTATCAAGGAGGTCATCACCAAATCCAAGGGCGAGCGCATGGCCTTTGTGAGCATCGAGGATTTGACCGGCCATGCCGAAGTGACCTTCTTCCCCAAGCCCTATGCCGAGGCGCGCGACCTGCTGAAAAGCGAGCAGCCCCTTTGCCTGCGGGCCCGTCTGGACAAGCAGGAGGACAGCGCGCGCGACAGCGACGAGGACGGGGAGGAGGCCCCCCGCGACGTCAAGCTGCTGGGGCAGAGCGTGCAGCTTCTGCGCGATGCCTGCGGCCAGAGCGATCAGCCCATTTGCGTGCAGATTCCGGCCGGACGGCTGGGGCGTGAACACATCCTGAACCTGAAAAACATTCTGGCCGCCCATCCCGGCGAGGTGGAAGCGCAGGCCGTCGTCCTGCTGGACGGCTACCGCTGTCTTCTGCAGCTCGGCCCGCAATTCCGGGTGGCTCCCGGCCCGGAACTGGACAGGGCGCTGGCGGCCTGGGCATCGTGAGTGCTGCACGGTACGAACGTACAGCCATGCTCGAGCTCAGGTTTAGCCTATTTTCCGTCTGAAACGCTTTGCGTTTCAAACCTGCGGCCTGTCGTTGCGCGGAAAAACCACGCTTTTTCCGTGGTGTGAGGGCAGCGTCAGCAGGGAAATTGGACACAATTTCCCTGCAAATCCGCTCTAGTTCGGGCCGGATGGCGCTATTCCGCGCCTCGCGGCTTTGCCTTTTTCAATGGCAAAACGCTCAAGCAACTCCCAATAGCAATGAGAAACTTATCTATGGATACTACAATATCGCAAAAGAATACACAAATTACATACGATACAAAACGTGCTATTTTCCCCATGAAGTTTATGGAGGATATTTGTAAAATACTTCTTTCATTCAATGCGAAATTTATCACGCCTGACGAACTCTCATTCCTGATTACCGATGAAATACTGCATGAGCAAACCATAAATAATATTTACAAAAGGGAATACATCTCCTGGAAAAACCACGCTCCCCAAAATGAATTCTCCATCCTGCTGCTGCATGATTGTGATGCGTCAGCACATAATATACTCCGTTTTTTGGAGTATGAAAACTCTCTTGGCATCAAATCAACGGCATCAGTATACGTAACACACTTCGACAATGATGAAGAGCATCTTTTCCCTTTGGATTATCCCAGGCTCGTCAAACTCCAGGATGCGGGATTTTGCTTTACATACCATTGGAATCAGGCAGGCAATGATGACTTTGACCCAGCCTGCTTCTGGCGTTTCTTCGATTCCGATGTCGATTTCCTGCGAGCAAAGGGATTAAGAATAGACTACTATAGTTCACATGGCTGGAAAAAAACAAAGCAGGGAAAATGCAATCATGATTTTTTCTGCCCCGGAATGGCGAAAAACAAGCTGCTCTCCACGCATAATCGCTATGAAATAATAGGGATGAGCTATAGCGATGGCGGATTCGGCAGCCGCCCGGAACGCGCCGATATCCGAAAATTTTTGGCGCAGTTGACATATGGCGAACGTCACATCATTCTGCTGCACCCGTGCTATTACGGCGCCAAAGATGATGCGCATGCAAAAAAATTCTTTGAGTCGCATCCCTTTGTCAAGGAATACTGGCGCTACTTTCAGACTGGAGACACCACACCCTACTGGAAGGATGTCCTCAAGGCGCTCAGCCGGAAAAAAGCCATGTTGTCTGCCCGATAATGACATATTTTTAACCGCTGATCATATTTTTCAATTATAACGGAGTATTCCATGCTGTACAACGAACAGGAAATTTCTCTCATGGCCAATGCCATTCAACCCAATATGCGGAAGAATGGTTCTGTTGCCTCCGTTCAACACATTGTACAGGATTTTTTTACACCGGATCACTTTCAAGGAAAGCACGTTGTCGATCTCGGCCCGGGACAATGCGATTTTCTGGACATCGCCAAACGTTTCGGCGCCATCACCTACGGCGTGGACTTTGATCCTTGCGTTACCGAGCTGGGGAAACTGCGTGGACATAACATGGCGGAAGCACAAAACTTTCAAAAAACCTGGCCATACGAAAAAAGCAAGTTCGACGGCATTTTTTGTCGCGGTTCACTGAACTATTATACCACTGTCCAAAATGGCCCGCAGGATGCCATCGTCTTTCTCGCGAAGCTGTTTTCCTCCCTGAAGCCGGGTGGCTGGATTTGGATCGCCCCCTGGGCAAAGTATTCAGAAGAACAGACAGCCATTGCGCCCGAAATTCTTACGCTTGTGCACACATTTTTGAAAAAACACGGCGTCACCATCGCTGTCCCTTCGCGTGGAGCCATCGCGCATTATGGAGTGACGTATCTGATTCCCCGCATTGAAATCTGGATACGCCATCTCCACAACTTCGCATAACGCCGAACAAGCGCTGATTGGGCTTCCCTGAAAAGCCGGACTGATTCCTCGTTGACGAAAAACGATCGACAGGCCGCACGCCTTTGGCTTTCGGGTACGATTTTTGAATGCAGCCCCCGCAGGACGACTTATTGACGATTTCCCCCCTTTAGCCGAAGGAGCCTGCCATGTCCCTTTTTTCCTGGTTGCAGAACCTTGTTTCCCCGCCGCTGGACGATGATCCGGAAAGCGACGCCAGTTATGAGTGGGATCAGAACGCGCGCGTCATTCTGGCCATTATCGTCATGATCATGGCGGCCATCGTCATGTACTGGATTCTCCGATGAACAGAAAAAAATGCTGGCGTCTCACCGTGCGGGACGAATTCTGCTCCGCCCATGCCCTGCGTCACTACGAGGGCAAGTGCGAGCATCTGCACGGGCACAATTTCGGCGTGGAACTCACGGTACAGGGTGAGGAGCTGCTGCCGGACACGGAACTGCTGCTGGATTTCAAGGTGCTGCGGCAGGTCCTCAAGGAAACGCTGGAGACGCTGGATCACCGCGTGCTCAACGAAACACCGCCCTTTGATGCCGTCAATCCATCATCGGAAAATCTGGCCCGCCACATCTGGCGGAGCGTGGCCGGGCGCCTGCAGGAGCATTCCGACCCGCAGGCCCGCAAGGTGCGCGTGGTCAGCGTGTCCGTTTCCGAAAAGGGACGGCAGACGGCCACCTATCTGGAATGGGACGAGTGATCGGGCCTTCCCGCTGCCATGCCGCGCGCTCTCTGCCTCTTGCACGCCAATTGCCAGGGTGAGGCCCTGCGTCCTCTGCTGGAGGCCAGTCCGGCCTTTGCCCGGCACTTCCGCGTGCTCCATGTGCTCAACTACACCCGCGCCGCCCTGCCGGAAGACCTGCTGGACAGTTGCGCCCTCTACCTGCATCAGGAGCTCGGGGCCAAATGGGGCGAGCTTTCCAGCGACGAGGTTCGGCGGCGGCTGCCGTCCTCCTGCCGGACGCTGCGCCTGCCCAACCTCTTCTTTCAGGGATACTGGCCCACCTGGACCCGCCTGCCGGGCGTGGACTTTGCCGATACCCTGCTGGAGGGCCTGCTGCGCCGCGGCCTGAGCCCGCTGGAGGCCAGCCTTGTCTACGAGCGGGCACGCCCCGCATTTTTCGGCGATCCGGCCGGAATTGCCGAAGCCTCCCTGCGACGGGAAGAGGAAAAGGAAGAGGACGCGCCCATCCGCTGCGCGCCGCTTCTGCGCGAATACTGGCGCACGGAACAGCTCTTCATCACGGTCAACCACCCGGCCCGGCGGCTCGTGCTGCATGTGGCCGACAGCGTGCTGCGCCTGCTGGGACTGGGCGGCCTGCCCGATGACGTGGCCCGCGCCTACGCGCATCCGCAGGAAGACTTCTGGCTGCCCCTGCCGCCCGCCCTGGGCCTGCCGGAAAACGACGGCGGCCTTGCCCTGCCCTTTGCCGGGCGGCAGCGCCGCTACCGCATCTTTGCCCGGCAGATGACCGCTGCCGATTACGCCCGCTGTTATCTGAGCTGCCGCGCCGCGGGAGAAGGCAACCTGCTGACCTTTCTGGCCCATCTGGAAGCGGAGCCCCGAACCACGGGAAACGGGAAGGACTCGCCGTCGTGACCGGGCCTGCCGCCTGCCGTCATCCCTTGACTTTGCGCGCGTCTTTGCGGAAAATTGTTGCCTTATACAACAGGCAGGGCACGCCCCCGTGCGGGACGGGGCCCGACGCCGACGTCATGACAGCCGCCTCCCTGACGGAATGTGCAGCCGCGCCCCGAGTGCGGCCGCATGTACAGCCGTGCGCACGGATGCGGCATAACAAGGGAACCGCACGGAGCGTCCCATCCGCTTCGGGAGCCAGCATGAGCGACTACAAAAAAACCCTGAATCTGCCCCAGACCGCCTTCCCCATGAAGGCCAATCTTGCCCAGCGTGAACCGCAGATGCTCAAGCACTGGGAAGACATCGACGCCTGCCGCGCCATGATCGAGCGGGATACCCACATGGGTTCCTTTGTGCTGCATGACGGCCCGCCCTACGCCAACGGCCATATCCACATGGGCACGGCCCTCAACAAGATTCTCAAGGATATCATCATCAAGGCCCGCAACATGCAGGGCCACGAAGCCCGCTACGTGCCCGGCTGGGACTGCCACGGTCTGCCCATCGAGCTCAAGGTGGAGCAGGAGCTCAAGGAAAAGAAGAAGGAGCTGCCCGCCCATGTGGTGCGCAAGCTCTGCCGGGAATACGCCGCCAAGTGGATCAACACCCAGCGCAAGGAATTCAAGCGCCTCGGCGTGCTGGGCGACTGGGAACATCCCTATATGAGCATGGCCCCCGCCTACGAGGGCGCCACCGCGCGCGAGCTGGCCAACTTTGTGGATGCGGGCAACGTCATCCGCGCCAAGAAGCCCATCTACTGGTGCTGTTCCTGCCATACGGCACTGGCCGAGGCGGAGGTGGAATACGCCGACCACACCTCGCCCTCGGTCTTCGTGCGCTTCCCCCTGACGGACGCCCGGCTGGCCGACGTGCTGCCCGGAGCCGATCCGGCGCGGGCCTTTGTGGTCATCTGGACGACGACGCCCTGGACCCTGCCGGACAATATGGCCGTCTGCCTGCATCCCGAATTCGAGTATGTGCTGGTGGAGGCCGACGGCGCGCACTATCTGCTGGCCGCCGAACTGCTGGAGGGTTGCGCCCGCGTCTTCGGCTGGCAGGATGTTCGCGAGGTGGCCCGCACCACGGGCGAAAAGCTGGAGCATCTTACGGCGCGCCATCCCTTTTACGATCGTCCCTCGCCGCTGGTGCTGGGTCGTCACGTCACCCTGGACGCCGGTACGGGCTGCGTGCATACCGCGCCGGGCCACGGACGTGAGGACTACGAGGTGGGACTGGCCTACGGGCTGGACATCTATTCCCCCCTGGACGACGCGGGCCGCTTTTTGCCCAGCGTGGAATTCTTCGCGGGGCTCAATGTCTTTGAGGCCAATGCCCCGGTCATCGACAAACTGAAGGAAGTGGGCAACCTGCTGCACGCGGGCAATATCTCCCACTCCTACCCGCATTGCTGGCGCTGCAAGAAACCGGTCATCTTCCGGGCCACCACTCAGTGGTTCATCAGCATGGAAAAGAACGACCTGCGTCGTCGCGCCCTGACGGCCATCGACGAGAAGGTGCGCTGGATTCCGGCCTGGGGCCGGGATCGCATCTACAACATGATCGAATCCCGCCCGGACTGGTGCATCTCGCGTCAGCGCCAATGGGGCGTGCCCATCATGGCCCTGCTCTGCGAAGACTGCGGCGAGGCCTGGAACGACGCCGCCTGGATGCGCGACATGAGCGAACGCTTCGCCAAGCATCCCACGGGCTGCGACTACTGGTACGAAGCGCCGCTGGAAGACATCGTGCCCGCCGGGCTGACCTGCCCCAAGTGCGGCGGCAGCCACTGGAAGCGGGAAACCGACATCCTCGACGTCTGGTTCGATTCGGGGACGAGCTGGGCCGCCGTGCTGGAGGCCCGGCCCGAGCTGTCCTTCCCCGCCGACCTCTATCTGGAAGGCTCTGACCAGCACCGCGGCTGGTTCCACAGCTCGCTGCTGGCGGCCGAGGGAACCCGCCGCACGCCCCCCTACCGGGCCGTGCTCACCCACGGCTATGTGGTGGACGGCAACGGTCGCAAGATGTCCAAGTCCGTGGGCAACGTCATCGCGCCACAGGAGCTCATCGACAAATTCGGGGCCGAAATCATCCGCCTCTGGGTCAGTTCCGTGGAATATCGGGAAGATGTCCGTATTTCCGATGAGATTCTCGGCCGCCTTGTGGATGCCTACCGCCGCATTCGCAATACGGCCCGCTTCATGCTCGGCAACCTGTCCGATCTGCACCGCAAGGACCTGCTGCCCACCGACGAGCTGCTGCCGCTGGATCGCTATGCTCTGGACGTGGCGGCCCGCCTGCACCAGCGCATCCAGCAGGCCTATACGGAATATGAGTTCCACAAGGTCTACCATTCCCTGCACAATTACTGCACCACCGACCTGTCGGGCGTCTATCTGGACGGCCTCAAGGACCGGCTCTATGCCTCGGCGCCCCACAGCCGGGAACGCCGTTCGGCGCAGACGGCCCTTTACCATCTGACCTGCCTGCTCATGCGGGACATGGCCCCCGTCCTCTCCTTCACGGCGGAGGAAATTTATCTGGCCCTGCCCAATGATCTGCGCGAGGACGCTCCCACCGTCTTTGCCCTTCCCGCGCCGGACATCAGCGCCTTCCTGCTGGAAGACGGCGTGCGCGACGACTGGAACGTGCTCATGGCCGTGCGCGGCGCCATGACCCGCGCCATCGAGCCCCTGCGCCGGGACGGCGTGGTCGGCCACTCGCTGGATACGCGCGTCACCCTCTATGTGAGCGACGAGCTGCGCGAACGCGTGGAAAGCCTGCACGCGGATTTGCGGGAATTCTGCATCGTCTCGCAGATTCGGCTGACCCCGCTGGCTGAAGCGCCCGCCACAGCCCTGCAGGACGGCGACGTGCCCGGGCTGGCCGTGGGCGTGGCCAGGGCGGATGGCGAAAAGTGCGAACGCTGCTGGATTTACAGCACGGAACTGGGTCAGGATGCCGCCCATCCGACCCTTTGCCCCCGCTGTACCGCGGTCATGAAGGAACTGTCCTAGTGCAAGCCCGTTACCGACTGCTTGGCGGCTACGCCCTGCTGGCCCTGCTGCTCGATCAGCTGACCAAGTTCTGGGTGCTGGCCGCCATTCCCGAACACAAGGCCATCACCGTCATCCCCGGCCTGCTGGACCTCGTGAACATCCGCAACCGGGGAGCGGCTTTCGGTTTCCTCAACCGCTCGGACATCGAGTGGCAGTTCTGGCTCTTCCTGCTGGCCACGCTGGTGGCGGCGGTCGCCATCATCCTGCTTGTCCGCACCGCGCAGGAACAGCCCTGGCTCTTCCGGGCGCTGGGGCTCGTCATGGGGGGAGCGCTGGGGAATCTCATCGACCGCATACGCTTCCGGGCCGTGGTGGACTTTCTGGATATCTATGTGGGGGACTGGCACTGGCCGGCCTTCAACGTGGCGGACATGGCCATCTGCATCGGTGCGGGACTGGCCTGTCTGCTGCTCTGGAAGTCGCCCCAGCCCGCCCCGGAAAAAGAGGCACGCCCATGACTTTCGCCTGGTGGCATATCCCCGTGGTCCTGCTGCCCATGCTGCCGACTCTCTGGAGCATCATGCACATCTGGCGGCATCAGTTCTCCAGCCCGCTGCAACGATCCCGCTGGCTGGTTTTCGTGGTTTTTGTGCCCGTGATCGGCGGGCTTGCGTACATTTTTACCGGTCGTCGCAAGGCCGGCGACCCCTTTCCGTAATTTCGAGGTGCTTCATGAACCACAGTCGCATTCTTACCGCTCTCGGCTTCCTGTGCAGTGCAACCCTTGTCGGCGGCTGCGTGGGGAGCACGTCCTCCTCCTCTTCGCTTGATCTGGAACAACGCGTACAGCAGCAGGATTCCCAGTTGCGCCAGCTCCAGCCCGCACAGGCGGAAATGTGGAGCCAGGTGCAGGCCCTGCGGCAGGAGGTCAACTCCCTCAAGGGGCAGGTGTACGACCTGCAGCAGGTGGGCGGCGCCCGCGCCGTGGTGGAACGCCTGAACAAACACGATGCCGCCCTGCGTCAGGTGGAGACCAGCATGGCCCTCAATCTGAATCTGGGCGATCCGCTGCCCGCCCTGCCGGCGGCCTCGGCGGCTCCGGCGCCGACTCCGGCCGCCGCTCCCGCCCTTTCGGACGGCTGGGGACAGACCACATCCGCCACCGCGCCCCAGTCCGCCACGGCTGCCGGCACAGGCGAGACCTGGGGCCAGCCCAGTACCTCCCTCACCGCCACGGCAACCACCGGCGCGGCTGCCGCGGGAACGACTGCCGCCGTGGATCAGGGTTCGACCTGGGGACAGCCAACCCCCCAGCCGCAGCAGGCTCCCGTGGCGCAGAAGGACGTCTCCATGGCTCTGTACGACGCGGGGATCAATGCCTTCACCAACCGCAAGTACGAAGAAGCCCAACGGTCCTTCTCGGACTTCGTCAAGAATTATCCCAATCATACCATGACCGCCGAAGCGCAATACCATCTGGCGGAATGCTACTTCCAGCGCAATCAGTTTGCCGATGCCGCCCTGGCCTATGACACGGTCATCACCAAGTACGGCAAGTCCTCGCGCGCGCCCGGCGCCTACCTCAAGCAGGGCATCTGCTTCAGCAAGATCAAGCAGACCGCAGCCGCCAAGGCCCGCATGCAGGAGCTGATCAAGAAGTATCCCAATTCGCCGGAAGCGGCCCGCGCCAAGACGTTCCTCAAGACCAACAAGTAACGGAGGCATGCCATGAGCGGATCAGTGCATCAGAGCGTCTACCGTCAGCTCAATGACGACATGCGCGAAGGACTCAAACGCATCTATCAGCAGATTTCCGAAGCCACCAGCGGCCAGCTGCTGGGCTGCGATGAGGCGGATCATCTCTTCAACGAGGCTTCGGATCAGCTGCGCGAAGTCATGGAAGCCACCGAAAAGGCGACCATGAGCATTCTGGAAGTGGTGGAAAAGCAGCTCGAGCGGCAAATCGAGTCCGCCGGGCTCATCGCGACTCTTCTGGACGGTAAGGCCACCCCTGAGCAACTGGATCGCCTCAGGGACATCAATAACGATCTTGGCGACGACCTGACCAACGTGATCACCACCCTGAGCTTTCAGGACATCACCGGCCAGCGCATCAAGAAGGTCGTGGAGGCGCTCAACCGCATCGAAGGGACAGTGGTGGAGCTCTATGTCTCGTCGGGCCTCTTTCTGGACGGTGCGGAAAAGAATCCGTCCAAGGACGCGCAGGAACTGCGCGATGAGGTCAACAAGGCTGTGGAAGATTTCCGCAATTCCCGCCAGTCCCACAGCGATCTCAAGGGTCCCAGCGCCGACGGCTGTTCGCAGGGAGCCATCGACGACATGCTGGCACAGCTCGGCCTGTAGGGCATGTCAACACTATCCGCTGCTTATGGGGCAAGCGGAGCCGGGATGGATGAACTTCCTTATTCATTGAAATAGGTTGGAGATTTGCTTTAATAGGCAATGGCCCCTGACTGGTCATTATCCATGACGTTGTCAGGCGAAAAATGCAAAAAAGCCGTCGGCGCTGCCGACGGCTTTTTTGCTTCGCTCTCCGAAGGCATTGGCCCAGGGCGTCTTGCCTTTGAAAAAGGCAACATGCGCGGCGACGGCACAGCGACGCCCGGCCAAACATGAATGGTGTGAAACGCAAACGCCACCACCGTCCTGGGCAGCCGTTCTCGCCAGCAGCTCAAAAGCGCAGCAAGTGCCCTGCCCAGCGCTCGGCCTGATGCAGGATATCCCAGAAGCGCGGCCCCAGAAAAAGCGCAAAACAGCCCAGCATGCCCGCCAGAAAGACATACTCCCCAGCGCTGCCCGTGGAGCAGAGACGCAGGGAAAAACGGTTCTTGCGGCTGAAGGGATGCAGCGGTACCCCGGTAGGGTTGAGCATATCCAGCACAATGTGACTCAACGCGCCAAACCCCACGCCCAACACTACCGCACGCCAGTGCGGCGGCAGCGGCAGCAGGCCGGCCACCAGAAAAATGGCCAGCCACCAGCCGAACCAGTGTGTCACGCCTCGGTGGATACGGTTGAAAGTCCGCTGCGGATTCCGTGTCAGCCGGGCGACGCGCTGATCCAGCATATCCGGCAGCACAGCCCCGAAACAGGAGGCAAGCACCCCCTCCACCGGCAAATGCAGCACCAGCGCCATGCCGACCGCCGCCGCCTGATGTGTTATCCATTTCATGCGTTTTCCTTTGGAACCTGTTGATACCAAGATGAGTTACTTTAGGGGGGATGGAGAACCCCTCGCTCTGCTGTCGATGCCTGTAAGGCTCCTGCGTCGCCTAACAGGCACGGCCTACGGCCGCCCTTTGGGTCGCGCTCTGCTGTCGATGCCTGTAAGGCTCCTGCGTCGCCTAACAGGCACGGCCTACGGCCACCCTTTGGGTCGCGCTCTGCTGTCGATGCCTGTAAGGCTCCTGCGTCGCCTAACAGGCACGGCCTACGGCCGCCCTTTGGGTCGCTGCCGACGCTGGAGGGGTTTCTCTTCCCCAGTGCGCTTTTACCGGGAAATAGTCCGGGATACGAGGCAACCCTGCCCCCAAAAGCAAGCGGAGCATGTACAGCTTATTTGTGTTATCTATTGAAATTATTTGAAAATTTTGCATTAACAAGCCCTGACCTGCTGACACGTCCCACAGGACATCATCGTGCAAACATGGCCGATTACCGCGCCTGGAAGTTCCCATGCGCTCAAGTAATCCCCACTTTCCGCACCGGTAAAGCGCGCCGGGGAGGGGTTGGGGGGTGCGGGGGGAAGGGGGACACCACCCGCGCGAGGCGGGGGGCCCCCTTCCCCCGCAAAAACGCACAGTATTACGTCAGGCCCTAGCCGCAGCGGGAGAAGCCGCAGGTGGGGCAGATGAGGCAGCCTTCCTGAAAGAGCAGTACCGCATTACATTCCGGACAGTGCTGTTGTTCGATATCCGTCACGCCGTTACCGAGCTGTTCGTCCTTGAGATAGCGCCTTTCCAACACCCAGGCGATGGCATCGGGGATGGAGAGGAGCAGTCCCTTACCGCGAAAAACCGGATGCTCACCGCCAATGCCCTTGATCTGTGCCACAATGTCCCGTACTTCCACGCCGGAGCGCAGCGCGAGGGAGACAAGCCGACCGATAGCTTCGGCCTTGGCCGTGATGGAGCGCCCGGACTTGCCGATGGTGGCAAAGACCTCAAAGGGCTTGCCGTCCACCTCGTTAACGGTCAGGTACATGGCGCCAAGCCCGGTTTGAACCTTCTGGGTAAAGCCCTGCACCACATCAGGCCGCTTGCGAACCGCCGAAACCGGGGGTTTAGCCGGTTCGCCGTCCATTTTCCGCTGCCCTTCGCCCGTGGCCAGCACCTGCACGGACTTGCAACCGTCCCGGTAGACCGTGACGCCCTTGCAACCTTCCTTGTAGGCCAGCCAGTAGATATGATGGATATCCTGCTCGGTAGCGGAATGCGGCAGATTGACGGTCTTGGACACGGCATTGTCCGTATGGCGCTGAAAGGCGGCCTGCATGCGCAGATGCCAGACAGGTTCGATGTCCATGGCGGTCACGAACACACGGCGCATTGACTCGGGCAGGTTGTCCATATCGCGGATGGAGCCTTTTTCCAGCACCAGCTCCATGAGATCGCCCGACGCCAGACCGGCTTCACGCACCGCCGCTTCAAAATAGGGATTCACCTCCAGCAGGCGCTCACCGTCCAGAATATTGCGGGTGAAGCAGAGGGCAAAGAGCGGCTCGACGCCGGAGGAACAGCCCGCGATGAGCGACAGCGTGCCCGTGGGCGCAATGGTCGTCACTGTGGCGTTGCGGTACGGCCCCTCGCCGCGAGCGGCATAGGTCGAATGGTCATAGGCCGGGAAGGGCCCACGCAGGCGCGCCAGTTCAGCCGAGGCCCTGTGCCCTTCGTCGTTGATGAAGCCCATGATCCGCTCGGCAAGGGCCGTCCCCTCTTCGGAATCATAGGCAATGCCCAGCTGATAGAGCAGATCGGCGAATCCCATGACCCCGAGCCCGATCTTGCGGTTGCGTCGCACGGTCTCGGCAATGCGCTCCAGCGGAAAGCGCGAGGCATCCACCACATTGTCCAGGAAATGCACAGCCAGATGCACCACCTCGCGCAGGGCGTCCCAGTCGATGCCGCCGTCGGCGGGCGCGGCGTCCTTGTTGTGCCCGGGCCGGTAGAAGCAGGCCAGATTGATGGAGCCGAGATTGCACGCCTCGTACGGCAGCAGCGGCTGTTCGCCGCAGGGATTGGTGGACTCGATTTCCCCCTGTTCCGGCGTCGGATTGTCGCGGTTGATGCGATCCAGAAAGATAATGCCCGGATCGCCGGATTCCCAGGCCTTGCGCACCAGCAGGTCAAAAATTTCACGGGCGCGCAGACGCTTGACCACCTCGCCGTTTTGCGGGGAGCGCAGCTCGTATTCCCCGTCCGCCTCCACCGCCTGCATAAAGGCTTCGGTCAGGCCCACGGACAGGTTGAAGTTGTTGAATTCGCCGTCCTTTTCCTTGGCGCGGATGAATTCCACTATGTCGGGATGATCCACGCGCAGGATGCCCATGTTGGCCCCCCGTCGCGTCCCGCCCTGCTTGACCTGCTCCGTGGCGGTATTGAAAATGCGAAGAAAGGACACAGGCCCCGACGCCACCCCGCCCGTGGAACCCACGCGGCTGGCCTTGGGCCGCAGGCGCGAGAAGGAAAAGCCGGTGCCGCCGCCTGATTTGTGAATCATGGCCGCGTACTTGACGGCATCGAAAATCTCCTCGATGGAGTCGCCCACCGGCAGCACAAAGCAGGCCGAAAGTTGCCCCAGCTCTGTACCCGCGTTCATAAGCGTGGGCGAATTGGGCAGGAACTTCCAGGAGATCATCAGGTCATAGAAGCGACGGGCCAGCGCGGCCTGCTCATCCGGCGAGGCGTTGTAGTCCCCGTCCACGGCGGCTATGGCGGCAGCTACCCGCCAGAACAGATCACGCGGCTCCTCGACGGACAGGCCGTCAAGGCTTTTGCGCAAATAGCGCTTTTTCAGCACGACTTCGATATTGGGCGTAAGCTGCGGATGCGGCAGCTGTTCAGGCATGGGAATCATCAGGCATCCCCTCTTTGTTCATAAGGTGGCGAAAGCACTTCTACCCATTCTTCCGGAGCACGATGGCGGCGCGACGCCGGACGGTTTCCCTGCCGAAGAACGCAGGGCCGCCGTTGCTGCGGAAGAACGCGGCGTTATGCAAAAAAAAACCCTCCTCCCGAACGGGGACGTTCGGGAGGAAGCTCCTTTCCGTATACTCTCCTGCGCCCTGCTTGAAAAGAGCAGGCGGCAGAAGACCGGTACCGGACGACAGCGTCCAGAATACGTTACCAGGAAGGCAGCCCTCGCCTGCCCTGCCGCAAGAGCCAGACGCAGCGAAGCAGCAAGGGCAGCAGCGCGGCCCCCCAGAGCATGCCCAGCTGCCATCCGGGACCGGCTGCGGGCCAGTGCAGGCGGGCCGCCAGCAACAGGAGAGCCGCCAGCGCCATGCCCGTGGCGTAGACCTGTTCCTCCATGAGACGCGGGCTGTCGGCGTTGAGCGTATCCCGCAGCAGCACGGTCAGGCAGGCCGCCAGCCAGGCCAGCAGGGCCAGCCCCACATCCTGTGGCGCGTACAGCCCGGATGCCAGCCCGGAATGCACCATGAGCGCGGAAAACAGAAACACGCCCAGCGTATCGGTCAGCATGAGCACGGTGGCGGCACGTCGTCCGCGCGAGGCTGCATAGCCCAGCAGGCCGCCGGCCAGCATGCAGGCCAGCACTTCCTGCGGATGCACAAAAAACAGGTATTGTCCGCTGCGCAGCAGGAGATGCCGCAGCACCTCCGCTGCCAGCGACGTCAGCACTGCCGCCAGCAGGGCCGCACCTCGCCGCGAACCGCCCATACCGGCCCGGCAGGCCGCGGCAAAGGCCAGCAGAAATACGACGGGCAGTTCGGAGCCCAGCAGGAACAGCAGCCAGAGGGCGTTCACCGTTACCTCTACTTGGCAAAGCCGGAGGCCCGGCGCTCGCGGATGACCGTCACCCGTATCTGGCCGGGATAGGTCAGGTTCTTTTCAATTTTTTCGGCAATATCCTTGCAGAGCAGATAGGTCGTATCATCATCCACACTTTCGGGATTGACCATCACGCGGATTTCCCGGCCGGCCTGAATGGCATAGGCCTTGGAGACGCCGTCAAAGGAGGTGGCGATATTCTCCAGGTCCTCAAGGCGTTTGACGTAGTTCTCCAGCAATTCCTTGCGCGCACCGGGCCGGGCTCCGGAAATGGAGTCCGCCGCCTGCACAAGAACGGCCAGTGCCGTGGAGGGGCGCTGGTCCTCGTGGTGGGCGGCAATGGCGTGCACAATGTCCTTGGCTTCGTTGTACTTCTTGGCGATATCCGCCCCGATGAGGGCATGCGGGCCTTCCACCTCGTGGTCCACGGCCTTGCCGATGTCATGCAGCAGCCCGGCGCGCTTGGCCTTCTTGACGTCCATGCCCAGCTCGGCGGCCATCATGCCGCACAGGGCCGACACTTCCAGCGAGTGCTGCAGCACGTTCTGGGTGAAGGACGTCCGATAGCGCAACTGCCCCAGAAGGCGGACAATTTCGGGATGGATGCCGTGCACGCCCGCGTCAAAGGTGGCCTGCTCGCCTACCTCGCGCACCTGTGCGTCCAGCTCCTGCTCGCATTTCTGCACTATGTCCTCAATGCGTGCGGGATGGATGCGGCCGTCCTGAATGAGGCGTTCCAGCGCCATCTTGGCTACCTGACGGCGCAGGGGGCTGTATGCGGAGAGGATGACCGTCTCCGGCGTGTCGTCGATGATCAAGTCCACACCGGTGGCGGCTTCAAGGGCCCGGATATTGCGGCCCTCACGGCCGATGATGCGCCCTTTCATGTCTTCGCTGGGCAGGCTGACCGCCGTCACCGTCTGTTCATTGACATAGTCCCCGGCATAGCGCTGAATGACGCTGCAGAGAATTTCCTTGGCCTTGCGGTCGGCCGTTTCGCGAGCTTCGGTTTCGATCTGGCGGATCATGCGCGCGGATTCATGCCGCGTGCGGGCCTCGATTTCCGCAAGCAGACGCTCGCGGGCCTCATCCGCCGTCAGGCCGGCGATCTCGGACAGGCGCTGTTCCTGCTCCTCGATGCGGCCCTGAAGATATTCCTCGTTTTCCTCAAGCTGGCGCTCCTTGCGGGCAAGTTCCTTTTCCGTGGCCAGCAGCTCGTGCTCCTTTTCCGTGGCCTTGCCCAGACGTTCCTCCAGCCTGTCGCCCATTTCCTCCAGCTTGCGCTCCCGGTTCTTGACTTCCCGCTCGCGCTCCTTGAACTCGTTTTCCAGTTCGCGTTTCTGGTTATAGAGGTCATCCTGCCCTTGCAGGAGAATTTCCTTTTTCTGCGCCTGCGCTTCCTTGCGCGCCTCCTCAACGATGCGCTTTGCCAGTTCGTCGGCATCCCCGATGCGCTTGGTGGTCGCCCGGCTTTGCAGCACATAGCCGAGCGCGGCGCCCACAATGAGCGCCAGCACCGCCGACACGATGGTCAATATGTCCATACAATCCCCCCGAAATGGCGGCATGGCCGCCCAACGCCGCGCCGCAAGGCGCAGCGGTCAGCGTGTAACCACGGCGGGGGCAGGTAGAGACGCGCCCGAATGGCGCAGGACAGGCACACCCGGAGGTGTCCGGGGCAAATGCCCCGGAGTGCCGTGTCATATCTTCGGTGCAGAACCTGGTTTCCCAGGTGGGCGCCGAGACGCTCCCTTCAGGCTTCCCTCGCGGGCATGCTCACCGGTAGCGGGTACGGCTCCCTTTTGTATGCTTGTAAGGTCAGCACCGAGACATAAATCACGCACACCCCAGGGAATTAAAGAGGTTGCGACTCTTCTATTTGCGTAAGCAGGTTCTGAATGCGATTCTGCACATCCGCCTGCTTTTTCTGCGCTTGCAGTAAATCGTCCGCCAGCCCAAGGGCCAAGTACGTCAGCAGAATATCTTTGGTCTGCGCGCCGTGGGACCTCAGTTTCAAATCGGCGAACCGTTCT
>CALVGJ010000057.1 GCA_944327045.1 uncultured Desulfovibrio sp.
CCCCGCGCGCTTTACCAACCAGGTGAGCGCGGCGAGCCACACTGCCTTATGTGGGCCCCCCTGCCGCTCTTCTCCTTTGCTTATCCTGCATTTGCGACGGGCAGCATAGCTGGATGAGGTCTCGCGAGGGGAAAAACAAAATTTATTGTCTGCTATTCTCGATGATTAACACACATTTATTGATAATAATAATTATTACTATTTACTTTTGCGGCTGTTCATGCCATGTTCTTCTCAGGAACGGCGCAGAAAACCCGTTAGAGCAATTCCACATTGAAAATGTGGATTGCTCTGGGAGTCGCGAGAGCGACTACCCGCAACCGAACACACGGAAAAACCACGCTTTTTCCGTGGTGTGAGGGCAGCGTCAGCAGGGAAATTGGACACAATTTCCATGCGAATCCGCTTAAGACGTTTCGCCGCTGAAAAAGGCGGAACGCGAGGCGGCGACACTGCGCCGCCCGGCCAAATGTGAGCGGAAAAAACGCACTTCTTCTGCGAAACGACAGGCCGTACGGTTTGAAACGCAAAGCGCTTCAAACGGAAAATGCTCCAGTTCGCTTCCCCTTCAACGATCAACCCGCAAGGAGAGCACAGCATGGCAGACAACAAGGACCTTCTCACCACCAACGCAGGCGCGCCCGTCCCCAACAATAACCACGCCCTCACCGCCGGGCCGCGCGGCCCCATGCTCATGCAGGATGTCTGGTTCCAGGAAAAGCTTGCCCACTTCGACCGTGAAGTCATCCCCGAGCGCCGCATGCACGCCAAGGGTTCCGGGGCCTATGGCACCTTTACGGTCACGCACGACGTGACTGCCTATACTCGTGCTTCACTCTTTGCCGAGATCGGTAAGAAAACGGACGTTTTTGTCCGCTTCTCCACGGTGGCGGGCGAACGCGGCGCGGCCGACGCCGAGCGGGACATCCGCGGTTTTGCCGTCAAATTCTATACGGATCAGGGCAACTGGGACATGGTAGGCAACAATACGCCCGTGTTTTTCCTGCGGGACCCGCTGAAGTTCCCGGACCTGAACCATGTGGTCAAGCGCAATCCGCGCACCAACATGCACAGCGCCAAGGATAACTGGGATTTCTGGACGCTCCTGCCTGAAGCTCTGCACCAGATCACCGTGGTCATGAGTGATCGCGGCATCCCGGCCACCTACCGTCACATGCACGGTTTCGGCAGCCATACCTACAGCCTGATCAATGCGGAAAACAAGCGCTTCTGGGTCAAGTTCCACTTCAAGAGCCAGCAGGGCATCAAGAACCTGACCGACGCCGAGGCGCAGGAACTCATCGGGCGCGATCGCGACAGCCATCAGCGCGATCTCTACGAACACATTGAAAAGGGCGACTACCCCCGCTGGACGCTCTATTTCCAGGTCATGCCCGAAGAAGATGCCGAAAAGCTGCCCTATCACCCCTTTGACCTGACCAAGGTCTGGTACCACTCCGACTATCCGCTCATCGAGGTGGGTGTGCTGGAGCTGAACCGCAATCCGGAAAACTACTTTGCTGAAGTGGAGCAGGCCGCCTTCAATCCCGCCAATCTGGTTCCCGGCATCGGCGTATCGCCCGACAAGATGCTGCAGGGCCGTCTGTTCTCCTACGGGGATGCCCAGCGCTACCGCCTCGGCGTCAATCATCACCTGATACCGGTCAACAGGCCGCGCTGCCCCTTCCACAGCTTCCACCGTGACGGACAGATGCGCGTGGACGGCAACTACGGCAGCTATACGAGCTATGAACCCAACAGCGAAGGCGCATGGAAGGAACAGCCTGACTTTACGGAACCGCCCCTGAAAATCAGCGGCGATGCGGCTCGCTGGGACTACCCCTGCGATGATGCCGACTACTTCGAGCAGCCCGGCCGCCTCTTCCGCCTCATGACGCCTGAACAGCAGGAAGCCCTCTTCGGCAATACGGCCCGGGCTCTCGGCGACGCGCCCACGGAAATCAAGCTGCGGCACATCCGCAACTGCGCCAAGGCTGACCCGGCTTACGGCGCGGGCGTGGCCCGAGCCTGCGGCATTCCAGAAAGCGACATCTAGTGCGGATTCGCATTGAAATTGTGTCCAATTTCAATGCAGACGCTGCCCTCACACTACAGAAAAAACGTGGTTTTTCCGTGTGTTCGGTTGCGGGTAGTCGCTCTCGCGACTCCCAGAGCAATCCACATTTTCAATGTGGAATTGCTCTAACCGGCAAAGGCCTTGCGGAGCAGACTATCCGCAAGCGGCAAGACATATTCCCTCTCACTGAAACAGGGCTGCCGTGACCATGCGGCAGCCCTGTTTCCTTTGCTTCCAGTCTCCACTGCGAGCGACGAGAGCATTTTTCGTCTGAAACGCTTTGCAGTTCAAATCATCCTGCCTGTCGTTTCGCGGAAAAAACACGATTTTTCCGCTCACTTCGGGCCCGGTAAAGCTGTGCCGCCACCTCGCGTTTTACTTTTTTCAAAGGCAAACGCTCTATTTCCAGCGGGCCATGAAGTCCTCCACGCTGCCGCCGGCATCCAGATGCTGCATGAGCGCGCTGCCGAATACCGCCGCATCGGGACGGGCATCCGGCGGCAAATCCTCGACCTGTGCCGGCTCGGAAAGGCCGAAGCCCAGCGCCAGCGGCTGGGAAAAGATCGAACGCGCCCGCCGCATGGTAGCCGCCACCTGCGGCACGAGCAGGGACCGCTTTCCCGTAATGCCCATGGCCGATACCACATAGATATAGCCCTGACTCACCTTTGCGTAGAGCCGCATGCGCTCCTCGCTGGTGTTGGGCCCGACCAGAGAAATGAGCACAATGCCCTGTGCCGCCAGCAGTTCCCGCAATTCCTCGGATTCCTCATAGGGCATGTCCGGCACGATGACCCCGTGCACGCCCGCCCGTGCCGCATCCACGGCAAATTTGGCCAGCCCGTACTGCATGAAGGGATTATAGTAGCCCATGAGCACTATGCCGCACTGGAAAATGTCCTTGCGCTCCTGCAACTCGACCAGCAGGCGGGCCAGATTCATGCCGTCGCTGAGTACACGGCGGGAAGCCTCCTCCACCACCGGCCCATCAGCCACGGGGTCGGAAAAGGGAACGCCGATCTCGATGATGTCCGCCCCGGCCTCGTCCAGCTCACGGATAGCGGGCCAGAAGCTGCCCTCATCAGGAAAACCGGCGGTCACGAAAGGAATGAGCGCCGTCCGACCGGCCGCGCGCGCGGAGCGAATTTTCTGTTCCAGAATATACATGCCTTTTCCCTCCTCAGCAGAATTCGCCCACGGCCTGCAAACCAAGCGCCTTGCGGACAATGCCCAAATCCTTGTCGCCGCGTCCCGACAGATTGACTACCACCTTGCTGCCGGGCGCAAATTCCTCGGCGTGATCCAGCACCCAGGCCAGCGCATGCGAAGACTCCAGCGCAGGCAGAATGCCCTCCGCCCGGCAAAGCCGTTCAAAGGCCGCCAGGGCTCGCAGATCGCGCACCATCACATAGCGCACGCGACCGCTCTTGTGCAAATGGGCATGCTCCGGCCCCACGCCGGGGTAATCCAGCCCGGCGGAAATGGACTGGGAGGGCTCGATCTGCCCGTCGCTGTTCTGAAGCAGCATGGTCAGGCAGCCGTGCAGCACCCCCGGCACCCCCAGACTGAGCGGTGCGGAATTGAAACAGCCCGGATCGCCCGTTCCCGCAGCTTCCACGCCGATGAGCTTCACGCCCGGCTCTTCCAGAAAAGGATGGAATATGCCGATGGCATTGGAGCCGCCGCCCACGCAGGCCACCACGGCATCCGGCAGTTTGCCCGCCTGTTCCTCCATCTGTACACGGGTCTCCTGACCGATAATCTGCTGGAACATCCGTACCAGCGTGGGAAAGGGATGCGGCCCGGCCGCCGTGCCGAAACAGTAATGCGTGGTCTGCTGCTGGGCTATCCAGGCCCGCAGCGCCTCATTGATGGCATCCTTGAGGGTGCGCGTACCGCTTTCCACCGGGATGACCGTAGCGCCGAGCAGACGCATGCGCATGACGTTGGGAGCCTGCCGTTCCACATCTTCCGCGCCCATGTACACCGTACAGCGCA
>CALVGJ010000058.1 GCA_944327045.1 uncultured Desulfovibrio sp.
GCCTCCCGCGCCTGAATGAGCGCGGCTGCCCGTTTGGCAAGCTGGGTCACTTCCGGTTTGGATATCTGCCCGTCCGCGCCGACGCTTTCGCCCTTGTGGCGCAGCTTGTCGGTAATGAGCGAAGAGAAGAGAAGCACGGGCAAATCCTTGAGCATGGGGTCTTCCTTGATGCGCAGGGTCAGGTTGAGTCCGTCCATGACCGGCATTTCGATATCCGAGACCACCACCTGCACAAAGTCGGTGATGGGGCGGTTTTCTTCCTCGGAAAGACGCTTGAAATTCATGAGCCGATCCCAGGCCTCGCGCCCGTTGGTGGTCACTTCCACGGTGAAACCGGCTTTTTCCAGCAGGTCTCGCTGCATTTCGCGGACAAGGGCCGAGTCGTCGGCCACAAGAGCACGATAGCCGCGTGAAGCGTCCCAGTTGGCCCCCAGATCATCCAGGCGCAGGCCGAGCCGCGGGTTGAGGTTGGCCACGACCTTTTCCAGGTCCAGCAGGAAGACGATGCGTCCCTCCAGTTTGACCACGCCGATGATGGTATTGCTGGAAACCGCGGCCACATATTTGTTCGGCGGTTCGACTTCCTCCCAGCTGATGCGGTGGATGCGGTTGACGCCGGAGACCATGAAAGCCGTGGTGACGTTGTTGAATTCCGTCACGATGGTCTTGGGCTCTTCGGTTGTCTGGGCATGCTGTTTTTCCAGCCACATGGCCAGATCGACAAGAGGAATGATGCGGGAGCGCAGGTTGAAGGCCCCCAGCACGCTGGGGTGCTGAACTTCGGGCAGTTCCGTGACCTTGGGCATGCGGATGATTTCCAGCACCTTGGCCACATTGACGCCGTAATAGCCCCGGTAGGTACATGTCCCGTCGGGGTTTTTCGTCGTGGCCTGTCCTTCAGCGGGGTCGCCGTTGGGTGGCGCCAGTTCGTCGAGATAGAACTCGACAACTTCAAGTTCGTTGGTTCCCGCCTCAAGCAGAATATTGGTCTGAGCCATGCTGCCTCCATAAGATACGCCTGCGCCGTCACGGGAAAATTTCCCCGCGACTGTCCTCCGTTTCGGAGCGAAGCCGTTCAGGCCACGAACCTGCGGAAGACAAGCGCCCTGTCCCGGCGTCGTGCGCTGTCCCGTCGAGTACGGCGGTAGACGAGCTGTCGCCTAGGGCAGCGCCTCCAGCCACAATTGCGCCGCGTCAATAAGCTTTTTCGGCGTAGATGCGCCCGCCGTTAGGCCAACGCGAGTTTTTTTTGAGAAATTCTCCGGAAGGAGTTCCGTCGCTTCTTCTATATGGTAAGTGGTCTTGCCGCACTGGGCGGCCAGGTCGGCCAGACGGCGCGTATTGCCGCTCTGCTTGCCGCCGACCACGACCATGACGTCCACGGTACGCGCAATGTCCAGGGCTTCCTCCTGCCGTTCGCGTGTGGCGTCGCAGATGGTGGAAAGTACCGTAAGGTGCGCAAGCCTCTGCCGCAAGTGCTGCTCGATGGCGGCGAATACGCCGCGATCCTGGGTGGTCTGGGACGCCAGCACATAGACGCCGTCAGGAGCGAGAGACAGTGCGTCCAGTTCCTCCTGATTGCCGAAGACATGGGCAACACTGTGCGCATAGGACAGCAGTCCCTTGACTTCGGGATGCTCCGCCTCGCCGAACAGCAGCAGGGTCGCCCCGTTTTCCGTGGCATGGCGAATGGAAAGCTGGGCCTTTTTCACCTTGGGGCAGGTGGCGTCCTGTACATGCGCCCCTGACGTCCGCACAGCTTCCTCCACCTGTCGGGTAATGCCGTGTGCGCGAATGAGCACGCAGTCGTGAGGGCCGAGCTCGGCGGGGGAGGAAGCGCAGAAAACCCCGCGCGCCTCGTAATCCGCCAGCACCTGCGGGTTGTGGATAATGGGGCCGAGGGTGCAGATGCGCCTGCCGTCGGCGTGCTCAATGGCTGAGTCCAGCTTTTGCAGGGCAAGGCTCACGCCCATGCAGAATCCGGCCGTTTTGGCGCGTAGAATTTCCATGACGTCTCCTTGGCGGAATCTGTGCGGCACACCGCCGGGGCCGGAAAGAATGTGACAGGGGAAGGCTGCATGCGAAAAAACGCAGCGTCGTTTCGTCCGGCTGCCGGGGGAACGCCGTCGAAAAACGGCACAGCGTCCGCCGTCAGCGGCAGCGCGTGCCGAACCTGGTGAGAACGGGGACGGCATCTCGGACGTGCCCCGCCCTTTATAGTCCGCATGGCGGAAGAGTTCAACCGCGCGCGGCAGGTTCGGCAGCCTGTGGGCAGGTCGTCGGCGGCAACGGCAGAAATTCGTCCAGAATAGCCCGCAGTGCGCTCCAGTCCGTGCATTGGCAGAGGGCATGGCGCAGAGCGCGCGCCCCGGGCAGATGCTTCACATAGCGCGGTACGGCGCTGCGCATCTTCCAGAGCACGGCGTCATCGGAGCAGTGGCGGCGGGCCAGGCTGATGTGCCTGTCGATGACGGCGCGCAGCCGTTGCGGTGTGACGGGCGGCGGGCTCTCGCCGCGCTGGAGGGCGCGGTGGGCGGCAAAAATGGTGGGATCGTGCAGGGCGCCGCGCGCATACATGACGCCGTTCACCCCTGTGGCGGTCTGGACGCGCAGGCCGTCCTCCGCACTGAAGAGATCGCCGCTGGCCAGCAGGGGGATGGAGAGTTGCGGCGCAAGCTCGGCAAGTGCCTCATGCCGCGCTTCGCCGCCGAAACCCTGTCGGGCCGTGCGGGGATGCAGGGTCAGCCAGCCGGCCCCGGCATCCTGAAGCCGCAAGGCCAGCTCCCGCCAGACGGGACGGCTGTCGTCCAGCCCCAGACGCAGCTTGAAGCCCACATGGCCCGGCTCCGCGGCGGCGATCATGGCGCGGGCCACGGCAAGGGCATTTTCCACATCGCCGAGCATGGCCGCTCCGGCCTTCTGCTTGAGCACCTTGGGCACGGAACAGCCCATGTTCAAATCGAACCAGCCATAGCCCGCCTCACGCAGCAGACTGACGGCCTGCCCCAGAAAATCGGCTTCCGCCCCGAAGAGCTGCACCACCAGCGGCTGATCTTCCGGCAGGCTTGCGAGCAGATCGGCGGTGCCGGGACTGTGGTAGACAAGCCCCTTGGCGCTGACCATTTCCGTGACGCAGACGGCCGCACCGTATTCGCGGCAGAGCAGGCGAAAGGGCAGATCGCTGTAGCCTGCCAGCGGCGCAAGCCACGGGGCGTCAGGGCCGAAGACAGGGGGATGAGCCGCGGCGGGGCAGGGCGGCAGGGGACGGGCGGGGTGTCGGCTCATTTGTTCCTGCTCTTGTGGTGCTGATGCGGGTGATGGACGTGACGGCTCTGCTTGCGCTTGGAAGGGGGCAGCTTGGGCAGGTGCAGGTGTTCGTCGCTCATGAGGCGATGATAGGTATTGAAGCCGATCTTCAGCCCGTCGGCAAAGGTGGGAGCCACAAAGCCCTTGCCCAGATAGCTCAGCATGCCTGTCCGCTTGAGAATGTCGTGGACGCTGCGGCTGCCGACCACGAGGATGACCGGAATATGCCGCTGATGGCTGCGTTCCACAAATTGCTCCAAGGCGTGCGTGCCCGCGGCATCCAGCCAGAAGACACGGGCCAGGTGCAAGACGATGACCCGCACCGGTGTTTCCGTTTCGGCATAGATGCGGCGCTCCAGCTCATTGATGGCCCCGAAGAAGAGCGTTCCTTCAATAATATAAACGGCGATTTCGTCCGGCAGCGGTTCCGGAGCGTGCTGCATCATGGGATCGTGACGGTTGAGCCGGAAGACGCGCGGATGCGCCAGCTTGAAGATAAAGAGAATGAGGGAAAGCAGCACGCCCAGCAGGATGGCCTGCTCCAGCGCCAGCAGCAGGGTGGCGGCAAAGGTGACGAGCAGGACGGTACGGTCAATGCGCGTTGCCTTGAAACAGAGGCGCAGACCGGGCACGTCCACCATCCGCACGCAGACGGTCAGCAGCACGCCGCCCAGAGCGGAAAGCGGCAGCCAGCTCATAAAGGGCGCAATAAGCCAGAGCATGGGCAGGGCCAGCAATCCGGAAAGCACGGTGGCCATGCGCGTGCGCGCGCCGGAGGTCACCACCAGCGCACTGCGGCTGAAGGAACCGCAGCCCACAATACTGGATGTACAGGCCGCCGCCATGTTGCCGAGTCCCTGTCCTATCAGCTCCTGACTGCCGTCAAAGCGATCCCCCTTGAGCCCGGCAAGCTGCTTGCCGGTGGAAAGCGAGGTGACCGCGCCCATGAGCGCCAGCGCCAGCGCGGGCATGAAGAGGTCGCGATAAACGGTGACGTCCAGCGGCAGGCGGGAAATGGGCGGAATGACCGAGGGAATGGTTCCCACCAGCGCAACGCCCTTGCCGGAGGCATCAATGAGCCAGGAAAAAAGGCCAGCGCCCACCAGCGCCAGCAGGGTGGCGGGCAGGCGGCGGGAAATGCGGCGGCAGACCTCCACCAGTACGATGCTCAGGGCGGCAATGCCCACACACCAGACATTGATCTGATCAATATGCTGGATGGCCGACCAGACCGGCAGGAAAAAGCCGCTGGAATGGCTGTCCGGCAGGCCGAGCACGGTTTCTATCTGGCTGGAGGCGATGAGCAGGGCCGTCCCCGTGGCAAAGGCCTGCATGACGGACTGGGAAATGAAGTTGGCCAGATCGCCCAGCCGGGCCAGCCCCATGGCGACCTGAATCATGCCGCAGAGCAGGGTGATGGTGAAGACGCAGGTCATCTGGTAGGAAGGCGGCAGGCCCGCAATGGCGACGCCGCCCACCGTGGCCGAGCCGATGGTGGAGAGCAGGACAATGGAGGTGGCGTTGGTGGGCCCGGCGGCGAGAAAACGGCAGGAACCCCAGAGCGCCGCCACCACCACCGGCAGCATGCAGGCATAGATGCCGTATTGCGGATGGACGCCGGCCATGAGCGCATAGGCCATGGCCTGCGGCACGGCCACGGGCGTGACTGTCAGCGCCGCCACCAGATCGGCGCGAAAATCGGCTGCCTGATAGTGTTTCAGCTCTTTCCAGAAGGGCAGCAGGGTATGAAGGTATTTCATGACGGTCATGCCCGGAGCATCGTGCTCCCGAAAGGAAAAAAGGAGAGGGCGGTCGCCCCGATATCTGTTCCTGCCGCACGGCAGCCTGCCGGCGCCCGTCTGACCGGCGGGCTTGTGCCGAAAGGGACATACGCAAAAACCGCCGGAATCTCAAGGGCAGATGCGAGGAAAAGGCTGCAATGTCTTCCATCCATACCCGTCCTGCATCTACGGGTCAATGGGAGGCGCGAGGAAGCCGCACCGAAATTTTGACGTCGTTTCGGCGGAAGAAGGGTGGAAAATTTCAATGCGGCGGAATCACTGAGCCATTGTCTTTATGGCAAAAACATTGCATACTGAGTTTACGCCGGAACCGCAGACGCCGGCAAGGATGTCGCCATGAACCGCCGTATCACCCTCATTCTGGCAACCTGCATGCTCCTGGGACTCCTGGGGCTGGTGCCGCTGCTGGCCGGCTTTGTCCCCCAGTACTGGGGGACGGAAGTGCGCGGTCTCATCAATCCGCAGGTCATCAGCCTGCGTCCCGAGGACTGTCCCCGCCCCATTGAGAATCAGGGGGCGGCCGGTCGCGTCTGGGCCGTGCGGCAGCCCGTGAACACCACCCTCGTCACCACGCAGGAAGCGTTTCCCGTCTCCCGGTCGGCAGATGTGGTGCTTTTTGATGCGGACGGCGTCAGGCTGGCCATTGCCGACAGGGCGTTTTTCTATGACGACAATGCGGCTCCCGCTCTGGCTCCCCTGCTGGTGCTGGATGGGGCCAGCATGCCCGTACTGTACGGGGTTCAGCCGGATTTCTACGGCGATATGCTGGACAGTCAGGGACGTCCCCTGCGCTGGCTGGCCTCCGGGGACTTCATGAACGGCTATCAGCCGGTCAATCTGCAGGAACTGGCCGAGCTGCACAGACAGCCCGCCCCCGTGGGGCCTGTATTGCCTCCTCCCCACTATGACGCCGGGACGCTTCAGGAGCATGCCGATTCCTACAGGGAACTGGTGGAAAGCTTTTCGCACCGGTACGGACTGAATGCCGCCCTCGTCTACGCCATTATCCACAGTGAAAGCACCTTCCGGCCCACACTGGTCAGCCGCAGTTCGGCCACGGGGCTCATGCAGCTTCTGCCCAGCACCGCCAGCAATGAGGTGCACCGCTTCCTCTACGGGAGACGGGGCAACGTGGGCTTTGCCGAGCTGGCCGTCCCGGAAATCAACATCCGTTACGGCACAGCCTACCTGCACATTCTCATGACCCGCTATTTTCAGGACGTACAGGACCCTGTGGCCCGCGAATACTGCGCCGTGGCGGCCTACAATATGGGCCCCAACCGTTTCCTCCGCTTCTGGGGGCCCACCAATGCCGCGGCCGTGGCCCGCATCAACAGCCTGGATGTGAAGGATCTCTACCACAAGTTGACCGTAGAGCTGCCCGTGCGGGAAACGCGCTTCTATGTAGCCAAGGTGCAGCGTCTGAAGACGCAGTTTGCCGGTACGCTGCCCTGAGGTCGTGGCCGCAAGGGGGGCTGTCCGGGTCTCGCCCCGGTAAGACAGCCCTTTGTTGTGCGCGACCGACGGCCCTCCCCGGAGAGCTCCCGCCGGGATGCCGCCGGAGCGGACAAATCTGCACAGCCCGGGAACGGCAAGATAGGCTGGGCTTCGGCAGGGAACTGCTTGTGCTCGAGCATGAGAGAAGCGTCCTGCGCAACGGCTGTTTCAACAGCACGCTGTCCCCTCTCGACCTGTCCACAGCGCAGTGGAAGAAAGAGCTGCTCGCCCTGATTGACGACGATGCGGCGCTCTGCGGTCGCGTCTGAACTGGGCCACTCCCCCACCGGCGCGTGAGAGAAGCTCAGGGGCAGGGTGGGCTTCCGCCTGATGCGGAGTCGACGGAAGGCGAGGGCTATTCCTTAGTTATGGGAAAAAGCGCATTGACATCGGATGCACCCGTTTTTTTCGGCGATAACGGGGACAGGCCCGCCGGGCGTCGCGAGGCCCGCAAGGAAACCATACTGACGGAATGCTCCCTGCCGGGTTTCCGGTACCGTTGCGCCGGAGACGGTGATGCGGATTAGCCTCTGTGGGCGGGAACAATTTTTTTTGGACGAGCGAGAAAAAATGCTTGACCTTTTGTCGGCCGACATATACAAGAACTCTTGCCTCATGTAGGAGCGTAGCTCAGGTGGCTAGAGCGCTTCCTTGACACGGAAGAGGTCAGCAGTTCAAGTCTGCTCGTTCCTACCAGTGATGATTCGGGGAATGTCCCCTTAACGGCGAAGGGCTGAGTGTCCGCCACTATAGCCGCCAAGCGGTATTTTTGAGAGTGATGGGGAGGTTTTCGCCTCCCCATTTCTTTTTTGCGTTGTGCGCCGCCTTGCGGCGAAGCGATAAGGAGTTTTTCATGAGCATCCTTGTGGAAGGGCAGGCCGTGGAGGCCGCCGCCGGTGCAGTCGTTTCCGATGTGTTGCAGCAGGCCCTGAGCGGCAAGAAATTCAAGTCGCTGGTGGCTGCCCGCGCTGTCTGCCCTGAAGAGCAGGGCGGAGCGCATCTTGTGGACCTGAGCGCTCCCGTCCCGGCGGGGTGCAGCGAACTTGTGCCCGTGCCCGCCGATTCTCCGGAAGGGCTGGTCATCGTGCGGCATTCCACGGCGCACGTCATGGCGGCGGCGGTCAAGAAACTGTTCCCCTCGGCCAAGGTGACCATCGGTCCGGCCATCGACAACGGTTTTTACTATGACTTCAGCGTGGAAAAACCCTTTTCCAGCGATGATTTCGAGGCCATCGAGGCGGAAATGCAGAAACTGGCCTCCGCCCGTCTGCCCTTTACCTGCCGCCGGGTGAGCAAGGCCGAGGCCGTGGAGCTGTTCCGCAGCATGGGCGAAAACTTCAAGGTGGAGATCATCGAGGACATCGATGCCGACACGGTGACGCTCTATACCTGCGGCGATTTCTGCGACCTCTGCCGCGGCCCGCATGTGCCGCACACCGGCTTTGCCGCGGCCTCCAAGCTGCTTTCCGTGGCCGGGGCCTACTGGCGCGGCGATGAAAAGAATCCTATGCTTTCCCGCCTGTACGGCACGGCCTTTGCCGATGAAAAGGCCCTCAAGGCCTATCTCCAGCAGCTGGAGGAGGCCAGGCGCCGCGATCATCGCAAGCTGGGCCGGGAACTGGGCTTCTTCACTTTCCATGAGGATGTGGCCCCCGGCATGGTGTTCTGGCTGCCCAAGGGCATGCTGCTGCGCACCATCCTGGAGGACTTCTGGCGGCGCGAGCACCTCAAGCGCGGCTACGACATGGTGCAGGGGCCGCAGTTGCTGCGTGTGGAGACCTGGCAGCGCTCCGGTCATTACGATCATTACCGGCAGAACATGTACTTTACGCAGATCGAGGATGACGCCTACGGCATCAAGCCCATGAACTGCATCTCGCACATGCTCATTTTCAAGAACGAGCTGCGCAGCTACCGGGACATGCCGCAACGCTACTTCGAGCTGGGCGTGGTGCACCGTCACGAAAAGAGCGGCGTGCTGCACGGCCTTTTGCGCGTGCGTCAGTTCACGCAGGACGATGCGCACATCCTCTGCACTCCTGAACAGCTGGAAGGGGAAATTCTTGAGGTCATCCACCTTATCCGTGATCTCATGAATCTGTTCAACTTCCAGTTCAAGGTGGCCATCTCCACCCGGCCCGAAGACAGCATCGGCACGGACGAGGCGTGGGAACTTGCCACCAACGCCCTAATCCAGGCCGTGCAGAAAGCCGATATGCCGTATGAGATCAACGAGGGGGACGGGGCTTTCTACGGGCCGAAAATCGACGTGCGCCTGCTGGACTGCATCGGACGCGAATGGCAGTGCTCCACCATTCAGGTGGACTTTACCCTGCCGGAGCGTTTCGACCTCACCTATGTGGGACAGGACGGCGAACGGCATCGCCCGGTCATGGTGCATCGTGCCATCATGGGCTCGCTGGAACGCTTCATCGGCGTGCTCATCGAACAGTACGCCGGGGCCATGCCCACCTGGCTTGCGCCGGAACAGGCCCGCATCCTCACGGTGACCGAGGCCGGGGACGAGGCCGCCCGCAAGGCGCTGGCGGAACTCAGGGCGCAGGGCATCCGCGTGACGGCCGATTTGCGAAACGAAAAGCTTGGCTTCAAGGTGCGCGAGGCGCAGGTGGCCAAGATTCCGTATATTCTTGTCATTGGTGAGAAGGAGGCGCAGGCCGGCGGCGTCAACGTGCGCCTGCGCAGTGGGGAAAACGTGGGGCTCAAGTCCGTGCCGGAGGTTGCCGCCATGATCCGCGCGGATGGAGAAGAGCCCTTCAAGCGAGGAGGGATGCGTTATAGCTTCGCCTAACATGAGACCGCGGCGCGACGTCGCACAGGACGGCGTGCGCCGCAATGAGATGATCCGTGCGAGAGAGGTGCGAGTCATCGGAGCCGACGGGGAACAGCTGGGGATTCTGCAG
>CALVGJ010000059.1 GCA_944327045.1 uncultured Desulfovibrio sp.
CAAATTGGAAGATGATTATCCATTTGTTATCCAAAAGGCATTTTGCCAAAACTCTTTCAGGCTATAACATGTCTGATTTATTTATTATTTTGGCAGCAATGCTCGCAACATGTGAGGGAGAGAGAGACTGGGTCATGCGCAGGGATTCCATATGGTTACACATATCGGTGGCATTCGGCGGCAGAGAGTGTCTGGATATCCTTTCCCCCAAAAAGGGGGAGGGTTTCCCCTCCCCCGCAGCAACAGGCAGGCGGCAGGCTACAGGCCAATCTCCTCGTCGGTGAGATAGCAGGCCGGGTCCTGCGCCCATTCGTCGCCGTAGTAGGCTTCGGCGCGGGCACGGAAGTTGCCGCCGCAGATATTGAGGAAACGGCACTGGGCGCAGCGGCCCTTGACGTGCAGTTTCTTGTCCTTGAGCTTGTGGAGCAGTTCGATGGAAGGATCGTCCCAGATGGCGGAGAAGGGGCGTTCCAGCACGTTGCCGAAGGTGTGATTGCGCCAGAACTGGTCGGCATGAACCTGTCCGTCCCAGGAGATACAGCCGATGCCGCGCCCGGAATTGTTGCCCTCGTTGTACTGGAGCAGCTCGAACACCTCTTCGGCCCGTTTGGGGTCTTCCCGCTTCAGGCGCATCCAGACGTAGGGGCCGTCTGCATGGTTGTCCACGGTAAGGATTTCCTTGGGCTTGCCCTTGTCGAAGAGCGCGCGCGTCTCGTCCATGATGAGATCGAGCACCTGCCGGGTCTCGGCATGGTCGAGGTCTTCCTTGATGAGTTCGGAACCGCGCCCGGAATAGACCAGATGATAGAAGCAGGCCCGCGGCACTTCCAGGTCTTCCAGCAGGCGGAAGATGCCCGGAATCTCGGCCACGTTGCGCTTGTTGATGGTGAAGCGCAGGCCCACCTTGAGGCCCTCGGCCTGACAGTTGGCGATGCCTTCCAGCGCCTTTTTGAAGGAACCGGGCACCCCGCGGAAGTGGTCGTGCACCGCTTCCAGCCCGTCCAGCGAAATGCCGACATAGGACAGGCCGACGCTCTTGAGTTCGCGGGCCTTTTCCTTGCTGATCAGGGTGCCGTTGGTGGAGATGACCGCCCGCATGCCCTTGGAGGTGGCGTGGCTGGCCAGTTCCACAAGGTCCTTGCGCACCAGCGGCTCGCCGCCGGAAAAGAGCATGACCGGCGCGCCGTAGGCCGCGAGATCGTCGATCATTTCCTTGGCCTTTTCGGTGGAGATGGCGTCCGCGCCGTCCACGTCCACGGCCTGGGCATAGCAGTGCACGCACTTGAGATTGCAGCGCCGGGTCATGTTCCAGACGACCACGGGCTTCTTGTCCTTGGAGAATTGCAGCAGATGGGAGGGGAGTTGCCCGGAATGCCGCCCGTAGCGCAGCGCGTCCGAGGGCTCCACCTGTCCGCAGTAGAGTTTGGAGATGCCGATCATGGTTTATCCTTACTGGGCGGAGTTTCCGCCGATTTCCTGTTTCAGGGCCGCAAAGGCGGCCTCGATGCCGTCCACATTGCTGCCGCCCGCCTGCGCAAGGTCGGGACGGCCGCCGCCGGAACCGCCGCAGGGGGCGGCCACGGTCTTGATGAGCGCGGGAGCGGTAAAGCGGGCGTGCAGGTCCTTGGAAACATAGAGCAGAAGTCCCACCTTGCCGCCTTCCACCGTGGCCAGACAGGCCACGCCCGAAGGCAGGCGGGAGCGTACCCCGTCCATGAGGTCGCGCAGGGACTTGACGGGAACATTGTCCAGCCTTGCGGCAAGCACCTTGATGCCGCCGATCTCCTCCAGACCCTGCATGATGTCGCCGGAAGCGGGAGCGGCCGCCGTTTCCATAGCCTTGCGCAGTTTTTTCACCTCGTCCTGAAGCGCCTGCACCCGTTCGCCGAGCTGGTCGGGACGGGTCTTGAGCCGGGCCGCCAGCGTCTGTAGATGTTCGCGCTGTTCGCGCAGCAGTTCCAGCGCGCCCCAGCCGGTGACGGCCTCTATGCGCCGGGTACCGGCGGCCACGCCGCTTTCGGAAAGCACGGCAAAGGGCCCGATGGCTCCCGTGCGTTCCACATGACTGCCGCCGCAGAGTTCCAGCGAATAGAGCGCCTCGCCGTCGCCCATGTTCACCACGCGCACCGTATCGCCGTACTTTTCACCGAAGAGGGCCATGGCCCCGGCGCGCTCGGCCTCGTCCCGCGACATTTCGCGGGCGTGAACCGGCAGATCGGCCATGACGGCGGCATTGACCTCGTGTTCCACAGCGGCCAGTTCGTCCGCCGTGAGGGCGGCAAGATGGGTGAAGTCGAAGCGCAGACGCTGCGGCGTGACCAGCGAGCCCGCCTGCTTGACGTGCGCGCCCAGTATTTTGCGCAGGGCGGCGTGCAGCAGGTGGGTGGCGCTGTGGTTACGGGTCACGGCCCGCCGCCGGTCGGCGTCCACGCTCAGGCAGATTTCGGCATCCACGGCCAGACTGCCGGAAAACACTTCCACCAGATGCACGGGCAGACCGTTGCATTTGAGCGTATCCAGCACGCGGGCCTGCGCGCCGTCCGTGGCGCTGATGACGCCGGTATCCCCGCACTGGCCGCCGGACTCGGCGTAAAAGGGCGTCTGCGTGCAGACAAGGTAGCCCTTGCCGCCCTGCGGCAGCCGGGAGACGCTTTCTCCCTGCTCATCGATCAGCGCAAGGATGTGCCCCTGGGCGGTCAGCATGGCGTCGCCCACATAGATGCAGTTCCATTGTCCCTGCGTCAGCGCGGCGGGCAGTTCGCCGCCACCCTGCGCGCCGAGCAGACCGGCCTTCTTCTGATTGTCGCGGGCCCGCTTGCGCTGTTCGGCCATGCAGGTCTCGAAACCGGCGGCATCCACGCGAAAGCCGCGCTTTTCGGAAACGTCGGTCACGATGTCCAGCGGGAAGCCGTAGGTATCCGACAGCTTGAAACAGAAGTCGCCGGAAATGAGAGTCTCTCCGCGCGCGGCCAGTGCGGCCAGCTCGGCTTCCAGCAGTTCGAGGCCCTTGCCCAGCGTCTGGGAGAAGCGCTGCTCCTCCTCGCGAACCGCGCGGGCAATGAAGTCGGCCTGTTCGGTCAGTTCGGGATAGTCGTCACCCATGAGCTCCGTCACCTTGCGGCAGACCTGATAGAGGAAGGGCTCATGCACGCCCATGAGGGTGGCGAAGCGCAGGGCGCGGCGCACCAGACGGCGCAGCACATAGCCTCGTCCCTCGTTGGAGGGCAGCACGCCCGCGGCGATGAGGAAGCAGGCGGAACGGGCGTGGTCGGCGATGACGCGCAGGGCCGTGTCCACATCGTTGGTGTCCGGCGCGCTGAAGCTGTAGCGCACAT
>CALVGJ010000060.1 GCA_944327045.1 uncultured Desulfovibrio sp.
CCTGGTATACGGCGCAGGGCATGAAGGTCGAGCGTATCCTTACGGATAATGGGGCCTGCTACAAATCCCGCAAATTTGGTGAAGCATGTCGTGAGTTCGGTATACAGCACAAAAGAACCCGGCCGTACCGGCCACAAACCAACGGCAAGGCCGAGCGATTTATCCAGACGGCATTGAAAGAGTGGGCATACGCGCAAACGTATACCCACTCAGGGAAAAGAACAGCCTGCTTGTCGAAATGGACGCATCATTACAATTTCGTGCGCCCCCATTCGGCTCTTGGCAGAAAACCTCCAGCTTCATGTCTGAGCAGAGGGTGAACAACGTGTTGACACTCTACACCTAGGTGTAGAGTGTCAATACAAATTTTACAAATAATTTCAATAGATAAAAAAATAAGCTGTACACATTCCGCTTGCCTTTGGAGACGGTGTCGCCTCGTGTCCCGGCCCCTTCCCCCAAACAAACAGCAAATAGTGTCAACAGACCCTAAAGAGGAGGAATCTGATCAAGGATATCCTCGGCCCGCGTCATCTGTTCTCTGATGCCGACTTCATTGAGCGTATTGAGGTTTTCCTCTTTCTCGTCCCTGAGGACAAGCTTTTCCTTGCACATGGCGTAGAGGACGCTGACAAGATGCACAAGATTTCTGACATGCAGCTTTTCGGTCTCGGAAAACGAATTCCAATCCATCCTTTCCTCGAGCAACGCTTCAAGAAAAGCCATGTGAGAAGTGTATAGCCGACGAATTTTTTCCAGCGCATCCCGATAGACGACGGCAGCATCCTTCAGCTCGTCGAGAAAGACGCATACCGTGTCGATTTTTTCCTCGGCTCGTTTCATCTGATCCCACGCCTCATCCGCCTTTTCCGACAGTTTGGAGCCGGTAAAGGCAAAGATGGCGCCGCCGACCATCAGGCCGACGCCCAACGTCGCCGCGCCCAGCAGGGTGGACCCCAGCGCCACGCCGCCGCCACCGGCCGCAAGAGCGCCGCCCCCCAGCAGAGCCAGAGTAGCATTGGTGGCGGCAGCCCCGGAAAGTGAGGCAATGGCTGTCCCCGTCGATGCCGACCCCAGCGCCATGACGGCAGCCGTTACGCCTCCGGCGGCTGCCATGCCGCCGGCCGTACCGGCCGCTGCTCCCCCAAGAGACCCCAGAAGCACTCCCGCCCCCAGAGAGACTTCCTGCAAATGCTGCGGGTCATAGCGCGGCAAACTCCGATCGCCGAGGTCGATTTCCTCAAATTTCGGCCGATTGTGAATCCGCTCGATCAAATCGCTGAAGCATTTGAACGAGTTGAGGATTTCCATTTCCTGTGTGCCGAGCCTGTCCATCTCGGCCGTACACGCCTCCTGCGTTTTTTCGTAACGATACACATTCCGTTCGTGCCTGTTCTGGGCACTTTCCATGGTATCCTTCGCTTCCTTGATCTTGCTGGCCCCGTAGACGCCCGCGCCGATGCCGGTAGCCGCCGCGACAACTGCCGCCGCGCCTAGAATAAAGGGAATAGGCATCTGTACCTCCCGTGTTGGTGTGGTGTCAGCCCTTTTACGGGCTGCGTTTTTTTGTTGTCCGAAAATCAGGAAAAATGCAGAACACCAGCCCCGGATTCCATGAAGCTGTCAAAGTCCCCGTCATAGGGAAGCGCTATACCCCGTTCGGTCAGAATTTCCCGCAGGATGCCGTCAAGCGCCCGCGGATCGTTTTCGGCCTGAATCAGACGCTGCGCCGCATCGGCATATGCCGCCGTCTCGCGCCTGAAGCCCTCGAGATCATAGGACAGCAATTCCGCGGCCAGGGCCTCAAAGGCATCAGCCTGCTGCCGATAGAAGGCAATATCATACTCTATGGTGCGCACCTTGTTCAGAAGAGCCACAACCTGCTGGATGATGTCGCAAGAATCCAGAGCGTACAGCAGGGTGCACGACAAGACGCCTGTGGCAAAAACGCCCGTAAAGGAGACCAGCAATTCCCCCACCACGGGCAAAGCCCCCAGACCGCTTGTCGCCACAGCGTCGGAAAGCAGCATGCCCACAACGGCGGAAGCGCCGGTGGCCAGAATCTTGAGCGCCGCAAGCAGGCAATCCCCGAAGGCAAGGCTGTCGGGATTGAAAAGCAGCACCTTGCCCGCCGCTACGAGCGAGGCAAAGCTCTGGCGCAAAACACGCACCATGTTCTTTGCCGTGGTGAAGAAAATATTGCACAGCGTCGTCGTCAGACTGGCAAGAATGCCGCCCACAAATCCTTCCCCCAATCGGGCCAGCACATCGGCGAATTTTTCCCTCGCCCGGCGCATGCCGAGGCGTACCCCTTCAGCCACATCGGCCAGCATGGCTTTCAGGCTTCTGCCGCCCACGGCAAGCTGCTCCCGGACAGCAAACCAGACTTCCGTCAGCACCAGACCAAGCGCCTGCCGCAAGCCCATTTGCAGGCCGACCCTGCCCGCGGCCGCCACCGTTTGCGTCCAGAAATCGGCACTGCCGTAGTAGGTACGGGCCAGACGCTTTTCATAGGCACGACGCGCCTCCGCATCCTTCTTGCGCATCAGGGCTTTCTGCTCCTCCGTGTACTCGTCGCCCCGCCGCTCCAGAAAATCGTCCATGCTATCGGCTTTCTTGCTGCGATTGGTCCGCCTGTTGGTCGCCTGCAGGTTCTCCTTGCTGTTGGCCAAATCCTCACCGCGCAGACCGGCCAGAACCCGTCCGGGATCGTCATGAATTTCCTTGGCGGAAATCACATGATCAAGGTCTGTCTTGCCGTTACGGGGAATGGACTCCCCGGTATAGGCGTCAACCAGCTTCCCCTCCTTGCGCATTGTGCTGATTTCCCGATTTTTTTCCCGATAGCCTTCATGAGAATGATAAGCGGCGGAATTGTAGTCGCCCCGGGCCTCGTAGGCCTGACGGTGCGCCTCGTTCTTGTAGGTCATCTCACCATCCCTGCCGATCTGGCGCACCGTGTGCAGCGTATCCACGTCGCCGCCATGCTGATCCCTGATGAGACAATCCAGCCCGAAACTTGAGACAAGACTTTCCAGCAGGACACGCTCATACTGGGCAAACAGGCTGCCGCGGACGCTGTCCTCCGGGGCAGGCGTAAAGTCCCTGCCTGCGTTGACGACAAAACATGCTTCCATTGTACTGATCTCCCGGTCACATCTTCAAAAAAATCATGCCGTTTATGAACCATAAACAAAAAACATTCCAGAATACGGAAAAATACACGCTCAGTCCATATTGGAAAAAATTTTTCCCGCTTCTTTCAGTTTGCGGTACAGCGTCGGACGGCTGATGCCCAGACGGCGGGCGCACAAGCTCCTGTTGCCGCCGCAGGCTTCCAGCATATCCTGAATGACTCGCAATTCCCGTTCCGCCAGGCTGCCGCCCTCAAGAATATTTGCCGGACATTCCTCCTGCGCGGCCTGCCCGAAAAAGTGCTCCGGCAGCAGCTCATTACCCTCGGCCAGGTGCATGGCCCGCTCCACACGGCTTTCCAGCTGCCGGATATTGCCCGGCCAGGCATAGGAAAGCAGCGCCCGGCATGTCAGCTCCGACAGGGGCAGCACGGGCCGCTCCAGCAGTTGTGCCTGCCGCCGGATGAAATGTTCAGCCAGCAGGAGAATGTCCTCCGGGCGTTCGCGCAGGGGCGGGATATCGATGGTCAACGTGCTGATGCGGTAATAGAGGTCTTCGCGGAACTTGTGGTCGGCAATGGCCTGCCGCAAATCCCTGTTGGTGGCGGAGATGATGCGCAGATTCACGGCAATGGTCCGCAGGCCTCCCACCCGCCGTATTTCCCCGGATTGCAGCACCCGCAGCAACTTGACCTGCATGTCGAACGGCATGTCGCCGATCTCATCCAGAAAAAGCGTCCCGGAGTCGGCCAGTTCCAGCTTGCCGGACCTCCCTCCCCGCTGCGCCCCGGTGAAGGAGCCCTCCTCATAGCCGAAGAGCTCGCTTTCCAGCAGTTCCTTGGGAATGGCGGCGCAATTGAGGGCCACAAAAGGCTGATGCGCCCGCCTGCTGCTGT
>CALVGJ010000061.1 GCA_944327045.1 uncultured Desulfovibrio sp.
TGGAAAAATTTGAACTGCGCGCTATTGAAGATACAAAAATAGAATGCGCGCGAAAGTATTTTCATACCATCAATAAAAACATTGCTCCGCAACATGTTCACTATGATGTTGTTGACAGCTATGACAAGTTGATGGAAATAGTTGCAGGGTGACAAAGTCATTTTACTTTGCTATCCTTAGAGCAATTCAACTTTGAGATGTAAAAGAATATCCTTATCTACCGCAAAAAGCGCGCTGGGAGATACGAACGGCAACGATTGCTGCATATGAATCGAGAGTTTCCTCTCATTTCAAAGTTGAGATGATCCCGGTATCTTTGCCACGACCATGCGCAACGAAATGTCTCTTATACTGCGCCGTCTGAACAGGATGTACCCCGGCCGCAGTGAAAAGCCCTATGAGATCGTCAATCACCTTATCCGCAACGGGCGCAGTTATTCCTTCCCCCTGACGAGAAAAGAAGTGCATGGCCTTTAATTCTTAGAGCTTTTCGGTTTGAAGCGCGTTGCTTTTCAAACCATACGGCCTGTCGTTTCGCAGAAAAAACGCGGTTTTCCGCTCTCTCCGGGCCGGGCGGCGCTGTGCCGCCGCCTCGCCTTTTACCTTCTTCAAAGGCAAAAGGTGCTAACAGTCTGTCTCCTCTCCCCGCATGAGAGAAGCGCAAGCTGCCCATGTGCGCCGTCTCTTCGGCTTTTCCCCTCGCTGTACGTTACAACTCCCCCTGCTCCCCGGGAGAGCTCACTTCCCACCGCTTGCCGCTTTTGTTTCCGCGCCCTATAAAGAAGCGGTCGCAGCGCAGGGCACAGGATGTGCCCTGAGGGAATTTTCAGAGCAAGGAGCTGTCTTTCATGACCGTACGTCGTCCCCGATTTTCCGGGCACCAGACCTTTTCATTTCGTTATGGCTGGCTGGAAAAAGGCTACCAGCACATCAGGGACGGCAAACAGTTTTCTGATCCCGACGCGCTCACGCATCTTGGCGTGGGGAAAAACATGGTCGACAGTATCAAATACTGGTGCGATGCCTTTGGTCTGGTGGATGATCGCACTGTCACCCCCTTTGCGGAAAGCCTGCTCGATCCGCAGACGGGCTGGGACCCTTGCCTTGAGGATGACGCTTCCCTCTGGCTGCTGCACTGGAGGCTGTGCAGCCAGCAACACTTTATGACAGCGGCAACGCTTCTGTTCGGCGAGATGCACAAGCCGGAGTTTGATCGGTATGAATGGCTGGATGTATTGATGCAGCGCGATAGCCAGAGTCAGGGGAAAGCAACCTCAGTGCCGACGCTGGAACGGGATATGGAATGTTGCGTCAAAATGTACGCCCCGTTAAAAACCGCCGGGAAAAAGCGCGTGCTGGAGCTTTCCTATGCCTGCCCGTTTCAGGAACTGGGCCTGCTTTCCTTTCTGGAGGGCAGTTCCATGTTGCGTTTTTCCATCGGGCCCAAGAGCGGCCTGCCGCCGGAAATCATCGGTTATGCTATCTGGGACTATTTGCGAGCCAGCGAACGCAGCGGCCTGCGGTTAAGTGAATTGATGTATGCGGATTATGCGCCGGGACAAATTTTCATGCTGGATGAAAACAGCCTCGTGGAAGCGGTTATGCAGCTGCATCAGTCCCGCCGCTGGGGTTCCTATTTCAATCTGACGGCCTCCGAAGGTATCGAGACTGTCCATTGTGCCTTGCCCAACGGCGAGGATTTGCTGCGCGCGTATTATTCAGACACGGAGTAGCCATGCCCGTCCTTTCCGATCTTGTTTCCGTACGTACCCGCTACCGCCGTGCCGTCAATCTTTCCGCAGACAGTCACGATGCCCACGCCTTGGATGATATTCTTATCACCCCCCTTGTGGCGCACGCTCTGGAGCGTCTGTTGGACAATCTGGAAAATACCCAGGGCGAACGCAGTTTCATGATTTTCGGGCCGTATGGCGCGGGCAAGTCTACCTTTGCCTTGTTTGTCAACGCCTTGTTTAACGGGGGAGCGCACAAGAAAAATCAGGCTTACGCGGAGCTTTCCCGAAAGTCCCCGGAACTCGCCCGACGCTTTGCCGCCCGGTGCAAAGCGGCAAGCCCCTGGCTGTGCGTGCCGTTGACGGCGCGCCGCAGCCCTATCGGACAGATAGTTCTGGAAGGTTTGCGGGCCGCGCTGGAGGTTTTGCCGGGAGATGCCGAACGCCAGAGCGTGTGGCAGCGTCTGGAAACGCTTTTACAACAGGCGGGCTGGCGCGACAGCGCCGTTGTGCTGGAGCTGGTGGAAGAGGTTCGCCGCCTGGCGCTGGCTCGTAAGCGCGGTGGACTGCTGCTGATTGTGGACGAAGCCGGAAAAAGTCTGGAGTACGCGTTACAGGACAAGGCCGGCGGCGACGTATACCTGTTTCAGATGCTGGCCGAATACGCCAAGCGGGTTACGGATGCGCCCATGCTGTTCCTGACGGTGCAGCACCAGCATTTTGACGGCTATACGGAGTTGAGCAACACCATCCTACGGCATGAGTGGGCCAAGGTGCAGGATCGCTTTGAGCCGATGCCCTTCAATGAGCAGCTGGCTTCGGGGCTGAATACGCTGGGGCAGGTGCTGCGCTATTCCAGCCCCCTGCCCAGTTCCTTGCTGGCGACGGTCATGGTAGAGGCGCAAAACCTGCTGGACGCGGGCGCGGAGTTACCCGCGGGCATGACGCCCGTTGAATTTATCCAAATTTGCCAACAGACATGGCCGCTGCATCCTTCGGTTGTGCTGGTGATGCCGTTGCTGTTCCGGCGCTTGGCGCAGAATGAGCGTTCGCTCTTTTCGTACCTTGCCAGTCAGGAGCCCCACGGCTTTCAGGAGCATTGTCGCCGGGACGCGGCTGTGGATAACGGTTTTGTGCGACTGCACGATATTGCCGATTATCTGCTGACCAACATGACGGCTACCCTCGTGCAGCGTCCTGTTGCCCGAATCTTGCTGGAAACGCTGGAGCATGGCGGGAACGAACTGACGCCCCTGCAATCGCAGGCCCTGCGCACAGTAGGGATTCTTAATGTTCTTGGAGCCGGCGCTCCCCTGAAAGCTACGGAAAGCATCCTTGCGGCGTCGCTGGCGCAAAGCCGTGATGTGCCGGAAACCCTGCAGGGCTTGCGGCGGCGGGAGTTGCTGACCTTTCGCCAGCTGGATCAGAGTTTCCGGTTGTGGGAGGGAGGAGGGATCGATATTGAAGCCCTGCTCCAGAAGGCCCGCAAGCAGTTGCGCTGCGAGGGCCCGGCCTTTGTGGCGCTGATGCGCGAGCATGTTTCCACACGGCCCCTTGTTGCGCGTAAACATAGCCTGCAAAGCGGTGCGTACCGTTTCTTTGATCTGGAATATATCGCCTCCATGACGGAGCTTGCCCCCCGTAAAAAAACGCAATCTTCCTGCGAGGCGGGGCGGGTCGTCGTACTGCTGCCCATGAGCGATCAGGAGCAGCTGGAAGCGGAAGCCCTGCAAGCCACTGCACAGGACCCCTCGCTGGTGATAGCGCTGCCGCAACAACTGGATATGCTGCGGCAACCGGCTATTGAACTTGCCTGTCTGCGCTGGGTGGAAAAGCAGACTCCGGCCCTGCGCGGTGACCGGCGCGCACTGCGAGAATACGGCGTCTTGCTGGCGGATTGCGAACGTCGCATCCGGCAAAATGCCGATCTCCTGCTGGACCCACGCCCCGCCCCCCGGGGGAATGCCTGCCGCTGGTTCTGGAATGGCCGTCAGCAGCCGATCCTGCGGCCGGTCGATATTACCCGACTGTTGACTCAGGTTTGCGATACGCTGTACCCCTGCGCCCCGCAAATCAAAAATGAGCTGGTGGCTCGACCTGTCCTGTCATCGGCGGCTACGGCGGCCCGTAATATTCTGCTCAAGCTCATGCTGACGCATGCCGAACAGGAAATGCTGGGGATCGAGGGCTTTCCGCCGGAACGCAGCATGTATGAATCCGTCCTGCGCGGAACCGGCCTGCATCAACCGGTAGACGATGCGCAGTGGCGCCTGTGCGAACCTGCTCGGGATTCTGCTCTGTTTGCAGTCTGGCAGGCACTGGAACAAGAAATTTATGCTGCCGCCGGGGAGTGCGTGCCCCTGCCGCAGCTTTTCCGCAAACTCATTGCTCCCCCTTATGGCGTTCCTGAAGGGCTTTTACCCATTTTGCTGCTGGCCTTTTATCTTTGCCGCGGTTCTGAGCTGTTTTTGTACCGGGAAGGCTCGTTTTTACCCCGGCTGGATGAGGCAGGCGTAGAGCTGATGCAGCGCCGACCGGATTTGTTCGGTATCTCCGGCGTGCGGCTGGAAGGTGAACGCCTGGCGATTATTGAACGCTATGCCGCGGGCCTGCATGTGGAAGCAACCGTTCCCGCGGTAGTTGCTCGTTTGTATACGGCCATTCGTCAGCTTCCTCCCATCACACGCCATACGGGAAAGCTCTCTACAGCGCGCGGTAAGGCCCTGCGGGATTGCCTCCGTGCCGCGCGATCTCCCGAACGGCTGCTGTTTGAGGAATTGCCCGAAGCCTTCGGCTTGCCGTCTCTGCTGACAGGAGCAACGGAAGGCGATGCGGAGAGGTTCGCCGCTGCCATGCGTGAAAGCATGGGGGAACTGATGGACTTTGCTCCCCGGACGCGTGCCCGCTGTCGCGACGAATTTTTGTGCGCCTGCGGTCTGCCTGGCGGTGATTCCGGTTGGCACGGCTTTGTGGAGCGCGCGGCTTTTCTGGCTAAAAGGGTACGGCAAGGCTCTCTTGCTCCTGTTCTGGAACGGGCCTGCCGTTCGGAAAGTAACGAGGACAGCCGCCTGGAAGGCATTTTGGGCATTGTTTACGGTCGTGCCTTTGAGCGCTGGAACGATACAGACGTTGCCGCCTTCAAAGATGCGGCTTTGGGCATGGGAGAGCAATTCCGGCGCGCATGGGAAGACTTTGGATCAGCCTTTCTCAGCAGCGAGGAACAAAAAAGCAAGGAACGCCTTTGCGCACTGCTGGCCGTGCAACTGAAAGAAATGAAGAAACAAACTTCGCCCCGTGTTCTTGCGGAAACATTACGCGAGCTGCTCCGGGAAGTGGAAAGCGAGACCGACAGGGAGAACCTTCAATGAATTGGCGCGAATGGGCGAAAAAAACAGACAGGCGGCATATTCTTGCTCTCTCTGGCGGCAAGGATAGTTCCGCACTGGCGGTATATCTTCGGGATAAGGTTCCTCAGCTGGAATATGTTTTTTGTGATACTGGAGTAGAGCTAGAAGAGACTCATGATTACTTAAAAAAGATAGAATCATTTCTTGATATAAAAATACATACTATATCAGCCGCAGAGGGTTTTGATTATTATTTGAAGATGTTTTCTGGCGTACTACCTGATGCTAACACGCGTTGGTGTACGCGAATGCTCAAACTCAAACCCTATGAAAAATTTATCGGCAATGATCCTGTTGTCAGCTATGTGGGGATCCGTGCCGACGAGCCTCACCGGCAGGGCTATATTTCCGGTAAGCCCGGAGTAACAACTGTTTTTCCCTTTGCGGAAGATGGGCTGGTCAAAAGCGACATCTATCGTATTTTGGAGGATTGTGGCCTGGGGTTACCTAGCTACTATCAATGGCGCTCCCGATCCGGTTGTTATTTCTGCTTCTTTCAGCAAAAGCGCGAATGGGTGGGCTTGCTGGAAAATCATGAGGATCTGTTTAATCAGGCGCAAGCCTATGAAAAGATTGATCCAGATACCGGCGAACGCTTTACCTGGATGCAGGACGAAAGCCTTGAAGAATTGCGTCAGCCTGAACGCGTGGCGGCCATCAAAGAGGAATATGAAAGGCGCATGCGACGTGAAGCGCACAAATTTGCGAGCAATCAACGGCTATGCGACATGTGGAATGATGACGAAGAGGGGCAGGATCTGGCCTGCCTTGTCTGTCATATCTGAATAAGGAGAAGGCCATGCTGTACTTTGACGCTAATGCAACAACCCCTTGTGCGCCGGAAGTGCTGGAGGCCATGCGTCCTTACTGGAACACGAGCTTTGCCAATGCGTCTAGTCCGCACCGTGCCGGACGTGTGGCCGCACAGGCTGTAGCTGTAGCCCGGCGCGCTGTGGCCGAATGTCTGGATGCCCGGCCGCATGAAATTATTTTCACCTCTGGCGCAACAGAAAGCACCAATCTTGTTTTTTGGGGGCTATTGCTTGCTCCCCGTACGCGGCGTCACATCGTTGTCAGCGCCATAGAGCACAAGGCCGTGCTGGAAAGCGCCGCGCTATTGGAAGAACAGGGGTTTGAGGTTACCCGCCTGCCGGTCACGCCGGACGGCGTTGTTGATTTAAACATTGCAGCTCGCGTTATAACGCCGGAAACCGCGCTGGTTTCTGTTCAGGCTGCCAACAACGAAATCGGCACTATTCAGCCCATTCTTCACATTGCCCGGCTTGCACATCAGGCCGGGGCTTTTTATCATGTGGACGCAGTGCAGGCACTGGGGAAAATGCCGGTTTCCATGCTGGATTGGGAATGCGACTTTGCCTCATTCAGCGCCCATAAAATTTATGGCCCCAAGG
>CALVGJ010000062.1 GCA_944327045.1 uncultured Desulfovibrio sp.
TTCACTTTTGTGCGTCTCCATTGGGCTCCTGACAGAGAACATCCAGCCTCATGCCCGCACGGAGAGGACAACATATCAACACACTACAGTCAGGATGCGGGCGACATCTGCTCAAGCCGGGCAACCACCTGCTGTGTGCCGTTATAGGTATCGTCGCCGTATTGCGCCGACAGCACGATGAATCCCCACGCAAATGCCGCCAGCCAGATGACCGCCATAAGCAGGTGAGAGAAACAGCGCTGCATCCGGCTCCGGGCAAGTTTGAGCAGAGCCTCTTCCTTTTTCGACAAGTCGAGGCGATCACCAAGACGTTGTATGACATCGTTCTCCGCCTGCCGAACATCCCACTCAATCTGTTTTCCGCGGCACAGACAGCCGACCACGACTCCCACCAATGCAACGCCCACGGCCAAGAGAGCATTGATAAGGGAAAACTCAAACAATTTTACGATATTCAGCGAAATGGGCACCCCCAATAACTCAGCGACCCTGAACCCCAGAGTGGAGACGGTGGACAGCCACGCCGCGCCCAACACCGCAAAGCCGGGTTCTTTGGCAAAAAACCAGCCGAAGAGCAGAGCGCACAACAGCAACGGATTGTTTACGGCCAGCGCGAAGACGACATCCATTTCCATCTGTTCAAGCCGGCCATACGGCAGAGCGGCGTCCATCTGGCTGTACAGGCTTTCCGTCACAACAGCTTCCGCCGTTACGGCATCGCCGCGTATCTCCCGCTGGGCAAAGAAAAAAAGAGGGATACCCTCATACGCTGTGGTGACCGCGAAGGCCTGCACCATCTCCCGACCGCTCGCCGCTTCCACCACCTTCGCCAGCCATATACGGCGCAGCAGCGCGTCATCAGATTCGCCCGAGACCACGGTCACAGCGGCGGGTTTCCACTGTCGCCGCAAAAGCTGCCCCACCGCCTCACAAAAAGCTTCCCAGTCGCTTTCGCTCACCACCCTGCCCAGCCAGAGTTCCAGCGACCCGGGCCCGGCAAGTGTGCCCTCGTCGCTGACGTCCGGCGGGGTATCCCGCCAGCGAAAGCCCACCGTCTCCCCCGGTACCAGCAGAGGCAGCGGCAATTTCGCGTTCACCTGCCGCGCATCAACGCGGGACCAGGAGGCATCCGCTCCCGTTGATGTCGAGACAATACCTGACGCTGCGGACTCGTCGTGCCGCAAAACGGAAAGCAGCTCGCCACGAAAACGGCTCGCCTCACGGAGCTCTCTGACGTAGGGCTCCGGCCCGGAACGCCAGTACATATGCTGCAGGACAGGCAAAATGGCCGCTGCCAGGAATAAATAAAATACGATCGCCTCCGTCGAAAGATAATAGGTCAGACTCCTTAGACTCCAGAAGCGATAGTAGCGAAGCGAACAGGCCATGCGAACTCCATGTCGGATAACAAGGTTGATGCTCTTCTTGCATAGAACATTTTCCGTTTGAAACGCTTCGCGCTCCAAACCCTGCGGCCTGGCGTTTCGCGGAAAAACGCGGTTTTACCGCTCACTTTTGGCCGGACGGCGCTGTGCAGCCGCCTCGCATCTTGCCTTTTTTCCAGGGCAAAATACGCTAAAACGCGGGCGAAAGCCTGTCCCTGGCTTCCGCCCGCACCGTTCTTTAGAACGGATTTGCATTGAAATTGTGTCCAATTTCAATGCTTACGCTGCCCTCACACTACGGAAAAAGCGTGGTTTTTCCGTGTGTTCGCTTGCGGGTAGTCGCTCTCGCGACTACCAGAGCAATCCACATTTTCAATGTGGAATTGCTCTAGCTGCCCCAGCCTACCAGGGGCGTTCAGCCGCTTTGAGGCGCGCCTCGATCACGGGCACGAGACCCGGCAGGTCGGCCACGCTGTGCAAAACATAATGCGCTCCGGCCTTGCGCAGCACCTCGGCAAAGGCCTCCTCCCTGGCCGCCAGCTCGGCAGCCGGCATGGCGGCGGCCTCCTCTTCCGTCAGACCGAGAGCATTGCTGGTGCGCGTCACGCCCACGACCCACATGCCGGCGTTGATGCCTTCCTCGATGTCGGCCACCGTGTCGCCCACCTTGATGCAGGACTCCAGCGGATGCACGCCCAGCCGCTGGCAGTTGAGATAGGCCATCCAGGGCCAGGGACGGCCCACGGGCACTTCATCCGAGGTCACAAAAGCGTCCGGCACATAGCCCAGCTCGGCGGCGCGCGGTTCCAGTCGCACGACCATATCCCGCGTATAGCCCGTGCAGGAACCGATCTTGATGCCGCGGGCCTTCAGCGCGTTACAGGCATCCACCCAGCCCGGCACCGGCGTGGCGTAGTCGGCCAGCGTTTCCGGCATGAGTTCCTGTACCCTTGCGTAAATCTTGTCGGTCACGGATTCATCCGGCAGCGCTCCGTGTTCCTCTTTCCAGAGGGCGGCGATACGGTCCATGTGCAGCATGCACTGCACATGCTCGCGCTTGTCCTTGCCCATGGGGCCGCGCACTTCCTCAACCGTGGGGACGATGCCGTACTGCTCGAACGCGCGGGAAAACACGGCGACCGGGCCGCGGCAACCGTGGTCCACCGTGGTACCGGCCCAGTCAAGAATAATGGCCTGCACCGGCCCGGTATAGGGTTCGCGCTTCAGAAAGGGCTTCATAAAAAAACCTCCTCGCTGACATGGCCTCCGGTACAGGGAATCCGGCCGGAGCGGCCATGCGGAAACAGCGTTCTCTATATGGTGTCGATCCCATCGCGGCAGGACGCAGGGGTCCCGCCACAAAAGCAAACCTCCCGGCCTCACGCCGGAAACAAGCACACATGAAGGGACACCGCTGGTGTTCCTCCCGGCCGGTATGCCCTGCCCCCTCACGCGGCGAGGCGAACCGGCAAGACAAAAAAAGGGCGGGAAAGCCTTCCCGCCCTGAGGGGCGACCCCGCCC
>CALVGJ010000063.1 GCA_944327045.1 uncultured Desulfovibrio sp.
CCACGTCGGTGGACGGGGTGTTCACGTCCTTGCCGTCCAGCAGGATGGAGCCCTCCACCCGCGCCGAGGGCACGAGATCGTTCATGCGGTTGAGGCAGCGCAGGAAGGTGGACTTGCCGCAGCCGGACGGCCCGATAAGGGCCGTGACCTTGCCGGTGAAAAAGTCCAGGTTCACATCATGCAGCGCATGGTGCTTGCCGTAGAATACGTTGACCTGACGGGCGGAAAGACTGGGGTTCATGCGTTTTCTTCCTTGGCGGGATCGGCGCCGGGCGTGTTTTCCCCGGCACGGGCGAGCGTGAATTCAAAGGAGGTGCTGCCGTCCGGAGCGGGGCTGCGGACGCACATGCTCCCGCCGCACTGCTCCACGGCATGTTTGCAGATGGCCAGTCCCAGTCCGGTGCCTCCCTGACTGCGATGCCGTTCCACCTGATAAAAGCGTTCAAAGATGCGGCCCTGATCGGCGGGCGGGATGCCGGGGCCGTCGTCCACCACCCGGAAGCGCCACATCTCCCCTTCCGGCAGGGCGAATATGCGGATGTCCCCGCCTTCCGGGGCGTAGCGGGAGGCATTTTCCACGAGGTTGCGAAACACCTGCATGAGCAGACGGCTATTGCCGCGCACCGTGCAGGTGTCGGGCACCTGCGCCACGAGCCGCAGGGCGCGCCTGTCGAGCTGACCGCGGCACAGCCCCTGCACCTGTTCCAGTACCGGGCAGACGGCTACCTCCTCAAGCGGCCCCACATGCTGGGCATCCAGCCGGGCAAGTTGCAGCAGATCGTCCACCATGCGGGAGAGGGAACAGGCGTGCTTGTAAATGATTTCGGCAAAACGGCGCTCCTGCGGCGTTCCTTCCAGCTCAAGCAGGGTTTCCGCCGAGCCCTGTATGGCCGTAAGCGGCGTCCGCAGCTCGTGGGACACGTTGGCCACAAAGTCCCGCCGCACCTTTTCCAGCCGGACAAAGGCGCTGACGTCATGGAAGACCGCCACCAGACCGAGCCTGTCCTCGGCCAGTCCGGAGCGGGAGAGCACCACCGCCAGACTGATGCCGGACGTAAGCTCCAGCGTGAGCTGGCGTTGTGCCGACAGCGTTTCGTCGTCCACCTGTTCGGCCAGCAGACTGTCCACGGCCTCCTGCAGGGCCGGATGGGGGATGGCCTCGATGACCTGCGCGCCGAGCTGTCGCCCCACCACCGGAAACAGGCGGACAAGCGCCGCATTGCATCGGCGTATCTGCCCCTGCGGGCCGAGCACAAGCACCCCGTCGCTCATGGTATCGAGCACGGCCTCGAGCTGGGCCGCCTGATCGGCGGAGTGGCGCACCTCGCGCTCGATATTGGTGGCCATGCGATCCACCGCTTCCACCAGCGGGGCGAATTCCTGTCCCGGCAGGCGGCAGAGGCGGCGCTGGAAATTGCCGTGGGAAATGGCTTCCACCATGTCGATCATGGAGCGCAGCGACGCCCGCAGCGCGCCGGACAGCAGCGCCGCCAGCAGTACGGCCACCACCGCGGCAACGGCCGCCACCTGAAAGAGCACGCTCATACGGCCGGAAATGACGTTTTCCAGCACGGGCAACGGCAGGGCCAGCCGCAGGATGCGGCCGTCGTTCAGAGCGGCGGCGGCATAGGCGAAGTCCTGCCCCAGCGTTGCGCTGTGGCGAATGGCAAAGCCGTTGCCCTCGGCCGCGGCCTGACGCATTTCCGGCCGGTCGCTGTGATTGTCCATACTTTCGGGACGCACGCCGCTGGTGCTTTCCAGCAGGATGCGACCTTGCGCGTCGGATACCGAGCAGCGCACCGGCCAGTCATCCAGACTCGCTTCCACCAGCCGCATGCCCTGTTCCAGATCAGGGGCTTCCTGCAGCAGGCAGGCCGCCAGCTGGGTGTGGCGCAGCAGGCTTGCCCGGAAATCATCCACCTGTCTGTCGTGCAGGAAGGCCCGCACGGAAAACAGGCCGATGACCCCCGATGCCAGCGCCACCACCAGCACCGCACAGAAAATCCTGAAACGGAAGGATGCCCAGAGCTGTTTCATCTTGCCCGTCCCTGTTGAGATTATGCGCCCCGCGCCTGTCAGGCGTGCAGGCGGTAGCCCACGCCGCGCACGGTCTCCACCATGTCCGCCTTGTCGCCCAGCTTCTGGCGCAGACGGCGCACATGGGTATCCACCGTGCGGGCATAGCCCTCGAAACTGTAGCCCCAGACCGTATTGAGGAGCTGTTCGCGCGTGCGTACGGCCCCGGGATGCCGCATAAGGTCTTCCAGCAGGCGGAATTCCGTGGCTGTCAGATTGATCATTTCCCCGTTCACGCTGACGCAGTGGGCCACCCCGTCCAGAATGATGCCGTTACGGTTGAGCGTGGGAGCGCGGCGGCTCTGTTCGGTACGGCGCAGGATGGCCTTGACCCGCAGCATGAGTTCCCGGACGCTGAAGGGCTTGACCACATAATCGTCCGCGCCGAGGCTCAGGCCGACCACCCTGTCCACCTCTTCGCCGCGCGCCGTGAGCAGCAGCACCGGAATCTGCGCCGTGGTCTCGCCGGAGGCCAGACGGCGGCAGACCTCAAAGCCGTCCATACCCGGCAGCATCACGTCCAGAATGACGCACTGCGGCAGATGCGTCTGCGCCTTTTCCAGCCCTTCCGGGCCGTCGGCGGCCTCCAGCACGGCGTAGCCCTCGCGTTCCAGATGGAAGCGCACCAGCTCGCGGATGTCGGCCTCATCTTCCACAATAAGAATGGTCGCCACGGTCAGCCTCCTTGCGTTGCGACAGTTAAGCGCGGCATTGCGCCATAATCGTGATGGCACGGTTACAATTCCGTGACAAGCGATGCCGCCTTTATTTTTAATTTTTCCTTTTATTTCCATATATTATT
>CALVGJ010000064.1 GCA_944327045.1 uncultured Desulfovibrio sp.
ATTGCTCTGGTAGTCGCGAGAGCGACTACCCGCAACCGAACACACGGAAAAACCACGCTTTTTCCGTAGTGTGAGGGCAGCGTCAGCAGGGAAATTGGACACAATTTCCATGCGAATCCGCTCTAAATAGATAAGCTAAATAGGCTGTACACACTCCGTTTGTTTTTGCGGGCGGGGTTGCCTCGTGTTCCTGACTCTTCCCCGGTAAAAGCGCGCTGGGGAAGGGATGGGGGGCTTGGGGGAAGAAACGCAAAAAGCAGAAAGCGTCCGCGTTTGCGGACGCTTTCTGCTTTTTTGTCGTCAGGTCGTGTCGCGGCGGGGCTAACCCTCGCTCGGCTGGGACGTGGAGGAGACGATGTTCATCATCTCGCCGTCCAGCACTCCGGCTATTTCCACATCACCCTTGTTGTAGATGGTTCCCTTGACGGTTCCGGCCACGAACATGCGGGAGGTGGCGTCCACATGCACGTTGCCCACCACCATGCCGCGTACGATAAAGGTGGAATCGTTCTTCAGGTACACGTCGCCGTGAATCATGCCTGCAAGGTCAAAATAGTCATTGTCCACCACAACGGTGCCTTCATGCAGGCCATTGGAATTGACAAAAATGGTTTGCGGCGAAATCATGACCCCTCCTTTGCGTCCCGTAAATGACGGCGGATTATAGCTCCCGGCGGCAAGGCGCGTCAAGGCACGCCCGGCGGGGGACGACGGGAGAAAGGACTTGCGGGGAGACTTGTGCCGTCCGCCGCAAGCCGCTACAAGCAGAAAAAAGGAGAGGATGCCATGCCGTCAGCCGAGAGTGCCGTCCGTGTGGACGTGGCCGTCAATATCTTTGCCAAGCCCTATCAGACGGCTCTTTCCCTGCTGTCCCTGCTGCGGGCCAGCGGGCCGCATGTGGGCGTCATCTATCTGCAGTTCGAGCCGTACGGTTCGGAACATGACGTGGTCAGCCCCTACCATATTGCCGCCTGGCTGGATGAGCAGCTGGGGGCGGAGCGCTGCCGCGTCTTTCAGCCGGACTACTGGCTTGATCTCAATGCCGCCGATATGCAGCGTCTCCACGATCCCGCCTATCGCTACGGCATCCGCTATCAGTATGCCTTTGAACACAGTGAAGCGCGCCTGCTCTTTCTCATGCACAATGATGTGCTGGTGCAGCGGGATATTCTGGGGGCCATGCTGGAGGCGCGCGGCGACGCCTTTGCCATCGGGCATCTGGGCCAGTGCTGGAATTGTCCGGCCTCCCACACTGATCTCATGCGGGAACTGTTCGACCTGCCGCCCTGCGGGCCGGGCAGGCAGGAGGATTTCCGCCCGGACTATGCGCAGTTGTGTGCGCTCTATGCCCTCGCCGTGGAGCGGGGCATCTTTGTGCGTCCCTATCCTGAGGGCTTTACAGGGATTTTTGATCGTCAGCCCTGGCCGTTGCCGGAATGCCGCATCAACGAGTGGGCCTGTCTGCTCGATCTGGAGCGCACCCGCCCCCTGAGCCTGCCGTTCGGAGAGGCCCTGCCGCCCGGAGCCTACCGCCAATGCGGCCCCATCTGTCTGGACATCGGCGTGGAATGGTTTCGCGCCATGTACGCCCACGGGATGCACGCCCGCCACTTCCCGGTGGCGGATTACCTGACGCACTGGGTCGGGACGGGCAAGGTGACGCGGCGGCGCTATCTGCAGGCCGAGGGCAATGCTCTTGCCCTGCTCAAGCGGCATTTCCCCGCCTATGTGGACTGGCTGCGTCGCAAGAGCGGCAAGAATATCTGATTTTTTTGTGTTGCTGCCACCGGCTTGCGGCTGTTGTCCGGTGTTCGGCAGGGGCAAGGGGCGGTGCACCCCCTGCCCTCTGCCGCGCAGACAATCAAACCTGGATGCCGGGCAACAGCCGCAAGCCGCATAAAAAGAAAACGCCGCGCAGCGCAAAGCCGCTTCAGCCTCAGACCCCCGCGGGCAGGAATTCCTCCAGTCCGGCGCGCAGTTCCAGCGCCCGGCGGATATCGTCCGCCACGCGGGCACGCTGGCCGAGACGGGCATGGAGGTGCGCCATGCGCAGCCACGGCTGCCAGTCCAGATCGTCATGCTGCGCGGCAAGGCGGTAGTGCAGCAAGGCTTCGGGCAGACGACCCGCACCCTCGTGCAGCAAACCGCGGTACAGGGCAAACCAGCTTGCCTCCTCGGGCCAGCGGGCCTCAAGGGCCGCCAGATCGGGGGCGTCAGGCGAGCGGAGGGTGGCCGTCCCGGCAAGAATTTCATGTGCCTTGATCACCGAACTTGCCGGGAAGATACTCGTGCGGCGGATGGCCATCTGGGAGAGGGCTTCCATTTCATCGGATTCGGCCAGCGGCTGCGGCGCGGGGACGACACGCACAAGCCCCGCGCGGGGCAGACTGCGGCGGATGGCGCCTTCTTCCAGACAGCCCAGCCAGAACAGCCAGTCCGTAAGGCCCAGCGGCTGGCAATCCCGCATGCCGCCCACGGCCTGCCAGAGAAAACGGCGGATGAGCAGGCAGGCTTCCGCCTCTTCCCGGCCCAGCTTCAGCGTGCGGAAGCCGCGAGGCTTCCAGGGCTGTCCGTCGGGCCCGCTGGTGCGCGCACTGATGCAGCTTATTTCCGGCTGATGGCGCACGGCCTGCTGCGGCGCTTCCAGCATGTCCTCGCGCAGCACGTCTCCGGCCAGCAGGGGGAGCAGCCACTGGGGCGCATAGCC
>CALVGJ010000065.1 GCA_944327045.1 uncultured Desulfovibrio sp.
GCAAGCGGAGCGACGGCATCCATGTGGCAAGTCTTCAGGAATATTACGCCCGCGACGCCCGGAGTTAGGAAATGAAAGCATTACTTGTGCTCGAAGACGGCTTTTGTCTGCAAGGCAAATCCTTTACCGGCGATTTTGAAACCGGCGGGGAAGTGATTTTCAACACCGGCATGACCGGCTATCAGGAAGTCCTTACCGATCCTTCCTATTACGGGCAGATGGTCTGCATGACCTATCCGCTCATCGGCAACTACGGCATCAATGCCCGGGATATGGAATCCCCGCGCATCCACATGCGGGCCCTGCTGGTCAAGGAATGCTGCAAGCAGCCTTCCAACTGGCGCGCCACCAAGTCCCTGCCGGACTTCCTCAAGCAGTGGGGCGTGCCGGGCATGGAAGGCATCGACACACGCGCCCTGACCCGCCATCTGCGGCTCAACGGGGCCATGCGCGGCATCATTTCCACCCGCGATCTTGACGCCGCCTCCCTGCAGGCCAAGGCCGCGGCCCTGCCGCCCATGCAGGGGCAGAACCTTGTGCCCTATGTCTGCGCCAGAAAACCTTACATCCTTGAAAATGACCGCATCGAGGAAGTGAGCTTTGATGTGCGGGGTGCCTATGCCTGGAAAGGAACGGGCCTGCCGCTGCTGGTCTACGATTTCGGCGTGAAGTGGAATATCCTCCGCCTGCTGGCCGAAGTGGGCTTTGAGGTGCTGGCGGTGCCGCCCTCCTTTACGGCCGAGCAGGCCAGAGCCAGCGGGGCCAGGGGGATATTCCTGTCCAACGGGCCCGGCGACCCGGCCACGTTGACGGCGGAAATCGAGACCATCCGCGAGCTCATCAAGCATTTTCCGGTGACGGGCATCTGCCTCGGCCACCAGCTCATCGGGCATGCGCTGGGCGGCACGACGGGCAAGCTCAAGTTCGGTCATCACGGCTGCAATCACCCGGTGAAGGACCTGACCACCGGCCGTATTGAAATCTCCTCGCAGAACCACGGCTTTCATGTGGTGCTCGATGGATTGGACGACGTGGAAGCCACGCACATCAATCTCAACGACCAGACGCTGGAAGGACTGCGCCATAAGACCCTGCCGGTCATGAGCGTGCAGTATCATCCTGAAGCCGCCGCCGCGCCGCACGACGGGCGCTATCTCTTCACGCGCTTTTTCGAGCTGACGCGCGATGCGGTGGCCTGAGTGCGGGTCAGCCCGTGCCCATGCCGTTGACGACCATACAGGGGGAAGCCGCCGGGCTTCCCCCTTTCCGTATCGTCGCCGGAAAGCATGTGTCCGGGGCACGGCGGCCGCGGCGAAAACGAGGAATAGCGCGGAAGCCGAGGATGTGCTGAAGATATCCTTCTTGAAATATCGGCAGGTTGCGCCGCCGTCGAACGGACTTGCCAATGCTCTGCCGCTACGCTAAGGAAAATAAGAGAAGCTCCGTTGCCGTGGCATTGGTTGCCGGAGGCGCGAAAGGAGAATCCCTTCGCCGCTTCTCCAGACCAGGGAGGGCAACGTGAAGCAACTCATTGCCGCTCTGGCATTGGCATTGACGCTTGCCGCGGGAAGTGCGTCCGCGCTGGCGGCAAATGCGCTTGCCGCTCGCCCCGTGAATTCCGTGGATCAGTTTACGGGAACAGTGTGGATGCAGACCATCCGCGAGAACAAGGCCATGGTTCTTTGCGGCAGTGAAACGGCCATTACCGGAGAATACTTTGCCAATAGCAAGGGTGCCGGAAAAGCCGCCAAGGAAGGGAAGGCTCCCTCTTCCACGCTTTCCCGCTTTGACAAAGGCTGGATGACTGCCATGAAGGACAGCAGCCGCAAACAGATTATCGACACGATCGACGCTTGGTATGCGGCTCATCCTGACAAGCAGGCTATTCCGGTCATGAACGTGATCTGCTTTTCTCTTATCAAGCCTGTGCCGGCAGCTTCAAAGTAGGGCTGTCCGAGGAGTTCAGCCATGAAAAAATTGTTTGCGGGTACTCTGCTCGTGGTGATGTGCGTTGGCGGTCTTGGTTGCACCAATATGAGCCGTACCCAGACGGGTGTGGTCAGCGGTGCCGCTCTTGGCGCGGTGGGCGGCGCGGGGGTGATGGCCATTACCGGCGGTACCGTCGGCTTGAGCGCACTTGCCGCCGGGGTTGGCGCCGGTGCGGTGGCCGGCGGTATTGTCGGCTTGTTCAGCACCATACTGCCGTGACGGTCATTGCCTTGTTGTCGGCAGCGACGTCTGGGAAAAGGGGACGCGCGCCGCGTCTCCGACTCGCTCCCTGTTGCTGTACAGATATGCGTATATTTTAGAGCATCTTCAGAGGATCAGTTCACAGGAAGACTATGAATGCGGCCATCACGGAATACGCTGTAAACGGCAAAGCCGCCGACGGAACAGCCCCAAGAAAGCCCCCTTCTTTCCATCCTTTTCGTTTTGAAAGGGGCTGGATGACCGCCATCAAGAATGTGCGCCGGGATCATGTCAGGGAGATTTTTCTGTGATGCGCATGATCTGATCTTCCGTAGCAAGCCTGCGATGGCGGCTCTGAGAGGGCCGCTTTGAGGAGTTTTTCCATGAAGCAGTTGTTGACATATTTTTTGCTTATAGCGATGTGCATCAGCAGTCTTGGGTGCTCCAAAATGTGTGATGCCCAGCGGAATATAACCGCCGGTACAAAAGTCGCCGAGGTTGTCGGTGCCGGCGTGGCCCCCTTAATGGATATTTCTCCCAAATGGGGTGCAAGGAGCGCCAAGTTTGGCCTCATGCTGGGTAATTCGCTGGCATGGCTTCTGGTGAGGTAGTTTGCGAGGCCGCCGGGCTTCCTCCTTTCCGTGTCTTTGCCGGAAAACATGTACCCGGGCTCGACGTCCGCGACGGAAAAGAGAAATGGCGCGGAAAACGGGGATATCGAAAATATACTCCTTGAAATATTGGCAGGTTGTGATCTGCCCGCCGTCGGATGACTTGCCAATGCCCAGCCTCTGCGCTAAGGAGAATCAAGAGAAGCTCCGCAGCCCCCGGCATTGGTTGCCGGAGGCGCGGAAGGCGAAATGTTTTCGCTGTTTCTCCAGACCAAGGAGTCTCAACGTGAAGAAAATCATTGCCGCTTTGGCACTGGCTTTGTCGCTGGCTGTCGGAACTGCCCCCGCGCTGGCCGCGGAAGGGGCTGCCCGTCCGGCCAACCCCGTGGATCAGTTTACGGGAGCGGTGTGGATGCAGACCAGCCATGACAACAAGGCTGCCTTTCTTTTCGGCATTGATACGGCCATAACGGTGGAATACTTTGTGAACAGCAAAGCCGCCGAAAAGGCCGCAAAGGAAGGCAAGGCCCCTTCTTCCAATCTTTCCCGTTTTGAAAAGGGATGGATGACCGCCATGAAGGATACGGATCGCGATCAGGTCATTGCAAAGATCGATGCCTGGTATGCCGCACATCCTGACAAGCAGGACATCCCTGTGATGAACGTGATCTGGTTCTCTCTTATCAAGCCTGCGCTGGCGGCCTCCAAGTAGAGCCGCTTCCAAGGAGTTTCCCATGAAAAAGTTGTTTGCGGGCGCTTTGCTCGTCGTCATGTGTATTGGCGGTCTTGGTTGCACCAACATGAGCCGTACCCAGCAGGGTGTGGCCAGCGGCGCGGCCCTCGGTGCGCTTGGCGGCGCCGGTGTGGCGGCCATTGCCGGCGGTTCCGCCGGTTGGGGCGCGCTGGCGGGCGCCGGTGTGGGCGCGCTGGCGGGCGGTATTGTGGGCAACAGCCAGGAACACCGCAACCGCTATAGCTGGTAGCACGATTCTTTTCGGAACATTGACAAGGCGGGCTTCGGCCCGCCTTTTCTGTTCCGCGGAGTGCGCCGGAAAAAATTCCCTCCCCTGCTTTGACCATAGAGCGGATTCGCAGGGAAATTGTGTCCAATTTCCCTGCTGACGCTGCCCTCGCACCACGGAAAAAGCGTGTTTTTTCCGTGTGTTCGGTTGCGGGTAGTCGCTCTCGCGACTACCAGAGCAATCCACATTTTCAATGTGGAATTGCTCTAGCGCATTTTCCGTTTGAAACGCTTGGCGTTTCAAACCATATGACCTGGCGTTTCGTGGAAAAAACGTGGTTTTTCCGCTCATTTTGGGCCGGGCGGCGCTGTGCCGCCGCCTCGCCTTTTGCCTTTTTCAAAGGCAAAAGGCTATAGGGCCTGTTAACACTATTCGCTGCCTGTTGGGGGGAAGGGAACCCCCTCGCTCTGCTGTCGATGCCCGTAAGGCGTCTGCGGCGCCTAACGGGCACGGCCCTGCGGGCCGCCTTTCGGTTGATCCCTTCCCCCCAAGCCCCCCATCCCTTCCCCAGCGCGCTTTTATCGGGGAAGAGGCAGGAACACGTGGCAACCCCACCCCCAAAAGCAAGTGGAGCATGTACTGTTTTTTATTTTATCTATTGAAATTATTTGTAAAATTTGTGTTAACAGGCCCTAATCCAGAAACAACGAAACAGGCGGCAGCCTTCGGGAGAAGTCTGTCGCCTGTGCGTTTTACGACGGGAAGGGAAATCGGCTCCGCCTACAGGAAATCCGGATCAACGGCGGCGCGGCCCGCACCGGTCATGATCCGCATGAAATGCAGGTAGTGCTCCTCCACCGGGATGATGGGAAAACGCAGACCGCAGGATTCGCAGGGAATGAGCTTGGCTTCCGTGGGATTGCCCACGGCGGCATGCCAGCCGCATTGCGGACAGGTATAGAAAAAGATCATCTCCATGGCCGCCGGGGGAACCGGCTGCACAGGGCGCTTGGGACTGCTCATGACCGCGCCTCCGTACCGGGCTGCGCCAGCGGCGTACCGCTCATCTCCGCCGGAATGTCCATGCCCCAGAGGCGCAGAAGGGTGGGAGCCACATCGGCCAGCTTGCCCTCGGTCAGGCAGACGGGCTGACCGCCTGCGGCATCCAGCAGGATGCAGGGCACGGGATTAGTGGTATGCGCCGTCTGCGGGGAACCGTCGGGCGAAATCATGACTTCGCAGTTGCCGTGATCGGCAATGAGCAGCAGACGTCCGCCCCGGGCGCTGACGGCATCGGCCATACGCCCCACGCATTCGTCCACCACCGTACAGGCCTGCACCGCGGCGTCCAGCTTGCCTGTGTGCCCGACCATGTCGCCATTGGCCAGATTGCAGACCACGAGATCATATGCGCCGCTGTTCCAGGCCTCCACAAATTTGTCCGTGACTTCGCGGGCGCTCATGGCGGGCTTGAGATCATAGGTGGCCACATCGCGCGGCGATTCCACGAGGATGCGATCCTCACCGGCAAAGGGCTCTTCCCGTCCGCCGTTGAAAAAGTAGGTGACGTGGGCGTATTTTTCCGTTTCGGCCAGACGGAGCTGCCGCAGGCCCGCGCGGGAGACCACCTCGCCAAGGCCCATGCGCACCGTCTCCTTGGGATAGGCCACGGGGAAGGTGAAGTCCGCCTCGTACGGCGTCATGGACGCCACAGCGCAGAGCTGCGGACGTGTGCCGCGATCAAAGCCGTCGAAGGTCTCCACGGTGAAGGCCCGCGCCAGTTCGCGCATGCGATCCGCCCGGAAATTGAAGAAAAAGAGCCCGTCTCCGTCCTGCACGCAGGCATGGTCAACGCCTTCCATGCGCACCGGCTTGACGAATTCGTCCGTCACACCCGCGGCATAGGAAGCCTGCATGGCGGAACCGGCATCCGGAGCCGTTGCGCCCTGCCCGTGTACGAGCATGTTCCAGGCTTCGGCCACTCGTTCCCAGCGCTTGTCCCGATCCATGGCGTAAAAACGGCCTGTCAGCGTGGCGATGCGCACGTCGGACAGGGGGCGGATGGCTTCCTCAAGTTGACGCACATAGTCCGCACCGCTCTGGGGCGGGGTATCGCGCCCATCCATGAAGCAGTGAACGCGGACGGGCACGCCCGCCTCGGCCGCCATGCGGCAGAGAGCTTCAAGATGGCGGATGTGGCTGTGCACGCCGCCGTCGGAAAGCAGACCGGCCAGATGAAGCACGCCGCCGGACGTCCGCACCGCATCCAGGAGGCCGCGCAGGACGTCATTCCGGAAAAAGGAACCGTCTTCCAGCGCAACGTCAATGCGGGTCATGTCCTGATAGACGATACGCCCGGCGCCGATATTGAGGTGTCCCACCTCGGAATTGCCCATATAGCCCGCGGGCAGCCCCACTTCCCGGCCCGAGGCCGCAAGGCGGCTGTGCGGGCACGAAGCGGTCAGGGCGTCCAGCCGGGGGGTTGCCGCCCTGAAGGGCGCATTGCCCGGCCCGTCCGGGGCAATGCCCCAGCCGTCCAGAATAAGCAGCAGGGTCGGTACGGGGCGGCTCATGCATGTTCTCCACGTCCGAGCAGAGCTGCCGGGCCGTCACCCCAGAGGGCCTCCAGCTTGTAGAGCTCGCGCACGGACTCCTGAAAGATGTTGATGACGATATCGTTGCAGTCCACCAGTATCCACTGGCCGGCCGTATATCCTTCCATACGCAGATACTCGAAATTCCTTTCGCTGCACAGGGCGGAAATGCCGTCGGCAAGGCTCTGGGCATGGCGCACCGACGTGGCCGAAGCAACCAGAAGGGCATCGGTAAAGGCGCCCTTTCCGGCCAGATCAATGCTTTCCACATGCTGGGCCTTGTGTTCCTCCAGCCAGTCCTTCAGAATGGCCAGTTTTTCCGGAGTGGGCATCAACGAGTATTTTTTGGGCGTAGTTGTTTGCATGAGCAAGCACATACCCCAAAGCGCGCACAAGGGCAATCCCGCCGCGCGGCCTGTGGCAGGCCGGGACGGCCCTTCCCCTTGACCGCTCTTCCCTTTTGGGGCATGCCAAGGAGAGTGCCATTTTTTCCAAGGAGAAGCGCCGTGCTGTTCAATATCCGTCAGGAAACCCTGCCCCGTGAGGACCTCGAAGCCCTGCAGCTGCGTCGCCTGCGGGACCTCTGTTCCCGGGTGTACGCCAATGTGCCCTTTTATCGCAAACGCTTTGAAGAAATCGGCATCACGCCTGCCGACATCAAGTCCCTCGCCGATGTGAAGCTGCTGCCCTTCACGGAAAAGCAGGATTTGCGCAACTACTATCCTTTCGGATTGTTTGCCGTGCCGCGTGACAATATCGTCCGCCTGCACGCCTCCAGCGGCACGACGGGCAAGGCCGTGGTGGTGGGCTATACCCAGCGCGATCTGGATACCTGGGCGGAAGTGGCGGCCCGCAGCCTTGCCGCGGCCGGAGTGAACCATACGGATACCGTGCATGTGGCCTATGGATACGGACTGTTTACAGGAGGCCTCGGGGCGCATGGCGGCGCGGAGCACCTCGGCGCGACGGTGGTGCCCGCATCCGGCGGCTCCACCCGTCGTCAGGCTTATTTGCTGCGTGACTTCGGGGCCACGGCTCTCTGCTGTACGCCTTCCTATGCCCTGCACCTCTGGGAAGCCGGGCAGGAGGCGGGCATCGACTTCCGCGAACTGCCCCTGCGAACCGGCGTTTTCGGCGCCGAACCCTGGACCGAGGAAATGCGGCAGGACATCGAGCAGAAAATGGGCATCAACGCCATGAACATCTACGGCCTGTCCGAGGTCATGGGGCCGGGCGTGGCCATGGAATGCCTTGACGCCAAATGCGGCATGCACCTCTGGGAAGACCATTTCCTGCCGGAAATCATCGACCCTGTGACCGGCGAGGTGCTGCCCGCCGGGGAAACGGGCGAGCTCGTGCTGACCACCCTGACCAAGGAAGGCATTCCGCTCATCCGTTACCGCACGCGGGACATCACAAGTCTGGACTACACGCCCTGCCGCTGCGGGCGTACCCATGTGCGCCTCACCCGCATCAAGGGCCGCTCGGACGACATGCTCATCATTCGCGGGGTCAATGTCTTCCCGCAGCAGATCGAGAGCATCCTCATGGAAAGCGAAGGGCTTACCCCCAACTACCAGCTGGTGGTGGATCGCGTGCACAATCTGGATACGCTGGAAGTACAGGTGGAAGTGGACGAAGCCCTCTTTGCCGACGAGATTCGCAAGCTGCAAAGCCTTGAAGGGCGCATCCAGAAGACCATCAAGGAATTCCTCGGCGTCAGCACCAAGGTGCGCCTCATGGAGCCCCATTCGCTGGATCGCTCCGAGGGCAAGGCCAAGCGTATTATCGACAAGCGCTTGGAAAAGTAGGCTTTTTCCATTTTTTCTGAAAAAAATGGAAAAAATGAAAGTCTTTTGTTGACAGAAGGACGAAGGGAGCGTAATGTCTCTCTTCGTTGAGCGGGAGTAACTCAGTGGTAGAGTGCAACCTTGCCAAGGTTGAAGTCGCGGGTTCAAATCCCGTCTCCCGCTCCAACACTGAGGCGGCATAGCCAAGCGG
>CALVGJ010000066.1 GCA_944327045.1 uncultured Desulfovibrio sp.
GCGGACGCTGGACGGCAGTCAGAAGATCAAGCCCACTTCCGGCGTGCTGTCCACGGCCGAGGCCATTTCCCTGCTGGCCGGTTCCATGTCGCTGGCGGGCAGCTTCGGCGACGGCACGGTGGGGGACATCGATCTGGCTGCCGCCCTGCAGGGGGCCGTGATCAAGGAGGACGACAAGGATACCCTCGCCTGGAAGGAATATCTGGAAAACGTCATGAAAAAGCGGGGTGAAGACTGGTTCGGGCTTTACGCCGCCTGCCGGGAACTGCTGTCGTGAGCGAAGGACCTCTTTTCTTCGGGGTGCGCCACCTGTCCCCGGCGGGCGCTTTCCATCTGCGGCGGCTGCTGGATGAGGTACGCCCGCAGCTTGTGCTGGTGGAGGCCCCCTCCGACCTGGAGCCCCTGCTGCCGGATATCGTTCGGTCCGGCACGCAGCCGCCCATAGCCATGCTGGCTTATACGCGCGAGCCTCCCGTCCGGTCCCTGCTCTATCCGCTGGCGGAATATTCTCCGGAATATCAGGCCATGCTCTGGGCGCGGGAACACGGCGTGCCCTGCCATTTCATGGACCTGCCTTCCGACATTTTCCTTGCTCTGTCGGCGTGCGATGTCGTGGAGGAAGATGCGGATGCGGAAAACGACGCGGAGGATTCCGCCGGAGAAGGGGAGACGCCGGACGAGACCGGGACGGACGCCAAGGATGAGCGCGAGGCGCATGAGCTCTTCTGGGAGCGTGTGCTGGAGCACGCCGCCGATGGCGAAGGCTACCGACAGGGCGCGGCGGCCTACGGCAAAGAGCTCCGCCTGCGGGAGGAGACCGAAGACCGGCACGCGCGCCGCGATCGCGCCGAAGGGCGCATACGTGAGGCCTATATGTGCCGGGTCATGGCGCAGGCCGTGGCGGCGGGCGTGCCCGCCGGACGCATGGTGGTGGTGACCGGTGCCTATCATCTGGAAGGCCTGCAAAGCGTGCCCCCCATGACCGATGCGGAGCTGGCGGTCCTGCCGCGCCGTCCTGCGGCCTGCACCCTCATGCCGTATACCTCGTACCGCCTCTCCTCCCTCTCCGGCTACGGGGCGGGAACCAAAGCCCCGGCCTATTCGTCCCTGATCTGGCAGGGGCTGCACCGGCGGGAACCGCGCTGGCACGCCCGCGCCTATCTGACCTGTATCGCTCGCTACCTGCGCCGGGAGGGGCACCCCGTCTCGACGGCGGACGTCATCGAGGCCGTGCGGCTGGCCGATGCGCTGGCCCTGCTGCGGGGCTCCGCCGTACCGGCCCTGCCGGACCTGCGCGATGCCGCGATCACCTGTCTGGGCGGCGGGAGCCTTGCCCGCATCAGCCGGGCCGTGGCCGATGCGGAGATCGGCACACAGGTGGGCACGCTGCCCGAACGGGTCAGCCGCACCAGCTTGCAGGACGACTTTGATCGCTGCCTCCGGGACCTGAAGCTGGAGCGCTTCCGCACGCCGGTTCCGCAGGAACTGTCCCTCGATCTGCGGGAAAATCGCCGGGTCAAGTCCGCAAAGTCCGCCTTTCTCGGTTTGCGGCGTTCCTTTTTCCTGCATCAGCTGCGGGTGCTGGGCATATCTTTTGCTACGCTGCGGGACGGGTCCTCGGGACGGGACGAAGGCTGGAGCCTCCGCTGGACGCCGGAAACGGAAATCGAGCTGGTGGAGCGGTCGCTCACGGGCAACAGCATCCGGCAGGCCGTGGCCTCCCACTTCCGGCAGAAGCTGGACGGGGCCGGTTCCCCGGCCGCTGTGGCGGCGGTCATCGAGGAAGCCTTTGCCTGCGGCATGGCCACGGAGCTGCACCGTGCCGCCGCCGCGCTCCAGGCCGTGAGCATCGATGCCGCGGAGCTTGCCGATCTGGCGACCACGGCAGGTCGTTTATCCTTTGTGCTGCGGTTCGGCAGCGTGCGGCGTCTGGACACGCGGCCTCTGGAACCGCTGTTGCAACAGATATTCCTGCGTTGCTGTCTGCTGCTTTCCGCTGCCTGCGACTGTGACGACAAGTCGGCCGGCCCGATCCTGTCCGCGATGGACAGCCTTGACGGCGTGGCGCGTGCCCATGCGTTCCTTCCCGAGGATTTCTGGCTGCGGGCGCTGGATGACGAGGCGGAACGGGATGGCGGCAATGCCTGCCTGTCCGGTCTCGCCACGGCCATCCTGCTGGAGCGCGGCAAGATGCCGGATGACCGCCTGCACTGCCTCGTCCGTCGCCGCCTCTCGCCGGGAACGCCGGTGGACAGGGGCGCGGGCTGGTTTGCCGGACTGGCCGGAAAGAACCGCCATGCGCTCATAGGATGCCTTTCCCTCTGGGAAGAACTCTCGCTGTATATCGACAGTCTGGACGATGAAACCTTCAAGCGTGCCTTGCTGGTGCTGCGACGTGCTTTTGCCGATTTTTCCGCCGGAGAAAAGAACGGCATTGCGGAAAATCTGGGAGAGATATGGGGACTCAGCGGCGCACAGGTCAGCGAGACCCTCAATGCCGCGCTGAGCGGCGAGGCGGAAGAGATGCTGCAGAATATCGAGTCCTTCAACTTTGACGATCTGTAGGGACGGGGGGCACATGGACGACGCGACACGGCTGCTGCGCTGGCGGCTCATTCTCGGCCCGGAAAGCCGACAGAGTTTCGAGAATATGGGAGGCTGCGCACTGGAAGGGGAGGCGGGCCTCATGGACCAGGCGCTGGACGCCATCTACCAGCATGGGGCCGGCTCGGCAGGCGGGAGGAAAAGCGGCGGGCGCGGCGCCGGGCGGGAGATGTCCAGTCCGCGGCTCGTCCGCTGGCTGGGGGACATCCGCAGTCTTTTCAACAAGGAGCTCGTCACCATCCTTCAGGAGGATGCCGTGGAGCGCTGCGGCCTGAAGCAGCTGCTGCTGGAGCCGGAACTGCTGGACAATCTGGAACCGGACATCGGGCTGGCGAGCATGCTGCTCAACCTTATGGAGCAGGTGCCCGAGCGCAGCAAGGAGAATGTCCGGGCCTTCATCCGCCGCATTGTGGAAGAGATCAACCGCCTGCTTGCGGATGATATCCGCCGCGCCGTGACGGCCGGTCTGGACAGGCGGCAGCATTCCCCCATCCCTTCGGCGGCAGCGCTGGACTACCGCACCACCATTGCCCGCGGACTCAAGAATTATCAGCCGGAGCTGGGCATCATCATCCCCGAACGCTTTTACTTCTTTGCGCGCAACCATATCGCCGCTCATCGCCGCACCGTCATTCTGGATATCGACCAGAGCGGCTCCATGAGCGAGTCCATCATCTACGCCTCGGTGGTGGCCTGTGTGCTGGCAAGCATGGCCGCGCTGAAAACCCATGTAGTGGCCTTCGACACCAGCGTCGTGGATCTGACCGAACGCTGCGAGGACCCGGTGGACATGCTCTTCGGCTTCCAGCTCGGCGGCGGCACGGATATCGAGCGCTCACTGGCCTATTGCGGGCAACTGGTGGAACAGCCTTCCCGCACGCTGCTCTTCCTCATCTCCGATCTGGACGAGGGCGGCAATCAGGCGGGCATGCTGCGGCGGTTGGAAGAGTTCAGGCGCTCCGGAGTGACGGTCGTCTGCCTGCTGGCGGTGACCAATGGCGGAAAACCCTACTACAATGCCGATATGGCGAAGCGGGTGACCGGCCTGGGCATCCCCTGCCTTGCCTGTCATCCCGAACGCCTGCCGCAGCTGCTGGAGGCCGCTCTGCGCGGCCGGGATGTGTCTTCCCTGTTTGTCGGAAAAGGGGAGAACGGCCGGGCAGGGGGAGTCTGACGTCAGAAAACTGCGGCAAAACAGCCGTACGCCTGCTTGATACAATATTTTTGAAGGATGTCCGCAAGGGCATCCTTTTTCTTTAATATGTTGATATATAAAAATATTATTTTTCAAAGAAGGAAGCATGCGGCAGAAAGTATGCGGACGGAGTCGAGGAAGAAT
>CALVGJ010000067.1 GCA_944327045.1 uncultured Desulfovibrio sp.
TGCCACGATGGGGAAAAGGCCGCAGATGCGGCCTGATTCCTATAGAGCATCCCGCGATGATTGCGGCGTACGTTACGTGGGAGATAAAGCCCCGTGCATCGGAAAAAACGCTACACCGCAGGGCGGAGAAGGCTAATTGATATCCCAGTCCAGCCCGAAGGTATCGTGCAGGATGCGCACGGCAAGCTCCACGTACTTCTCCTGGATAAGAATGGTAATCTTGATTTCCGAGGTGCTGATCATCAAGATATTGATGCCTTCCTGCGTAAGAGCGGCAAATGCCCGTGCAGCCACGCCGGAATGGTTGCGCATGCCCACGCCGATGGCGGACACCTTGGCCACGTTGACGTCGTGCACCACTTCGGACGCGCCGATCTTCTTGGCTACCTCGTCCATGATGGCCAGCGTCTGATTAAGGTCCTTGCGGGATACGGTAAACGTGATGTCCGTATGGCCGTCAAGGCTGGTATTCTGCACGATCATATCCACCAGCACGCCCTTTTCGGAGAGCGGGCCGAAGACGGCAGCCGCGATGCCGGGCACGTCCGGCACTTCATGCAGGGTCACGCGGGCCTGGTCCTTGTCGTAGGCAATGCCGGATACAAGAAGAGCTTCCATGCTCGAATCCTCCTGGGTAACTAGGGTGCCGGGGTCATCCGTGAAGGTCGAGCGCACCCGTACCGGCACTTTGTACTTTTTGGCAAATTCCACGGAACGGATGTGCAGCACCTTGGCTCCCATGCTCGCCATTTCGAGCATCTCCTCGTAGGCCACGCGATCCATCTTGCGCGCCGTGGAGCAGATATTGGGGTCTGTAGTATAAACGCCGTCCACATCCGTATAGATTTCGCATTCCACGGAACCGAGCGCCGCGGCAAGCGCCACGGCGGACGTATCCGACCCGCCTCGGCCCAGGGTGGTGATGCGGCCGTCTTCAGTGCAGCCCTGAAAACCGGCCACGACCAGTACGTCGTATTCTTTCAGGGCGGCACGCAGCTTTGCGCTGTCGATATCCGTGATGCGCGCCCGGCCGTAATCGTCATCCGTGGTCATGGGAATCTGCCAGCCCAGGAGGGAACGCGCGCGAACACCCGCATCCTTGAGCAGCATGGTAAACAGGGCAATGGACACCTGCTCCCCAGTGGAAACCAGCACATCGCATTCGGCCTTGTCCGGCGTATTGGACCATTCATCCGCCAGAGCAAGCAGACGGTTCGTCTCACCCGAACGAGCGGACAGCACTACCACCATCTTGTTGCCCCTGGCCAGACCGGCAAGGACCTTTTCACGAACCTTTTTCATGCACTCCAGATTGGCTACCGAAGTGCCGCCAAATTTTTGCACGAGAATCTTCATGCCACGCTCACGCCACCTGACTGCAACAAGTGAATCACAGGGCAACAGGATCGGCCCCTTGCAGGCTGGGCCATCCCTTTTGCAGCCGTTCAACCAGACGCTGTGCGGCCGGGCCTCTGGCCCGCAGCGTCACGAGGTGTCTGTCTTCGCATGAGTTCAGGCAGATGTCCAGATATTCCTTGGGCAGGTCCGCCTCCGGCAAAGCTTCTCCCCATTCCACAAGGCAAAGACTTTTTCCATCATCGAGCGCATCCCACAGTTCGTCAGGCGCTCCGGCAGGGCAACGGTAGAGATCGGCATGCAGAACCGGAGGATATGTGGGATAGCTGTTGCAGAGGGTAAAGGTCGGACTGGAAATTTCCGCTCTGTCGCCGCCGGGAAGAGCTTCCACCACGGCACGCGTGAGCGTAGTCTTGCCGCTGCCCAGCTCCCCGTGCAGCAGACAGAGCCGCACGGCCGGATTTTCCTGCAACGCCGCAGCCAGAAGACGCCCCAGACGCCTGGTTTCGTCAAGGGACGCAAGGACAAGGGAATAACCTTTCAACATCTGCTGCCGTCTCCCGTCATTGTCCGCTGCCTGCAGTGAGCCGCATGTACGGATGGCAGAGCATCGGCCAGTTCATGTGCCAGATTGCCGCGCGTCGGATACTGCTCCGCCACGGCACGGCCGGCCAGCGCATGCCAGCTCACGCCCACGGCGGCAAGCGTCAGCGCATCCACAGGGCAGTCTCCTTCCGTCGCCCCTACGGGGTGCGCCGCCCGGCGGGCCAGCAGAGCGCCCATGCAGCCCGCCAGCACATCGCCGCTGCCGCCTACGGCCAGCGCGGGCACATCCCACGGGCTAACGCAGACAGGGCGCAGACGTTGTGACCGCTGCTGCCCGATGAGCGTTCCCGCCCCCTTGAGCACCACACAGGCGGACGTCAGGGCGCACAGGGACAGCAGAGCCTGCCGACGATCCGCCTGCACCTGAGCGCTGGTTATACCCAGCAGCGCCGCCGCCTCGCCCGGATGCGGCGTCAGCACATCCTGTTCCCGCAAATTCCGCAGAAGTTCCGGCTCGCGGGACAACAGAACCAGCGCGTCCGCATCCAGTACGGCGCAAGGTCGTTCCGCACAGGAAAGCAACGCGCGCAACAAAGCCTGTGCCGCCTCGCTGCGCCCCATGCCCGGCCCGATGACCAGCGCCTGCGCTCTGCGCACGCCCGCCTCCAGCTGCAACCGCAGATTTCCCGACGGCAGCGACGGCCACTCCCCAGGAACCGCTCCCGGCATTTCCCGTACCATGATCTCCGCCAGCCCATTGCGGACGGCAAGACCGTTGCCGCAGGGCACAAGTGCGCTTGTCAGCCCGGCCCCGGCCCGCAGGGCAGACCGCGCGGCAAGGTGGGCCGCGCCGCACAGCTCCTCCGCACCGCCCACCACCAGAACATGACCATATGTATTTTTATATCCCTGCGGTTGAAAAGGGGGCAGATGCCTGAGCACGTCCGCGCTGAGCAGTCGGGCGAAGCAGGGGGCCGTACGGCGTGCCGCCAGCGGGATGCCGATGGGCAAGGGAAGCAGCCGTCCCACGAAGGGAACACTTTCCGGTAAAACAAGGCCATATTTGGCGGCTTCAAAAGTCACGGTGGCATGCGCGCGCACAGCTTCCGGCTGCGGTCGTCCGCTTGCCGCATCCAGACCGGAGGGCACATCCAGCGACAGGACAAAGGCTTCGCGCCGCAGGGTGTTGATGTGCCGGACAAGGGCGAGCATTTCCGGCCGCAGCTCTCCACGAAAGCCGGTGCCGAGCAGTCCGTCCACCACGATATGCGGCCACTCCAGCCCCTTGCGACCGTCTCCGGCAAGGCATCGTCCCACCGGAAGAAAAGAAACGCCGCAACGACGCGCCATACGTACATGCTGTCCGCACGCCCCCCGGTATTGTCCCAGAGGCCGTGTATGCCAGACCGTGGGCTGGGCACCCGCATCCAGCAGATGCCGCGCCAGCGCGGCGGCATCGCCGCCGTTGTTGCCGCTGCCCATGAACAGCCAGACCCGGCGGCCTGCCAACGAAATGCGGCACAACTCCAGCGCCTGCAGGGCTGCCCGCGAAGCGTTTTCCATAAGCATGACTTCCGGCAGCCCCAGCGCAAAGGACGCTTCATCCCATTACCGCATTTCTTCCGGCAGCGGCAGGGGAGGCAAGGTGGACATGACCATATTTTCAATCCTCCAGGATGACGACCGCTACGGCATAATGCCGTTCATGACTGATGGAAACATGCCGTCTGCGTGCACCAAGCTCCTGCTGACGCACCCGGGCCTGTCCCACAAAAGAGAGACACGGCCTGCCGTGGACATCGAGAAGAATTTCCACATCATGCAGACCGATGCCAGCGCTGAAGCCTGTACCCAGCGCCTTGACCGCAGCCTCCTTGGCAGCAAAGCGCCCGGCCAAGCGGGCAGCAGGCGGCAGACTGCCGTCGGGGGCAAGCAGCTCAAGCTCTGCCGGGCTGAGGATTCTGGCGGCATAGCGCCATCCGAAGCGCTCAAGTCCGACAGAAACGCGGTCCACCTCCACAATGTCCGTTCCCATGCCTACCACCATGCCTTTTCTCCCGCAAAAGCCGTCCGACGCATTGTCCCCCGCACGTTGTCTATTTCGGTAAAAAAACGTAGAATACCTTGAGCATTTGAACGTATCCCTTTACCGGCGTCAAGCGGTCCGGCCGATGACGCCACTCCCAGGAGCAAGAATGAGACTTTGCATCGTTGGAACAGGCTATGTGGGCCTTGTCAGCGCCGCCTGTTTCGCCGAAATGGGCAATACCGTCGTGTGTGTGGATGTCAATCCCGCCGTGGTTGCCAAACTCAATGCGGGGAAAGTGCATATTTTCGAGCCGGGGCTGGAAGACATGGTACAGCGCAGCCGTGCGGACGGACGCCTTACCTTTACCACCAGCCTTGAAGAAGGACTGGCCGAAGCGGAGTGTGCCTTCATCTGCGTGGGCACGCCCCCCGGCGAAGACGGTTCTTGCGACCTGCACTATGTGGAACAGGTCGCCACGGCCATCGGCAACCATATGCAGCATGAGCTTGTGGTGGTGGACAAATCCACCGTGCCCGTGGGCACAGCCGACCGTGTGCGGACGCTTATCGGTGAGGCCCTGCAACGGCGAGGTCTCGGCATCCCCTTTGAGGTGGTATCCAACCCCGAATTTCTCAAGGAAGGGGACGCCATCAATGATTTCATGAAGCCCGATCGCGTGGTACTGGGCACGGAATCCGAAAAAGCCGCCGACATCATGCGAGAGCTCTACGCCCCCTTCGCCCGTACGCGGGACAAGCTCATTGTCATGGGCATCCGCAGCGCGGAAATGACCAAGTATGCCGCCAACTGCATGCTGGCCACCAAAATTTCCTTCATCAACGAAATTGCCACCATCTGCGAACGGGTCGGAGCCGATGTGCGTGATGTACGCACCGGTATAGGTTCGGATTCACGCATCGGCTACCAGTTCATCTATCCCGGCGTGGGCTACGGAGGCTCCTGCTTTCCCAAGGACGTCAAGGCGCTTATCCACACAGCCGAGCACGCCGGCATCACCCCGACGCTGCTGCATGCCGTCGAGGCCGTCAACGCCCGACAGAAGCGCCACATGGCCGAACGCATCAAGGAATACTTCGCGCCGCAAGGGGGCGTGAAGGGTAAGACGCTGGCCGTCTGGGGGCTGGCCTTCAAGGCCAATACTGATGACATGCGGGAAGCCGCCGCCATCAGCATTATCTCCGCCCTGACGGCAGAGGGTATGCGCATCCGCGCCTTTGACCCTGTGGCGGCGGACAATGCGCGCACCATCTTTGCCGACAATTCGCTGGTGGAGATTTGCGACGAGCAGTATGCCGTCTGCGATGGCGCGCAGGCCCTGCTGGTCATCACCGAATGGAACCAGTTCCGCAACCCGGATTTCCAGCGCATCCGCAGTCTGCTGACCGCTCCGCTGCTCTTTGACGGCCGCAACCTCTATTCTCCCTCGGCCATGGCCGAGCGCGGCTTTGCCTATTTCTGTATCGGCAGAAAGAGCGACGCACAATAATAACCAGCCCCACCTCTCGCCATGAAGAGACAGGTTTCCGCCTGTCTCTTTTTTTATGTGCGCGCCCCGCCACTGAGGATCATCCTTCCGGCGGCACATGTATTCCTGCCAGTCTTCTCGTCGGTTTGGACTCCGACTTCGTCGCGACCTCGCCCAAATGTCAAATCTGCACGGGATATCGGAATCATCGAAGGCGGAGCACCGCGAGTATCCGCTCAACGTCCCCGAATACCGGAGTTCTCCTGAAAAGGCGTCGTTTCGTCACATAAACGTAACAAAAATTCCATATCTTACTACAAAGATAGCAAATCGCCATCGGCGTCAGGTGCCGACGCATACAAATGCACGCGTTTCTCCTGTGGACACGGTGATCGCACCCCATCTTCTTGATGAGGTTAATTGTGAGCCTTACATCTGTCACCAAACAGGATGTTTTTTCCAAGAAAAAAGAGGAGGGAAACTCCATACTCATCCCGCTGTTATCCTATATGCAGGATCGCCTGCCGTTCGGCAACAGCCTGAAGGGAATCTCTCCCGCCATGCTGAAGGACTTCATGCGCATGACAAAAGCGCCACACTGGCATGAATACGCTATCCGGCAGCGCCAGTGGCGTCGTCATGCCTGCACGGCCTGCCGCTGGTTGTGCGGCGTTCTGCCGCGTGATGCGGCCATTTTTGAACCGGGCTGCGGCAGCGCTGCCAACCTTCTCTGGCTGGGACAGAAAGGATTTCGCAGACTGTCCGGATCGGACATCTCGCCCGAGGCGCTGGACCTGGGCATGCAACTGGCGGGCAGCCTGCATCTGCCGCTTGACGTCTGGCATGACGACGCGCTGCATCCCATGCGCCTGCCGCAGCAACTGGATGGCATTCTTTCCGTCAATTGGTTGTACCATATCCCCGGTGCGGATTTTGCCGATTTTCTGCAGCGCTACCGGCCTGCCCTCAAGAGAGGCGGATACCTCGCCTGCGACATGGTGACACGTCATTATGATCGCGTACCGGGCAATCAGTGGCATTCCGATGACGGAAATCTGCCGGAAATGCGACGCCGCCCCTCAGAATACACGCTGCGTCTTGATCCCGGAGAAGTACGGGATATGGCAGAGCAGAACGGCTACCGCCTCGTGCGTCATACCTGCTTTGTGCTGAGCCGTCCGCAGCGTGCCGTCTATCTTTTGCGGCGCGAAGCATAG
>CALVGJ010000068.1 GCA_944327045.1 uncultured Desulfovibrio sp.
TGGCACCGGATAATGCCGATTTTCTTTTTCATGTCCGCTCCTTGCATGTTTGCGTCAGACGCGAGGCTTGCGGCGGCAGACCGCTCCATGTCGCCGATTCAGCCGCGACCGCAAATGGATTCGCTCCCGACGCGGGATGTTGCTTGGTCCGAATACTAGGCGCTTAGCGCCCATGTGGCAAGTCGGCTTGTTCTACTTGTCACATTCCCTGTCCGTGACGAAAAATCTGCCTGCCGCCCAAATACACATCAACACACAGGAATACTTACGCTATTTTACTTGCAGATGCTTTTAATTTCTCCGATGACGGCAATCCGAAAAATTTGTGAAATTTAACACAAAAGCTTGACCTTTGTTTTCGTCAGGCCTAGGCTTTTTCCGTCAATTGCTTTTGCATCAAGGAGGTTCCCATGTGGGACGAAAGCATGATGTACGATTCAGTGCGAGAAATCCGAACCAAAACCACTACCTATCTCGGTGTGGGCGCCATAGAAAAGATTGACGCTATCTTTGCCGAATTCAAGGCGGAAGGCATTACCGCCGTCCTGTGCGTGACGGGCGGACATTCCTACAAGCTTTCCGGAGCGTGGGACAAGGTGGAGGCCGCTGCTGCCAAGCACAATCTGCGGCTTTCCCTCTACAACAAGGTCACCCCCAACCCCACGACCACCAGCGTGGACGAGGCAACTGCCCAGGGACGTGAGGCCGGAGCCGGAGCCGTACTCTGCATCGGCGGCGGCAGCCCCATCGACTGCGGCAAGAGTGCCGCCATCCTGCTGGCCAATCCCGGCAAAACGGCGGAAGAACTCTACTGCTATACCTTCACCCCACGCACGGCGCTGCCCATTGTAGCCATCAATTTGACGCACGGCACCGGCAGCGAAGTGAATCGTTTTGCTGTGGCGACCATCACGCATCTGAACTACAAGCCCGCCATTGCCTACGACTGCATTTATCCGCGCTATGCCATTGACGACCCGGCGCTGATGAGCGGCCTTTCGCCCAATCAGACACGTTATGTGTCCATTGATGCCGTCAATCATGTGGTGGAGGCCGCCACCACAACCTGTTCCAACCCCTTTGCCGTCATGCTGGCTGCGGAAACGGTGCGCCTTGTGCACGCCAATCTGCCCCGCATCCTGGCGCACCCCGACAATCTCCGGGCACGCTACGATCTGGCCTATGCGGCCATGATGGCCGGGACAGCCTTTGATAACGGCATGCTGCACCTGACGCACGCGCTGGAACATCCCCTCAGCGCCCTGAAACCAACGCTGGCGCACGGGCTGGGACTGGCCATGCTCCTTCCCGCCGTCATCGAGGAATGCTATCCGGCACGGCCGCAGGTCATGGCGCACATTCTCAAGCCCATCGTACCCGGGCTTTCCGGCATGCCGGATGAAGCCCCCAAGGTGGCGCGCGCCGTGGAGCAGTGGCTGTTCGGCCTCGGCGTGACGGAAAAGCTTTCGTCCGTAGGCTTTGGCGAAGCGGATGTGGAGACGCTCTGCGATCTGGTGGAGAAAACCCCCTCGCTGGGCCTGCTCGTCTCGCTGGCGCCGGTGGAAGGCAACCGGGAGTGCATCGCCCGCATCTACCGGAATTCACTTGCGCCCATGCGCCAGATGTAGGGAATCAACACAAGGAGGGGTACGGGAGCGGCTTCCCGCCAACTATTCGGGAAGCTTCCCCCCCGCTCCCTGACAGGCGGTTTGACGGCAGTGCCATTGCCCGGCGGCAACATCCCCGCCCGTCAGCATCCGACGGCGCCGCGTCCGGCCCTGCCCCTTCCTGTCATCCCCCAAGCCTGCGCCTGTCTCCTCCAGACGCAGGCGGGCCCCGTTCGCCATACCCCGAACGGGGCCCTGTGTTTTCTCGGGGCTGTTAACACAAATTTGACAAATAATTTAGAGTGCTTGGCCTTTGAAAAAGGCGAAACGCGAGGCGGCGGCACAGCACCGCCGGGCCGAAAGTGAGCGGAAAAACCGCGTTTTTCCGCGAAACGACAGGCCGTATGGTGTGAAACGCAAAGCGTTTCACACTGAACATGCTCCCAAAATAAGATAAATAAGCAATACACACTCCGCGTGCTTTTGGGGCGGGGTTGGCTCGTGTCCCTGACTCTTCGGTAAAAGCGCGCTGGGGAAGGGGAACATCGCCCGCGCCAGGCGCCGGGGTTCCCCTTCCCCCCAACGAGGAAACGAAGAGTGTTAGCAGCCCCTAATGGCCGGTAATGGCGTATTTCTTGAGCTTGTACTGGAGCAGACTTTTGGAAATGCCGAGCAGCTCGGCCGCCTTCACCTGCACAAGGTCCGCCCGCACCAGCGCACGGCGGATGAGGGCTGCCTCGATTTTTTCCAGCGTATCCGCCAGATCAAGCTGGACGGGCAGCAAATCCACGGCGCTCTTGAACTGGGCGTCCTCGTCCCGGATTTCCGCAGGCAGGTTGTCCACGTCGATGACCGAACCGGGAACCAGCACAATGCAGCTTTCCACCACATTTTCCAATTGGCGGATATTGCCGGGCCATTCGTAGCCGGTCAGGTAGTTGAGGGCCTCCGTGCTGAAGGTCTTGGGGGGCATATTGTTGTCCGCCGCCACCTTTTCCACAAAATGGGCCACCAGCAGAGGGATGTCCTCCCGTCGTTCGCGCAGGGGCGGCAAGGGAATCTGCACGACATTGAGGCGATAGTACAGGTCGTCCCGGAAGGTTCCGGCCTCGACCATCGCCGCCAGGTCCTTGTTGGTGGCGGCCACCACGCGGATGTCCACCTCCACCTCCTCGCTGCCGCCCACACGCTCGAAACGACGCTCCTGCAGCACCCGCAGCAGCTTTACCTGCAGTTCAGGCGTAAGTTCGGCAATCTCGTCCAGAAAGAGAGTACCGCCGTCCGCCTGCTCAAAACGTCCGCGCCGCATGGCCACAGCGCCGGTAAACGACCCCTTTTCGTGGCCGAACAGCTCGCTTTCCAGCACACCGGGATTGAGCGCCATGCAGTTGACGGAAACAAAGGGCTTTTCCTTGCGCGGACTGGAATAATGAATGGCGCGGGCCACCAGCTCCTTGCCGGTTCCCGACTCTCCGGTAATCAGCACAGTGGAACGGCTGGGAGCCGCCCTGTCCACCATGGCCAGCACATCGCGTATGGCCCGGCTGCGCCCCACAATCTTGTGCACGCCGTAGCGATCCTCCATCGCCTCCTGCAACAGACGGTATTGACGATGCGTCCGGGCCAGCTCCGTGGCGTTGTGCAGGGAAAGCAACAGTTCATCGTTGGAGAAAGGTTTGGTAATGTAATCGAACGCGCCGTATTTCATGACTTCCACGGCGCTTTCAATGGAGCCGAACGCCGTCATGATCAGAACGGGAATGTAGGGCCAGCTTTTCTTGACCCGCTGCAGCACCTCGCGGCCGGTCACGCGCGGCATTTTCATGTCCGTCACCACCACGTCCACCTCGCTTTCCTCCAGAAAGGCCAGCGCGGTTTCCGGGTCGCTGATGGCGGTTACGGTATAGCCTTCATCCTCCAGCAGGGTTTGCAGCACCAGCAGGTAGTTCTTTTCATCATCTATGATCAGGATATGCGATTTTTCGCTCATATGCTCTCCTTGCTTGCCGCATCCGCCGCTCCCTCACCGGCATGCCGCGACTCGCCGCCACGCTCGGCCGGGCAGGCGGCCGGCAGGGTGACGGTCACCACCGCGCCGCATTCCGTCCCGTTGGCCAGGTGAAGCTGCCCGCCGTGACTGGCTATGATGGACTGCACAATGGGCAGCCCCAGCCCCGTCCCGTCATCCTTGGTGGTAAAGAACGGGTCCAGCAGGTTGGGCAGGATGGCCTCATCAATGCCGGGGCCGCTGTCGTGGAACTCCAGGACGATATCCCCCTGCACATGCCGGGCGCATACCTGCATGACGCCCGGGCCGTTCATGGCCTGCTGTCCGTTGGTCAGAATATTGTAAAAGGCCCGGTACAGCAGGTCCTTGTCCCCGAGAATCAGCAAGCCTTCAGGCGTATTTCTTTCCAGACGGACGCCGCAGCGGTGCCACTCGCCCTCCAGAAAGGCCAGAGCCTGATCCAGCACGAGGTTGACGTCCACCAGGTCCTGACGGGGTTGCCGCGGACGAGCGTAGTCAAGAAAATCGTTGACGGTCTGGGAAAGGCGGACGGATTCGTCATAGATGGCGTCAAGAATACGGCGCGTTCCCGCATCCGCCTTGTCCGTCCGGCGCTGCAAAAGCTCGGCACTGGAGCGTATGATGCCCAGCGGATTGCGGATTTCGTGCGCAATGCTGGCAATGACCCGCCCCATGCTGGCCAGCTTCTCATTGCTGTGCAATTCGTTTTCCAGCTGGCGGTTGCGGTTCATGCGCTCGGCCAGCACGCGTTCGGAACGATGAATGAGCATGAGCAGCAAGGCAAAGAGTATCACCGACAATAAAAGGCACATGACCACGATGATGCCCTGAAAGGCCAGCACCTGCTCATAGTCGCCGGTAATGTCCTGCGTCAGTTCCAGCGCGCCCATGAGCGGCGGGTCGCCGCCGGCCTCCAGCGCCTCGCCCCTCAGGGGACAGAGCAGGCGCAGGACAAAGGTGCCGCGCTGGAGCGGGATGTTGAACGGAGCCTGCCAGTCGGGAATGGTGGAAATGATCTCCACCTGTGCGGGGCCGCCGCGCAGCACCTCTTCCAGCGCTTCGGGAGCCAGCCCGGTACGCCCCAGGTCTTCCTTGTTGGTGGAAAAGGCCACCAGACGGGAAAAGTCGTAGATACGCAGCCGCTCCACCGGCAGCCCGTGAATGACCGAACCGACCACCTCGTTGAGGTGCTCATACTGGGACGGCTGACGCAGGGCAATGCGCCCGTGGGCAAGGATGGTGGGCAGGGCAAAGCGCCGAAAAATCTGATGGTTGAGGTTGTCCGCCAGCAGGCGGGCAAATTCCTCCTGCTTGGTCAGCAGCGTCTGCCGCGCCGAGTTGGATATGAAGAAGGACAGGCCGAGGCTTGTCAGCAGAATGACCACCAGCGACAACCAGGAAAGCGTCCGCGCGTAGCTGAGCGGCAAATCCGTCGTCGGCGGCCTTGCCGCCTCGCGCTCTTCCGGTCGGGAAACTCCCAGCCACTCCCGAATATTCCGCATGCCGTCCTTCTCCGCCTCACTCAAAACGACTGACAGTCGCCGCTCTGCGTCAGAAATTCCCGCATGTCCGCCGCCTCTTCATCCAGACCCGGAGCGCCAAGACGAGCGTTGGCCAGACGCTTGCCCAGCTCCACCGCAGGCTGATCCAGCGGATTGATGCCGTTGAGCCAGCCCGTCAGCAGGGTGGCCCCCTCCAGAAGCCCCATCAGGGCGCCCGCGGCCTGCGGCGTGGCTTCCGCCATGTGCACATGCGTCAGCGGCACCCCGCTCCGGCACAAGGCCATGCGCGTACCCAGCGCCTCGGCATCCAGCAGGCAGCCGAAGGGCCGACCCGCCAGCCATTGCCAGCGTTCCGGCATGTCCGCCGAAAAATGCAGTCCCGTTCCCTCCGCCTGCCGTGCGGAAACGTCCGGCCCGCTCAGGAAAAGGCACGCCTTGTTGCGCGGCCCGTCAAGGAACATCTGGTTGATGGAGTGCTGATCCGTCACGCCGACAGCCGGCAGCGGCTGACTGCCCGTACCGTCCTTGCCGAGGCTTTCAGCCCAGAGCTGGGCAAACCACGCGCCGAAGGCGGCCCACTGCGGCAGATAACAGAAAAAAATCAGCTGGTCATAGTCGCAGCCTTCCAGCGCATGCGCCCACGCCGCCAGCCGGAAGGCCGGATGCTCGGCCAGCGCCCCGGCTCGCGCCGCCCTGATGAGGCTTTCCCCCTGAGCGGAGGCGCCGTCCAGCAGCGCCTGCCAGTCAATGCCCAGAAAGGCGGCCGGCACAAGGCCCACGGCGGACAGGGCCGAATACCGGCCCCCCAGATAATCCGGCACTTCCAGCGCGGGAAGGGCATGCCGCCCGGCCTCCTCGCGCAGAAAGCCCTGCCGGTCATCCGTCACAAGCAGCACATGCTCCCGCCACGCTTCGCCCAGAGCGGCCCGCAGCCAGTCCCGCACCAGCAGGTATTGCGCCACGGTTTCGATGGTGCCGCCGGATTTGCTCACGCACACCACAACGGTTTCCGCGGGAGCAAGGCGGTCAAGCCAGCGGGCCAGCGTCGCCTCACACACGTTGTCGGCAATCCAGAGACTGGGGCCGTCATGTCCCGGCTCATCCTGCTGCGGCGCAAAGGCGCGTTGCAGAGCGCGCGCCCCCAGCGCCGAACCGCCGATGCCCAGCAGCAGCATGTGCCGCCGAACCTTCAGACGGGGCAGCAGGGGCGGCAATTCCCGTTCCAGCCGCTGCCGGAACGGCAGGTCAAGAAAGGGCAGCCTTCCCTGAGCCACCTCGCTCACAAGGCGGGACGCCAGTTCGGCGGCTCTGTTGCGCATCCGCAGCAGCCCTTCCGCCGTCAACCGGCCTGCCGCCGCATGAGACCAGTCCAGAAGATGTGTCATGAGCTCTTCCCTCCTTGATGTGTCTATTTCCGGCGACAGCGCCGCTTCGGCGCCGAAGCCTTTCCACGGCGCGGCCTGCCTCAGTCAAAAAGACTCAGGGGTCTGGGGGCAAAGAAACGCTGTCGCACTTCCCGGTAGGTCTGCGGACGGACGCCGAAACGCCAGCGCCACAGGGGGCAGGCCTCGCGCGCGGCGCACTGGCGGACTTCCCGCCTGCCGCCCGCACAGGCCAGACATTGCCGTCGGATTTCCCGCATGGCGCGTCGGGGAGCCTCCGGCCCGCACCACAGGGACTGCCCGCCGGGCTGGGCAGCGGCCATGCGCCACGGCCACAAGGGGCATGCCGTGTCCGTGCACTCCCGCACGCCCTTGGGCGAATCCCCCTGACAATCAAGACAGAATCGTCTGATGGACGCAATGCTGCCGCCGCCTGCCATGCTTTCCCCTTGTTCCTGCCGTGCCGCCATGCCGGTGCCGGATTGCGGGCGGATGCTGTCCGCGCCGCCGAACTTCTGTCATTTCCGGGACAAGACGGCCGCATCGCAAGGCCGCAGGCCCGCTGCCTGCCGCGCACCGGCATGGCCGGAAAAAATCGGCTCAGGATTATGTCGTCAGCGCTTCGCCCGACATCTTCCCGGCCGCATGCACAAAAATCCACCCTTTCACGGACAGTCCGCCTGCGTGTCTGCCCTGAGCGGCCTATCCGGCGGAGGCCCCGCAGCACTTCTTGTATTTCTTGCCGCTGCCGCAGGGGCAGGGATCATTGCGCCCCACCTTGGGTTCCACACGGCGATAGGCCTTCGGGCGGCGTGCCTCGCCGTCCACATAGTACAACTTGCCGTCCTTGCGGGCAAAAAAGCTGCGTTCCCCGATCTGGCGGGTGACGCCCTCCAGCTCGTAGTAGGCATAAAATTCGGCCACGTCGTACAGCTCGCCGTTGGGCCCGGCGGGCACCTGCTCCTGACAGGGCCCCATATCCAGCCGCAGCCAGTGCACGCCGCGCGTCTGCTCCTCAAGATTTTCAACCGAAATGTCTGCACGGTGATCCGGGTGGGTCGTTTCCACCACATAGGCAAAATTGCCGAGAACGTAAGCCGTGTAACGGGAACGCACAAGACGCTCGGCCGTATCGGCCTGCTCCGTGCCGTCCAGACAGGGGCCGCAGCAGGCGGCCAGTTCGCGACCGCTGCCGCAGGGACAAAGTTGGGACATGCCAGTATCCTTTGCTGAAGTGACCACAGATTCTTCCAGTTAGTCCATGGTAGCCCAGAGCGCCCCATCCCGCAAGCCATACGCGGATACGGGCCGCGGACAGGACCTTGTGCCGGACTTTACCTTGCTCAGGGCTGGTGCTAGGCTGCTTTTTTCTTTTTTCACCCCAACATGCGGCGTCGACACATCTTGCGCCGCATGCCGCCCGCCCCCGCGTGGGGCCCGACGGTTGACAGAGGTAGCCATGCCCTTTCGCCCGAATCGCCCCCGTGACTTCTCCGGCCGGCAGCCCCAGGAAAAACTGCTCAGCCGCGACTTCATCCTGTTGTTCTGCATGTCCATGTGCTGCAACAGCTATCTGGCCGTGTTCTACTGTTTCGAGCAGTGGCTGGAAGGCCTTGCCGTCAGCCCCAACTGGCGCGGCATTCTGCTTGCCAGCCTGGCCGCCATGGTTCTGCTGTTCCGGCCTGTAGCCAGTGTGGTCTTTCTCAAGCGCAACAAGCTGCCGCCGCTGCTCTGCACCATCATTCTTTCAAGTTGCGTCATGCTGGCCTATCCGCTGGTGCCGCATGATCATGTGGTGGGGATGGTCTGGGCGCTGCGCATCGTTCAGGGCATTTCGCTGGCCGTCTATTCCTGCTGCGTGGTGGCCGTCATGGTGAGCTGCATACCCAAGGGGCAAAGCGCCCGCGGTTTCGCCCTCTTTTCCCTGACCACACTGCTGCCGTATTCCATCATTCCCGCCGTGGGCGAACGCATTCTTCCCCTGCTGGGCGGCGAGCCCTATCTTTTCGCGGCCACGGCCATGCTGGGCCTTCCCGCGCTCTGCATGCTCCTGCCGCTGGCTCCCAAGCTGCGCGCCTCGGAAATTCCCCCGGCGGAGGCCGAACAGCTCACGGCCCGCAAGCTCATCCATGCGGCCAGTCACTCGGGTCTGGCCTTCATTTATCTGGGCTGCCTGACCTTCAGCATCATGGTGAGCCTGGCCATCTACTTCATCAAGGGGCTGTGCGTGGAAACAGGCGCACGCCCGGAATGGTTCTTCCTCACCTATACCATCACCATGATCCTCATCCGCCTGTTCGGCGGCCATCTGCTGGACACGCTGCCCCGCTACCGTGTGGTGCCCATTTGCGCGCTTACCCTCGTCTGCTGCCTGCTGGGCCTTGCCTGGGCGCCGCGCAGCCTCTTCTTTGTCTGCGCCTGCTTCTACGGCATCAGTCTTGGCCTGCTCTATCCCCTGCTGGCCGCCACCGTCTACGACCGTTCCACCCCGGAAACCCGTTCCATCAATTCCAATGTCATGATGCTTACCTTTGACGCCAGCGGCATGATCGGCCCCCTTCTGGGCGGAGCGGTCGTCAATGCGGGCTGGGGCTACCGCGGCGTGTTCAGCACGGCGGCTGTCCTCATTGCCGCCTGCGGCGCCAGCATGGTGCTGGACAGACTGCGCCTTGCCTGGTGGGAGCACAAGGACAAGCGTCAGCGTCTCCGCTCCTGGGAACGGTAGACCTGTTCCCGCCAAGGGCCTGTTAACCTATCCACTCCTTGTTTTGGGGGAGGCTGCGTCGATGCCCGCAGCTTCCTCCGTCGCAACGGGCACGGCCTGCGGCCGCCTTTCGGTCGCGCTCTGCTGTCGATTGCATTCTGTCCGCGCCTCCCGCACATCTCCGCCACAACAACGGCGTCATATGCCGTCAGCCTTTTGGCAGCCAGCTAGAAAATAAATTTAATCTACTTATTTTATTTAAATTTTAAACATTGGCCTCCATATTGCATAACCATCGACAACAAGATGGCACGCAGCAAGTGCCCGAGGGAGGTGTCCATGTTTTTTCTGCTTGGTGGCAATAGTGAAAAGAAGGCCCGCAAGGCTGAACGGAAGCAGCATCGCAAGATGGGTGAAATGACGGATCGGGCTCGTGAAATTTTTATGGCAGGACGCTTTCCTGTGGTGACGACGGACGAAGTGGAAGGTCGTCGTATTGCCAAGGTGCTTGGCCTTGTCTGCTGCCGGGGTTTCGATTCGGAAGAAGCCTTTTTCGGCATGACCTGCCGGGCCATGAACAAGGGTGCGCAGGCCATTGTGGGCTACAATGAAAATGTGGCCTTCCATCCTGACGGCAGCAAGTATTTTTCCTGTTACGGCACGGCGGTCATGTTTGAGTACGATCCCAATGACCGTGATGCCCTGCCGCTCATGTTGCAGCAGCGTTTCCGCTCTTTGCAGGAAGAGGGGCGCATCGGCGAGGATATCCTCTAGTTCCTTGGATATATCGGCATGCTGCCCGGGCAGTGCGTTTGGGCAGCATGTTTGACGAATGTTAAGGCTGTCTGTTCTTTTTGCTTGCAAAAAAATTTTTCATGCACTAATTTGTTTTCAAGGAGTGATAACGCCGCTCCCGTGTCTTGATGTGGGCTCCGATTGGCGGAGCTGGGTTCCCTCCCAACTATACGGCCCAACACATCGGAAAACCCCGCCTTGGCGGGGTTTTTTCCTTTTTTGCCCCTCAATTTACAAGTCCTTTTGCGGCCTTCTCCTCTTCCCCATTTTCACTACTGTGCAAAGGAAAGGAGCGTTTCGGCCCCTTGCCGGAAGGACTGGCAACGAAATTTCCCTTGAACAGTCAGGCTTTCCCCGGCCTCAGTCAGAAGTCGGCAGCGCATCCACGGCATCACCAGATGCTCGGCCCGCACTCTCAGGGTAGGTGACGCGCGCCAGAGCCAGGCCCTGCGGCGGCGCTGTCGGCGTCGGCAGGGCCTGCCTGTCGCAGGCGGCCAGAATGGCGGGAAGCGCATCAGGCGCAAGCTTTCCGGTACCGCAGGCAACCAGCAGACCGGCAATATTCCTGACCATCTGCTTGAGAAATCCGTTGGCCGTAACGCGCAAACGAATGCGCGGCAGATGCGGCGGCAGGAATTCCTCGGCAGGACATTCCGTCAACTCTCCATCCAGTATCCGGCGCACCGTCCCTTCCAGAGGAGTACCCGCATTTTGCAGGCTGGCAAAATCATGCTCACCGAGCAGCAGGCGCAGAGCCTCGCGCATGGGCGGCAGGGACACGGGCCCGCAGGCCCAGACATAGGGGGCCAGACGCGGCGGCACGAAAGCTCGCTCCTGCCAGAAATCATATACATAGGTCTTGTGCAGGGCATCCAGGCGGGCGTGAAAACGCGGGTGCGCCTCCTCCGCCGCAAGGACGCGGATATCCGGCGGCAGCAGGCAGTTGAGGGCATGTTGCCACGGCAACCCGGCCCGGCTGTCCGGCACGTCCACATGCGCCACCTGCCCGTGGGCATGCACGCCGGCATCCGTGCGTCCCGATCCGAAGAGCCGCACCGGACAAGCGCAAAGGCGGCCAAGCGCCTTCTCACCTTCTCCCTGAATGGTGAGCGGGGCCTTGGCCGCCTCCTGAATCTGCCATCCGCTGTAGCGACTGCCGTCATAGGCCAGCAGAAGCCGCAGACGCATTGCTAGGGCGTCCTCATGCGGGTAATGATTTCAGTAAACTTTGCCGTCTTTTCCGGATTGGTATAGGTCAGGATTTCGCCGGAGTGCTTGGGAGCCATACCGGAGAGAATACGCACCGCCACTCGCTCGTCCATATTCTCCAGCGCCTTGGCAGCCACGCGGGGTTTCATGTTGGCGTACATCTGGATGAGGGAACGAACCTTCTGATCCTCGAGGGAACGAGCATCACGAATGAGCTCCTGCATACGCTTTTCGGCGCCTTCCAGCTCCCTGAGACGTTGATCCATCTGCTGGCGCAGCACAAGCATGTCCTGCTGCTGCCGGGCCAGGTCCTGGGCCTTCTCGTTGGGATCATCCGGCAGGGTCATGGGACGGATGGTCGGGGCCGGGGCACGGGCGATATCCGACGAATCCTGCGGCAGCGACGGCAGCCCCCCCGTATTGGCACGCCGGGCTTCCGCCCTTCCCGACGCAATGTCTTCACCGCGGGGGATATCGGGAGGAATGGCCGGAGCTCCCGGCATGACGGTGGCATTCTGCTGGGCCGCGGGCGCAAAGGTCGTATTGCCCACACGCTCGGGGACGGAAGGCACCGGCATGTCCTGCGCCGCCGCATGCGCGGCCTTGACGCTGCCCAGTCGGGGGATGGGCAGATTGCTCAGGCCCAGCATATCCATAATGCCCTCTTCACGCGGACGCGCACTGCGGGCCAGCCCGGCCTCCAGCAGCGGGGGCTCGGCCAGCTGAGGCGCACGGACAAAGGGGCTGTCCTCCTCGGCGTGGACTTGGGCGGCACCATCCTGGGCGGCCGACGCCACGGACGCGGCTGTGGCCGTGCTGTCATCCAGACCGGAAGAGATGGTGGAGGGCCGGGGAGCGGGTCGGGCCTCGGCAGCCAGCCGGGCGGCTTCCGCCCCTTGCGGCTCCTCCCTTTCCGGAGAGCTTTCGACGGCTTCGGCGGCTTTCAGCGTCGCCTCGGCAAGCGCCTGCGGCACGGCATCTTCCGACGCCGCGTCGGCATCCGCTGCCTCCGAGGGAGTCTCTTCCTTCACGCCGGCATCATCGTCCAGTTGAATGCCGTTTTCGGCAACGGTCTTGACGGCCTCATGAAAGTTGCCCCAGTCCACATCAATCAGCAGCACGCCGAAGAGGCAGAGCTTGAAGACGCACAGCAGGGCCAGCAGGCGGTACAACTCAAAAAGTCGGAGCCTTGTAACGGAGTGTGGCGATTTCGTCATTGAAGCGCTGCTCCTTCATGCGCTCATCGTGCATATAGTGTTGTTTCTGGCGTTCCCTGAGCTTGTCGAGAATCTTGCGATCCATAGCCCGCTGCGCCAGAATCCGGCGGGATTCTTCCACCATGTTTTCCGCAGCGCGAAGCTGCACCGCCGTTGCGGCCATATCGGCCTTGAGCCCCTTGACAAAATGCTCCAGCAGCCAACGTTCCCCGGCTCCGCTCGGCGGGTGGGTATACAGGCGTTCTTCCTGCTCCATCAAATCCCTGCGGATGATTTCCAGCCGGGAACGCAGTTCGTTGCGCTGCTGTTCGGCCTTGGCCAGCCTGACCTTGGCCTCTTCTTCCAGTTGCTCGCGGTAGTCGAGCACCTTCTGCATGCTGAAATGAAAGGGCATGGGCGCCTTCTTTTTGACGGTATCAAAGCATGCCCATAGCACTTGCAAAATGCGTGCAAATCACAACAAGTTCAGTTCCTCTCCGGAACGTCCGCCGCCGATTCGTCCGGACAGACCGGCACGTCAGCATCCGCTCCCCGAAAACGGCGCGGCATGATTGACCGGTCCGCAGCCCTTGCCCGGGGCGTAGCTTTTGCGCAGCGCCAGATTGAGAAATTCCTGCGCATGCTTCACGGCTACCGGCAGGGGTTCGCCCTTGCCCAGCCCCGTGGCGATGGCGGCCGAAAGCGTGCACCCGGTTCCGTGATTGTTTTCGGTTTCCACCTTGGGCTGCGGGAGCGTTTTGGGCGCTTCCCCCCTGACGAGCAGGCAGTCCGTCACCACAACGGAACTTTCCATGTGACCGCCCTTGATGAGGACGGCACGGGCCCCCATGTCCAGCAGTTTCTCCCCTGCGGCAAAGGCGTCCTCGATGGACTGGATGGTCATGCCGGTCAGGGCTTCGGCTTCGGGCCGGTTGGGCGTCAGAAGCGCGCTCAGGGGGATCATTTCATCCTTGAGGGCGGCAATGGCGTCCTCCTGCAGCAGGGGGCTGCCGCTCTGGCTGATGGAAACGGGGTCCACCACCAGCGGAAAGGTGACCTTGCGCAGTTCGGCAGCCAGCGCACGGATGATTCCCGCCGAAAAGAGCATGCCCGTCTTGGCGGCCGCCACCGGGAAGCCTTCCAGCACGGTACGGAGCTGCAGCACGGCGAATTCCGGCTCCGGCGCATGGATACCCCGCACACCAAGGCCGTTCTGGGCCGTCAGCGCCGTAATGACGCTCATGCCGTAGCCGCCGAGGGCCATGATGGTCTTGAGGTCGGCCTGAATGCCGGCCCCGCCGCCGGAGTCCGACCCGGCAATGGTAAGAATATTCGGTGGCTGCAACATGAAAAAGCCTCCTTGGCTTCGGCGGCGCCAGTCTCCGAAGGCGTCCGCAATATACTAAACGGAAAAAGGCGGGCTAACTATAGCCCGCCCGTTGTCGATGCGCAATCCCGCCGCAGGCGGAAACTAGACGCTGTCGATATCCGGCGCACCGGCGATGGGCTTGCGGCCCAGCACCAGGAAGGCCGCCAGCGCCACCACGGCGCAGATGATGCCGATGGCATCGGCCGTGCCGATGGACATGCCGAAGCCCATGTTCGGCTCAAAGCAGATGTAGGAGACGCAGACCGAGGTCATGAAGACCGCGGGCACGGTGCATATCCAGTGCAGGCGGTGCTTGCGGTAGAGATAGGCCGCCGCCGCCCAGAGCACGATAGCCGCCAGCGCCTGATTGGCGAAGCCGAAGTAGCGCCAGATGATGTTGAAGTCCACATTGGCCAGAATGATGCCGATGATGAAGATGGGCACCGCGATGCTCAGGCGTGAGGCAACGGAACGCTGCGGGAAGTTGAACACTTCCGCGATGGTCAGGCGCGCGGCGCGGAAGGCCGTGTCGCCGGAGGTCACAGGCAGGGCCACCACACCGAGGATGGCCAGCACGCCGCCGAAGGAACCCATGAGCGCAAGGGAGGTCTCGGTCACCACGTTACCCGGGCCACCGGCCTTCAGGGCCGCATTGAGCAGTTCGGGGCTCTGGTAGAAGGTCATGCCCACCGTGGCCCAGACCAGACCGATAAGCCCCTCGGCCACCATGCCGCCGTAAAAGACCGCCCGCCCCTGACTTTCGTTGGCAAGACAGCGGGACATGAGGGGCGACTGCGTGGCATGGAAGCCCGAAAGCGCCCCGCAGGCGATGGTGATGAAGACCAGCGGATAGACGGGCAGACCGTCAGGATTGGGGTTGCGCCATTCCAGCCAGTTGTAGAATTCGTTGCCGGAAACGAACATGCCCAGGGTCATGCCCACGGCCATGATGATGAGCACTGCCCCGAAAATGGGGTAGAAGCGGCCGATGATCTTGTCGATGGGCAGGATGGTGGCCAGGAAGTAGTAGGCAAAGATCACCGCGATCCAGAAGGTGATATTGAGGGATTCCGGCGTCAGCTTGGCCAGCAGGCCGGCCGGCGCGGCCACAAAGACCACCCCCACCAGCAGGAGCAGCACCACGGCAAAGACACGCATGACGTTTTTGGCGATATTGCCGAGATTGTAGCCCACGATGGTGGGCACGTTGGCCCCGCCGTAGCGCAGCGACAGCATCCCGGAAAAGTAGTCATGCACGGCTCCGGCGAAAATGGTGCCGATGACGATCCAGAGCAGGGCGGACGGCCCGTAGAGCGCGCCCAGAATGGGCCCGAACACCGGCCCCACGCCCGCGATGTTCAAAAGCTGGATGAGCCAGACTTTCCACATGGGCATTTCCACATAGTCCACGCCGTCGGCCATGGTCTGGGCCGGTGTGGGACGTTTGGGGTTGGCGCCGAAAATTCTGGCCACCAGTGTTCCGTAAATGGCGTATCCGGCAAGGAGCGCCACGACGGCAAGGATAAAATACAGATATGTAGGCATACGAGCCTCCCGGAACAGAGGTTTGCCGCAAACAGCCGGAAAACCGGCGCTTGCAGCCTATCGAGAACGGTTCCCCCTTAGCACTCCCCCCCACTCCCGTCAAGAAGAGGGACGGAGAAGCTTCATCTGCCCGGCGGCGCAGGCCGAGGAAAATTGCTTCACAGCGCAGGGGAGCAGTGCTAGGGTGCAGGACGCATGTTCGTGCGCCATACCCGGAAGGACGTTCCACGACAAATTCCTGTCGGTTCTCCCGCAAAACTGCCGCCCCTTCCCCGGGGGACGGGACTGCCGTCCGACCGCGGCGGCCACTCCCGGGCATGAATGTGCCCGCCTTTTCTACAGCAAGGATTTTTCCATGAAAACCGCACGTCGTACGCTCCCCGCGACAGATATCAGCGAACTGCCCAGACCGCGCCCCGGACGAGGCGGCTTCCGGCTGGGTCTGCTGGCCCTGCTGACTCTGCTGGTGGTGTCGGCCGCCGCCTACTGGCTGACCCGCGATGAGGACACCCGGGAGGCTTTGCGGCAGCAGGCCGTTACCGCCATAGACAAGGTCACGCAGGGCACGCCGCTGGCGGGCGTCAGCAAGGTGCTGACTCCGCCGCCACCGCCGCCTCCCCCCTCCGTGCTCAACCCGCCCACAGCGCCGGGGACCCTCTCTGGCCCCACGGTACAGGGCAGCATCGGCATGCCGGTGGACACGCCCATGATGCCGGGTGCGCCCCAGGACGGCGGGCCGCAGGTCGTCGCCCCCAAGGTTGTGGAAGATACCCGGGTTCGCTTCGGCTTTGTGGACGATCTGGCCGCCTATCTTGTGGAAAGCTATACGCCCGGCGCGCGCGGAGGCAGTCTGGCCATCAGTCCGCAGAGTCTCAACAGCCGGTACGGCGTCAATCTGACGGGGCTGGACGGCGGCGTGCAGGGCGGACGGGAAGGCGTGCTGCATTATGCCTTTCATCCCACCATGCTGCACGGCCTCTACAATCTGTATGTGGAGCGCTTTCTGGAGGCGGTCGCCCTGGAAAGCCAGCTGCCGCACAAGGGCAGGACGCTGACGCAGGCCCAGGCGCGGCAGATGTACATGGTCTTTGCCGGACGTCTGGTGACGACGGCCGCTGCCCTTGACGCGGTGCTCAAGGTGCCCGATCTGCGCGGTCGGCTTGACGAATTGCAGGCAAAGGGCGACACGGTGCGCGATATCGGCGGCCAGATGACCAACGCCGTTTACGAACTCGACAACCAGCGGCAGCAGGGCGCCACGGAAACCGAGCTGGCGGCCGCCCAGCTGGCTGTGGACAGCCTCGGTACCCGTTATCGCAACGCCGTGGACGAGCAGGCGGCGGTGCGGCGCAATCTTGTAAACGCCATCCGAACGCATGGCGCCCAGGGCATGGACGAGGATACCCTTCTGTTCATGGCCCGCTGGGTCGACCGACGCCTGCGGCAGAACCCTGACGCCCAGTCCGCCGTTCGGGCGGGCATCGGCATTCTGCGCGATCTGGGACGCCGCTTCGCGCAGGGCGGCGCCAGCGGCGTTCTGGTGCAACCACGCCCGGAAACGCCTCCGCAGGCTGCCACGCCCGCGAATGTCCCCGACGGGGCAATGCCTGCCGCGACGGCTCCGGACGCCACAGCACCGGCGACCCCCGCCGGGTCCGGCGAAACGCAAACGCCTGCCCGACCGGCACGGCGTGCTCCGCTGGGCTCGCCGGACTACCGTCCGCCGCAGCCTTCTCCGGCAGCCCCGGCGCTGACGCCGCCCCTGCCTCCGTCGGAAGAGGCCTCCGCGCCTCCGCTGCGGATACCTCCCGCCGTTGCCGCTCCGGCCGAACAGCAAAGGTAACGGCATGCGTTTCCGCTTCACTCCCCTTGCCGCTGTGCCCTGCCGTCTTCTGCCGCTTGTGCTGTTGCTGCTGGCTGTTCTGCTGCCGCGAACGACGCTTGCGGCGGACGGGCCGCATGCCTGCCTTGAAGCTGTTGCTCAGGCCATTGCCGACGGCGACATGACGGCCTTTGAGCAGCATGTGGACGTGAACGGCCTTCTGGGAACCGTTGTGGACAAGCTCTTTGTGGAAGCCCGTCGTCCGGAAAATGCCGACAAACTGCCGCCCATGATGCACCTCATGTTTTCGGGTGCGGCGCTGGCCGACGGCGGCGGACGCGTGCGCAAGATGCTGCGCGGGGAAGCCCGGGCCTTTCTCCGCAACGGCATTGTGTCAGGAGCCTTTGCCGGACGCACGCCGGGACAGGATTACCGCTCGGAAGGACTCATTGCGCCGCTCTTTGCCGGTGCTTCCATGGGCCGCAAGGAAATTCACGGTATCGGGCAGACCCGCGCGCGGGAAGGCGGCGGCTGGACCCTCCCCTTCCGCGTCTTTGATGCGGGCAACGGCAATGATTATCCCGTCGTCGGGCATTTTGCCCGGCGGGAAGGCCGCGTGATGCTGGTCGGAATCGACAATCTGGACGAGCTTTTCTCCCGCATCGCTGCCGAGGCCGCCGCACTGGAAGAATAGCGAGGCTTCGCGCTTTTTGTTTTTGCGGGGGAAAGGAGGGGGCTTTTTGCAAAAAGCCCCCTCCTTTCCCCCCGCGCCCCCTTTCCTCCCGCAAAAACTCTTGCCGGGGAGGATGGCAAAGCGTCCGTCCTCCCCGGTCGCCACCAGACCGGAAGTCCCCCGGCAGCACAAAAAAAGCGTCTCCCCACGTCAGGAAACGCTTTTTGGGCCTTGATGCCGTCAACAGTAAAAATCTTACCCTGCCGCCGACAACGCACGCCCATATGGCGGCGCTAAAGCGCGCCGGGGAGGGGATGGGGGGCGTGGGGGGAAGGGGGACCCCGCCCGCGCGAGGCGGGGGGGCCCCCTTCCCCCCACAAAAAGTTCCCCACCAGCGTCAGCGCACGCTGTCCACGAAATCGTTATAGGCTTTTTCCGCTTCGGTATAGGCGGCGTTAAGCTGTTTGCGGACTTCGGGGTGGAAGCCCTGCGCCTCGCCCAGCGCCACGACGGCGGGGAAGCGTTGAGCCGTACGGAGGAAGGCACGCCAGAGGCGTTCCGGTTCCCCCGCCACGCCGAAAGGCAGGAAGGCCGCTTCCGACAGGATGCCTTCCAGTTCACGCCGCCACGCGGCAATGGTCTGCTTGTCGGCTTCGCGTTCACCCAGCAGGGCGCGGGCTTCCTTCATGCGACGGAAAAGAATGCGCACAGCCAGTATCTGCGGGCGTAGGGGGTGGCCTTGCAGGGTCACGGCTTCGGCGGCGATGGCGACGCTCTCCACTTCGCCGCGCAGCACCCGGCGAGCGTCCTCGTAGGCTTCCCATTGCCGACGGATGGCTTTCAGGTACTGCCGCCCCAGCTTGCCGTCATCCACGATGCTCTCGTCCAGCGCATACTTCACGAGTTTTTCGTACTGCTCGCGTTCGGCGTCAACGGCGGAATCCATTTCGCGCAGGGCCTGGCGGATGGCCTCGGCGGAATCCTTCGGCCAGACTTCAGGGGGAAGCAGATGCTTGTCCCGTGCAAAACGCGGCGGGCGTTTGGCCAGCTTGGGCAATGCCGCTTCCCGAAGGTAAAAGTCCGCGCCCAGATAGAGCCACAGCGCATACCCGGCCTCCTTGCTGAGCTGCCAGTCCATGACGCCGTTGGCATAGGCGAGCTGGGCATTGGCTGCCCGCACTTCCTCCTCCGTTGCCGGAGCATCCTGCCGGATTTCCTTCAAGGCGACAGGCAGATAACTCCGCGCCTCGCTCTCGACCGACGCTTTTTCGTCGGTCGGCGGCGTGTCCTGTGTGATGGCGGGCGTGTCGGGTGTGCCGTCCGTTACGGCCTTTTCTTCCTTTGCGCTGTCGTCTCCGCAGGCAGACAGCAACAACGCCATACACAGCCAGAGCGCAGGCAGCAGGCGGCGTCCCCATGTTCCGGGCCAGATCATGTCAGGCATGCTCCGCAATCCAGTCGGACAGCCCCGTGGCGTCCATGCCCCACGGGAAATCGCCTCCGCGCAGTTCCGGGCCTATGCCGTAGAACAGAGTGCCGACCTCTTCGGCGGCATTGCGATCAGTCACGGCATCCCCCACCATGAGCACTTCCGCCGGATCGAGCTTCGCCTCCCGGACGATATCGGCCAGCAACGCGGCCTTGGCCGGCGGCGAACCGAAAACGCCGCGAAAATTGCCGGACAGGCCCCGTTCTTCCAGCACAAGGCGCACCTCCTCCTGCGGCGCACCGGAGCAGACATAAAGCGGCAGACGCTCCCGCCAGCGCTCCAGCACCTCGGCAATGCCCGGAATCAGCGCGCAGCGGCGTACCTCGTCCAGAGCATAGGCGGCAAAACGCTCGCCCCACTCCTTCGACTCCTCCGGCGAAATCTCCCGGCCCAGCACTTCCCGGAAAAACCACTCGAATTTCCGGTAGCGGCTCACGCCGCCGTGAACCGTATGGTACATGACGAAACGATCCCGCGCCTCTTCCCCGAAGGGCTCGGCAAGACGGGCAAAGGCTCGGGTCTTGACCGGCACACTGTCCAGAATGACGCCGTCACAATCAAAAACAAGAGCTTGCAGGGGCATAGATTCTCCGTAGATAGGGATAACCTCCCAGCCTGCACGGCAGGAGGCCCGATGAGCGACAAGCGCTCGCCGGGAAGGGATGGCGAACAGCCTGAGTTACCCCTGACGGGCCTTCAGTTGTTCCGCATCAAGGTAGCGGATGAGCCGTGCGGGGTTCCCCGCCACCACAGCATTGTCCGGCACATCCTTCGTCACCACCGATCCGGCCCCGACCACAGCGTTTTCCCCGACGGTCACGCCCGGCAGGATGGTCACGTTTGCGCCGATCCAGACGTTTCGTTTGATATGTACCGGTTTGCAGGTGATGATGGCCCGCTCGTACATATCGTGATTGTTGGTCAGTATCGTGCAGTTCAGGGCGATCATCACGCCGTCCTCGATGGTCAGCCCCCCGGCGGACATGCAGTGAAAGCCGTTCATGATGGTCACGTTCCGCCCGATGTGCACCGTGTTCCCGAGAATGGTGAAGAGCGGCGGATGAATGACGGTACCCTCGCCCAGCGTGTGCAGAAAGAGTTCGTCGATAAGTTCCCGGCATTCCGGGCTGGTGGGCAGCGTATGATTGATCCGAAAGCAGAGTTCCGCGCAACGCCGCACCTCGGCCACCCGTTCCGGCGGCATGTCGCGCGTATCCAGTCGTACTTCTTCCATTGGTTCTCCCTGCTGGGCAGGCCGTCCCTGCCGCATACCAAGATAATAGAGCAATTCCACATTGAAAATGTGGATTGCTCTGGTAGTTGCGAGAGCGACTACCCGCAACCGAACACACGGAAAAACCACGCGTTTTCCCTGGTGTGAGGGCAGCGTCAGCAGGGAAATTGGACACAATTTCCCTGCGAATCCGCTCTAGGGCCTGTTAACACTATTTGCCGCCTGTTGGGGGGAAGGGAAACCCCTCCGCCAGCGCGGGAGCGGGTTTCCCTTCCCCCC
>CALVGJ010000069.1 GCA_944327045.1 uncultured Desulfovibrio sp.
ATCAACGAGGTCAAGGGCGTCAACCGCGTGGTCTACGACGTTTCTTCCAAGCCGCCGAGCACCATCGAGTGGGAATAGTCACTCAGGGCGGCCCGGCATGACGGCATGACGACGGGAGAGGGAGCGCGTGCGCTCACCTCTCCTGTTTTTTTTGGGCATTTTCGGATTGAAACGCTCACGTTTCAAGCCGGGACCTGTCATTTCGCGGAAAACCTGTGCAGGCATGGCTTGCCTTTACATCGGCCCCTTGCTGAGCTAATCTCCTCTCTCCGCCGCCCGCCGTCGCACGGCCGGGAAGGTCCGGAAGACGCCCCGCCGCTGCACAGGGGCGCAAGAATGCGACGACAGGGGGTCACATGTTCGGAATCGGCAGCACGGAACTTCTGGTCATCCTGCTGGTGGCGCTGGTGGTGCTGGGGCCCAAGAGTCTGGCGGGGGTTTCCCGCACGCTCGGCAAGGCCATGGGCGAATTTCGCCGCGTTTCCACGGATTTTCAACGCACCCTGAATGCGGAAGTCGCCCGCGAGGAAGAAGAGGAAAAACAACGCAAGGCCGCTGAGGCAACGCCGCCCTCTTCCTCTCCGACGAGGCAGGCGGCGGAAGCCGCCGACGGAAAGGCGAGTGCCGCCCGGAACGGCGAAACCGCTTCCGCCACGCTCGACACCACGGCCCGCCCCTCGACGACAGCGGAATCACCGGTTCCTCCGGCGGGCAGCCCGCTGGAAAAGGCCGTGGCCGCCACGCAGGCCGCTGCTCAGGCCAGCCCGACAACGACAGCCCAATCTTCCGGGAGCGAGCGCGCATGAGTGGTGAGCTGACTCAGGCTACAGCCGGGGAGAACGGCGCTTTGACGGCCCCCCATACGGAAGCGGCTGCCCCCACACGTATGGCGGAGGAGCGCCCCCGTTCGGAAATTCAGATCGACGAGGTCGCTGCCGCGGACAGCAGCCCGGAGGATGCGTATGCAGCCATTCGCACCGCCACGCTGGCCATGAGCGGCGTTTCGGACGAAAGTCCTTCTCCCGCTGGCGCTGATGCTGACGGGACGCCCGCAGCGCTTCGTGCCACAGCAGACGTGCGGGACGGAGCCGACGGGCCGGATGAGGCGGGCGTGCCGCCCGTCATCCATGACGCCGACCCGGACGTGCTGGCAGCGCAGGCTGCCGACGCCCAGCCTTCCGATCAGGCGAACGCGGCTGCGGAAGCGGCCGCCTCGCTGCCGGAGAACGCGCCCCACGCCGTACCCGCCACGGGCGACAGCGGCGGCGGTCAACCGCCCGCCCAGCCTCCCGCCGGGGAAGAGGAAGCGCCGGAGCCCGATGAAAAGCCCATGAGCCTGCTGGATCATCTCAACGAAATGCGCTGGCGACTGGTGCGCTGCCTTATTGCCGCCGCCGTGGGCTTCTGCGTCTGCTGGGCCTTTGTGGAGCCCATCTTTGCCGTGCTGGTCAAGCCGTTGCTGGCCGTGCTGCCCGCCGACGGCAACGCCATGTACAGCACCATGCCCGAAGCCTTCTTCATCCGCATGTTCGTGGCCTGCATTGCCGGGCTCTTTGTGGCCAGTCCGGTCATTTTCTATCAGATTTGGGCCTTTATCTCGCCGGGGCTCTATGAGGAGGAAAAACTCTTCATCGTGCCTGTGGCCATCATTTCCGCCGTCTTCTTTGTGGGCGGCGCCCTGTTCTGCTATCACATCGTCTTTCCCTTCGCCTTCCAGTTCTTCATGAGCTACAATACCGAGCAGATACGGGTCATGCCGCGCATCAGCGACTATGTGGATTTTGTCCTCAAGCTGCTCATCGCCTTCGGTCTCATCTTTGAAATGCCGCTCTTTGCCTTCTTCCTCTCGCGCATGGGCCTGCTGACGGCGGCCATGATGCGGCAGGCCCGGCGCTACGCCATTCTGGGCATCTTCATTGTGGCGGCCATCCTCACTCCGCCGGACGTGCTGTCCCAGTTGCTCATGGCGATCCCCATGCTGGTGCTGTATGAAGTCAGCGTCATCGTGGCGGCCGTCTTCGGCAGGAAGAAAAAAACGGCAGCCGTCGCCGACGGCGAAGAAACCGCCCCGCAAGAGGACGGGCACAGCACGGGGGAACAGGCATGACGACGGACATACGCTGCGCGGAACGCAGTCGGCGCAGTGCGGAAACGGACATCAGCCTGCGGCTGGTGCTGGACGGTGAGGGCAAGGTGGACGTGCAGACCGGCTTTGGTCTGCTGGATCACATGCTGCATCTGACCTTCTTCTGGGCCGGTATGGACCTGCACCTGCGCTGCCGCGGCGACATGCACATAGACGCCCACCACAGCGCCGAAGACGTTGCCCTTGTGCTCGGTCAGGCCCTGCTGGAAGCGCTGGGCGATCGCAAGGGCATCGAGCGCGTGGGCTACGGGCGCGTGCCCATGGACGAGGCCCTTGCCGAGGTCACCCTTGACCTCTCCGGTCGTCCCTGGCTGGAATGGCGCGGTGACGAGCTGCTGCCGCCGGTCATTGCCGGGGAGGAACGGGATGTCTGGCGCGAATTCTACAAATCCCTTGCCGCGGGTGCGCGTTGCAATGTGCATATTGCCCTGCTTTACGGCAAGAATGGTCATCACCTGCTGGAGTCGGCAGCCAAGGGGCTGGGACTGGCTCTGCGCCAGGCAGTCCGCCGTACCGGCACAGCCATCAGAAGTACCAAGGGAGGTCTGGACTGATGCGTTTCCGTCTTACCGTCATGGCGCTGCTGGCGCTCTGCCTTGCGCTCTTTCTTCAGGGCTGCGCCAAACAGCCCCGCTCGACGGCGGATATTCCCCGTTCCCTGTCTCCGTCCTACAGCATTGCGGTGGCGCCCTTTACGCAGCCGACCAGCACAAGCCAGCTTATCATGGGGCAGATTCCCCGTGATCAGGGGCGCATTGCGCCGGAAATGCTGCCCTCTCTGGACAGAACCCTGCGTGATGTGCTGCTGACCGAAACCAAGCGCCACTATACCTTTGTGCCGCGGCACACGCCCCTGCCCGACAAGATGCGGTATCATGATTCCAATCAGCCGCAGGCTCTGTCCGCCTGGGTGACGTTTGCCAAGGGACTCAAGACGGATTTGCTGCTGGTGCCGCAGGTGCTCAACTGGCATCCGCGTGAGGGCTCCCGTGCGGGCGTGACCCGTCCCGCGCATGTGCGGGTGGAATTCTTCCTGATCAATGCCCGGCAGGGAAGCATTCTGAATCGCTCTGTCTATGACGTGGAGCAAAGCGGGCTGACCAGCAATCTTCTGGAAATCGGCGACTTCCTCAAGCGTCAGGCAGGCTGGGCCACGGCCGAAGAGCTGGCGCGCGAGGGCATGGTCAAGGCCGTAAAGGATATGACGTTATGATCATCTTTCCCGCTGTGGACATACAGGACGGCAAGGCCGTGCGCCTGCGGCAGGGCCGCGCCGACGAAAGCACCATCTTTTCTCCCGACCCGGTGGCGGCGGCGCGCCACTGGCAGGAGCAGGGAGCCCGCTGGCTGCATGTGGTCGATCTGGACGGCGCCTTTGACGGTCTGCCCCGCAGTCGCGACATTGTGCGCGCTATCTGCTCCGCGCTGGATATTCCCGTTCAGCTCGGCGGCGGCATCCGCAGCGAGCAGATTGCCGCAGCCTATCTGGATGCAGGCGTGGAGCGTCTCATCATCGGGACGCTGGCACTGGAACAGCCCGAAGCCTTTGCCGCCCTGTGCCGCCGTTTTCCCGGCCGTATCGGCGTTTCTCTGGATGCCGAGGCGGGACGTCTCAAAACCAAGGGCTGGGTGGCCGATGCCGGGCTGACCGTGGACGACGTGCTGCCCCGTCTGCTTGACGACGGCGCGGCCTTCATCATCTATACGGACATCGAACGTGACGGCATGCAAACCGGGGTCAACCTGCCCGCACTGACGCATCTGGCCGAAGCCTCATCCGTGCCGGTCATTGCCGCGGGCGGTGTGGCCACGCTGGCCGATGTGCAGGCGCTCTATCCGCTGAGCAGAACAGCCCGCCTGCAAGGCGCCATCAGCGGGCGTGCCCTCTACGAGGGAAGCCTTGATCTGAAGCAGGCCAACGACTGGATTGACGCGCAGAAGTAGCCAGCCCGTGTCCAGTTGACCGCCTTTTGTGGGGAGGAAGGGATACCCTTCCTCCCTTGTTTATTCCGTCAATAGGCTATCCAGCCGCCGAACCATTCTCTCTCCACCTCTGGTGTAATTTGGGCATTTTTAGAGCAGTTCCACATAGAAAATGTGGATTGCTCTGGTAGTCGCGAGAGCGACTACCCGCAACCGAACACACGGAAAAACCACGTTTTTTCCGTGGTGTGAGGGCAGCGTCACGAATCCGCTCTTTGACTCTTCCCCCAGCCCCCGCTCGTTTGTTGGCTGTGGGGAACTTCCAACGTATAGAATGAGGAAAGGGCAAACACCCCATCGAGACATAACACCGAGCCGCGTATTGCAGTTCCATGCGGCCTGAGCTATGATGATCTTATGTTTTTTGCCGGTACTTTCCCTCCTTACCGGGCTTTTCATGCCTGCCGTGACGAACGCTACTGGCGTTCCTGCCTCTAAAATTTTCTCTCGTCTCCTGTAGATTCGCTGCGCCCCCGCGCAGGCG
>CALVGJ010000070.1 GCA_944327045.1 uncultured Desulfovibrio sp.
TGTCTCTCTTCGTTGAGCGGGAGTAACTCAGTGGTAGAGTGCAACCTTGCCAAGGTTGAAGTCGCGGGTTCAAATCCCGTCTCCCGCTCCAACACTGAGGCGGCATAGCCAAGCGGTAAGGCAGAGGTCTGCAAAACCTCCATGCTCCAGTTCAAATCTGGATGCCGCCTCCACAAAAAAATTTATAGCCGGACAGATCCACTTTGCGGGAGTAACTCAGTGGTAGAGTGCAACCTTGCCAAGGTTGAAGTCGCGGGTTCAAATCCCGTCTCCCGCTCCAGATTTTTTATCCCCTTGCCGGCGGGAATAACTCAACGGTAGAGTGTCAGCTTCCCAAGCTGAAGGTTGCGGGTTCAAATCCCGTTTCCCGCTCCAAATGCGTTTCAGGGAGTCGAAAGCGGCTCCGGAATATAGCGGCCAGTGCCGTGCCCCGCGCGGGAGAAACACAGAGGTAGAGTGCAACCTTGCCAAGGTTGAAGTCGCGGGTTCAAATCCCGGCTCCCGCTCCAGATTATTCGCCCTTGCATTCGATGCAAGGGCTTTTTCGTTCTTGAGCGTTTTGCCATTGCAAAAGACAAAACGCGAGGCGGCGGCACAGCGCCGCCCGGCCGAAAGTGAGCGGAAAAACCGCGTTTTTTCCGCGAAGGCCAGGCCGTATGGTTTGAAACGCGAAGTGCTCTTGTCGCGACGTGCACAATGCCGGTGTCATGGGCAGACGTGCTCCGCCGGGTCACGCTGCCGGTCGCGGCGCGTCTGTTCATCCCCCGCTCCGCCGCCGTGCGGCAGGACGCGTCCGGGCCTGCGCTGCGGGCGCGGCAGGGGCAAGAGTCGGGAGGCTTGCCATGTATGATGTACGTTCTCCGCGAGCGGAAGAATTCATTGACCATGCCGAAGTCATGGCCACGGTGCAGTATGCGCGGGAGCATGCGCGGGATGCAGCCCTGCTGGACGATATCCTTGCCAGGGCCGCCGAGCGCAAGGGGCTGAACCATCGGGACGCCTCGGTGCTGCTGGCCTGCGAACTGCCGGAAAAGACGGAAGCCCTCTACCGGCTGGCGCAGCGGATCAAGCTGGATTTTTACGGCAACCGCATTGTGATGTTTGCCCCGCTCTACCTTTCCAACCACTGCATCAACAGTTGCGTGTACTGCCCCTATCACGCCAAAAACAGGCATATCGTCCGCAAGAAGCTGACGCAGGAAGAGGTGGCCCGCGAAGTCATCGCCCTGCAGGATATGGGGCACAAGCGGCTCGCGCTGGAAGCGGGCGAGCACCCGACCATGAACCCCATCGAGTACATTCTGGAATGTATCGAGACCATCTACGGCATCCGGCACCGGAACGGCGCCATTCGGCGGGTCAACGTCAACATCGCGGCCACCACCGTGGAGGAATATGCCCTGCTCCGCAAGGCGGGCATCGGCACCTACATTCTCTTTCAGGAAACCTACCACCGGCAGAGTTACGAAAAGCTTCATCCCGTGGGGCCGAAACACGATTACGCCTGGCATACCGAGGCCATGGACCGCGCCATGCAGGGCGGCATCGACGACGTGGGACTGGGGGTGCTCTTCGGACTGGAGGGCTACCGCTATGAATTTGCGGCCCTGCTCATGCACGCCGAGCATCTGGAGGCGGCCTACGGGGTGGGCCCGCATACCATCAGCGTGCCGCGCATCAAGCGGGCGGACGATATCGACCCGGATATGTTCGACAACGGCATCGACGACGCGACCTTTGCCCGCATCTGCGCCTGTATCCGGGTGGCCGTGCCCTACACGGGCATGATCGTGTCCACGCGCGAAAGTCAGGCCGTGCGGGAAATGGTGCTGCCGCTGGGCATTTCGCAAATCAGCGGCGCATCGAGAACCAGTGTGGGCGGCTACGTTGCGCCGGAGGAGCCGGAGGAAAATTCCTCGCAATTCGACGTGAGCGACAGGCGCAGCCTTGATGAGGTGGTGCGCTGGCTCATGGAGCAGGGCCATATTCCCAGTTTCTGCACGGCCTGTTATCGGGAGGGACGCACGGGCGACCGCTTCATGGCCCTGTGCAAGAGTCGCCAGATTCTGAACTGCTGTCACCCCAATGCCCTGCTGACCCTGCGGGAATATCTGGAGGACTACGCCTCCCCTGCCACGCGCACGCTCGGCCTGGCCTGCATTGAACGGGAACTGGAACGCATCCCCGGTGACAAGGTGCGGGGGCGCGCACGGGAGTATCTGGATCGCATTGCGCACGGTGAGCGGGATTTCCGCTTTTGAGCGGCAGGTCGGGCCGATACCGGGGCAGCGTACAAACCGGCCGATTTCGTTCCGGGCCGGCAGACCTGACGGATGCCGCCTGTGCGATAGAGCATTTTCCGTTTGAAACGCTTGGCGTTTCAAACCATACGGCCTGGCGTTTCGCGGAAAAAGCGCGGTTTTTCCGCTCACTTTTGGCCGGGCGGCGCTGTGCCGCCGCCCCGCATTTTGCCTTTTTCAAAGGTGAAACGCTCTAATGCGAGGATCAGGCAAAAAAAAGCGTCGAACGGTACTGGGCTTTTTTCCTCCCTCCGTGTAACAGAAAAGAAAAAGGCTCGGTTTACTCTTTCGTAATCAGGGAGGTTGCCATGTCCGCAACAGAAATGACACGCCGACATTTTCTCAAGGCCGGAGGCCTGACGCTGGGGGCCTGCATGACGGGCGGCATTGTTCCCGCCGCGGCCGCGGCGGCCGATACCAGGGCCACCGTCTTCTTTACGCGGGACCTCAGCGCCGCGGGGCTGTGCCGCATCTATGAGCGCATTGCCCATGCCCTGAGCGGCAAGGTCGCCGTCAAGCTGCATACCGGAGAGCCCAAGGGGCCCAATATCCTGCCGCGCGACTGGGTGAAGACCCTGCTGCCGCATGTGCCGCAGCCCACCATTGTGGAGTGCAATGTGCTCTACCCCAGCCCCCGCCAGACTACGGAGGGACACCGCGAGACCCTGCGCATCAACGGCTGGGACTTCTGCCCTGTGGACATCATGGATGCCGAGGGCGACGCCCGCCTGCCGGTCAAGGGCGGCAAATGGCTCAAGGAGCTTGCCGTGGGCAGGCATCTGCTGGACTATGATTCCCTGCTGGTGCTGACGCATTTCAAGGGGCACGTCATGGGCGGCTTTGGCGGTTCGCTCAAGAACATCTCCATCGGCTGCGCGTCGGGCAAGGTGGGCAAGGAGCAGTTGCACCGCGAAGGCACACAGCTCTGGGCCGGCGGCCCCCATTTCATGGAGCGCATGGTGGAAGGCGGCAAGGCCATTGCGGATCACTTCGGGCCGCGCATGGCCTTCATCAATGTGCTGCGCAACCTTTCGGTGGATTGCGACTGCGCCGGAGTGGGCGCCGCTCCCGCCACAGCGCCGGACATCGGCATTCTGGCGTCCACGGATTTGCTGGCCGTGGATCAGGCGCCCGTGGATATGGTCTACGCCCTGCCGGAGGCTCAGCGGCATGATCTGGTGGAGCGCATCGAAAGCCGCAGCGGGCTGCGTCAGCTCGAATACATGCGGGAACTGGGCATGGGACACAGCACCTATGAGCTTGTGACCATCTGACGGCTTGACTGTACGCCACGCCGTGCGCGTGTCCGCCATGCCCGCGGGGCCGCGGCGGCGCACGGCGTCCGGCTGCGCGGTCCGACCGCATGATGCTTGTGTCGGCAGGCCGTTCAGGCTAGAAATGGACATGAAGTTCTTGTCGGTTATGGGCCTGCGCGTCATGGCGGCGCTGCTCTGCCTTGTGATAAGCGGGTGTGCCACAACCTATGATGTGGCCATTGATTCCCTGCGGGAAGGCGAGGTTTCGGGAAGCTGCTTCCTCGTCCCGGACCCGGCACTGGAAATTGCCGGGGATGATCTGCTGTTCCGTGAGGTCTGCGCCCTCGTGACACCGGCATTTGCCGCACGGGGCATGCCTGTGACCACCGCGCGCGAGGAGGCCGCACAGGAGGTGCTCCTTCGCTACGGCATGGACGAACCGACGACCGTCATACGGAAATGGACATACCCCGATTATCAGACGCTCTTCCATCACGGCAGGGCCTTTACCGTTCGCGTGGAGAGAACCGAGTGGACTGTGCACACCCGTTACCATGCGCGGATCGTTCTGGCTGCCCGGCAACTGACGGAGGGACAACCGGGACGTCAGCTCTGGCGAACGGAAATGATGGTGAGCGGCGCTGTGGACGATTTCCGCAAGCTGATCGGTATGGGGATTCCCGCGCTGCAGCAGGTACTGGCCGACCACACGTCCGGCACGCGCCGCTTTGAGGTGGCGGAGGACAGGGACGGCGAGGTGACGGTCAGCAACCGGGAATAAGCGTTTTTTCCGGCGGACGCCGGGCCGGAACGCCCTTGAGCGGGCAGGGATTTCGCCTCGCGCCGCAAAAGGCCGGCCCAACTGTCCGCCGTCATATGGCGGCCTGTGCCGTATGGCGCGGGCGTTTTCCCTGAATGCACAGGAAAGGATGCGGTATGCTCTCTCAGGCCTACAAGGATTATTACGGCAAAATAAATTTTGCCATCAAGAACAACTCCCATACCCAGACCTTTCTTTTTTTGCGGGAACACTGTTCCCGCAAGGGAATTCTCCAGCCGCGCGTACTGGAGATCGGCTGCAGCAACGGCTATTTCAGTGCGGCCCTGCGGGATAACGGCGTGTACGTTTACGGTGTCGAACCCTTTTCCGATGAGGCGCTCCGGCGTGGCCGCGTGGACGATTTCTTTGCCGGAACCGTGGAGGATTTCTGCGCCGCGGCCCCCGATGAGCTGCTTCAGTCCTTTGACGCGGTCATTTTTGGCGATGTGCTTGAGCATCTGGTCGATCCGAAAGCCACCATCCTGTCCGCCAGTCGCTTTTTGAAGGATGACGGCGTGATTCTGGCCTCCGTGCCGAACATTACCCATATCGGCATACGCGCCATGCTGGCGGACGGCATGTGGGACTATCAGAAATACGGCATCCTGGATACGACGCATTTGCGCTTCTTCTCCTGGCGCACGCTGCGGGACCTCTTTCTGGACGCCGGATTCGGCATTGTGCGTCGCTACAATGTGCTGCTTTCGGCGTTTGCGGTCTATCCTTCCCTTGCCGCCTGGGGGGAACAGTCCCTCAAACAGGAACTGAATCCGCGGGATCACACCTTTCAGCATGTCGTCATGGCGTCACGAGAGGCCTACCGCCAAATGACCTACCAGACGACAACGCCGCAGCACATCCTTGTCCTTTCCCCCAAGCCCGACAGCGTGCTGACGCGCCTGCGGCTGACCAGACCGCTGGGAGAATTTCTTGCCGCGCATCCCGGCAAGCTTTCCGTCATCCATTCCGCTGCCTGCAATCTGTCCCTGCTGGACTGGG
>CALVGJ010000071.1 GCA_944327045.1 uncultured Desulfovibrio sp.
ACATAGGCGGTCATGCGGGCAAGGGCGGCCGGATTCATCTTCCAGCCCGGTTCCGACGGCGCGAACTCCGGCCCGAAAAGGTCTTCATCGTCATCGGCCGCCACCACGAACTGATGTGCCGCCTCCGGCTTTTGCTGGTCATTGAGCACCAGCCGTATCTTCTGCCAGTCCTCAAAGAAATATTCTTCAAGGAGCGGCAGGATGGCATGCCGGAAGATATCGGCAAGATCGTCAGCCGAAACCTGCCCCCGGGGCAGTTTCATGAAGGGGGCGTGCCCGATGCAGTGTTCCTGATCGATGAGGACGGCGATACGCCTGTTCATCGTCCTGAGCAGGTCGGCCACCGTATAGCCGGAGTCGCCCAGCAGCATGGCCGCCAGCAGTTCGGGTTCCGGTGCGACCCGCTCAAAGGCGAAGCGGCGGCGCAGGGCAATGTCCAGCGCGGTCAGCGAGCGGTCGGCCGTATTCATGGTGCCGAGGATATGGACATTATCCGGCACGCCGAATTCCGCCCGCGAATAAGGGAGGCGCACCTTCAGGGCCTCTGCCGCGCCCAAGCGCTTGGTCGGCTCGATAAGCGTGATGAGTTCCCCGAAAATACCCGCTATATTGCCGCGATTGATCTCATCGATGATGAAGACGCGATTTTGCCGCAGTACCTCGGAGGGGGCGGGAAACGAATCGGGACGATGGCTTCTGATGATGCCGATGAGGTCGTCAAGATTGATGTTTTTGAGCTGGTACACGGTACTGAGCGTCATTTTGATACCGTTATTGAGCTCCAGAATGTCCTGCCGGATATCCTTGACCAGCCACCGCACCTTGCGCAGGCGTTTGTGGCTCGGGTACTCGTCATGCCATTCATATTCGCCGGTCACGATGCCCACGGCGTCCGTCATGGATTCGCTGTAGCAGGATACGACAATGTCCCCCACCTGCATCTTCTGGATGAAGGCCTCGAGAACGCTTTTGCCGCCAGCGGAGAAATCGGTTTCTTCCGTAATGTCCTTGCGGTAGGCGTCCCAGCCTATCCGTATATGCCCGTTGGCCAGACATTCCGTGCGGACGGGATTATCGCCGGTTCCCGCGAGGGAAACTTTCCAGATGACCGGCGACGGATTCACGGCAATACCGGCGAACATGGATAGTTCCTCGCGCAGGGATTCCGCGAAGGTCTCCGTTTCCGCCTGCTGGCAGAATCGCTTGAAAACGCCGTCCTCCACCCGGTAGGCGAGCTTCCCTTCCGTCTCGCTCCCGTCGTCCTCAATGACGGGGCGTATGCCCTCGATGAAGTCCTCGTAACTGTAGGACTGGTGAAAGGTCGTGAACTCGATGAGGCCCTGTTGCCGGTAGGCCGTAAAGCGGGCGCGCACCGCGGCGGGGTCTTCCGCCTTCAGCGCCTCCAGCGGGCGCTCCTCGATGATGGCCACGGCATACAGATGCGTATGCCAGGTCTTCCCCGTGCCGGGCGGGCCGTAGAGGATGAGATTTTTCTTCATGTCCCGCCTCCCTGTTGCGGAAAGATGCGGAGGCACCGGGTCGCTCTCCAGACCGGCAAGCGCCTCCCGCAATTCATCGCGCAACCTCCAGACGTAGTGCTTGCGGCCGTCGAGCCAGCGCCCCCGAAAGGGGACGATATAGTATATGGTTCTGTCGCCGGTCTTGTACGCCGGCACATGGCGTTTTGTACAAATCCGCCTGCCGAGGTTCATGCCCAGCGCAGTATACTGCCAGGCGGACTTGTCGCCGTGCCGGGCCAGCTCCACGCAGGTGGCCTCGCCGCCCAGCCGCAGCATGGTGGTCAGCATGGCCAGCGTATCGGGCGTGGTCAGTTCCGGGTCGCGCAGTATTTCCCGCCATTGCGCCACGGAAATATGCGGATCATACTCCGATGGCGCGGGAAAGTAGCCGTCATCAGGGAATTGTTGCGTATCGGCGGTCTCTTTGTCCGGCATATGCCCTCCTCCGGCAATGACGGGGCAATGGCGGCAATGACCATGCCTCACGTCCTAGTACGTTTCAGCTTTGAAAAAGGTAAAACGCGAGGCGGCAGCACAGCGCCGCCCGGCCCAAAGTGAGCGGAAAAACCGCGTTTCTTCCGCGAAACGACAGGCCGTATGGTTTGAAACGCAACGCGTTTCAAACTGAAAATGCTCTATGGATATGCGAGAAATGATACCAGAGGGCAGGTACACCGACAAGACACTCCTCGGACTTTTTTCGTCCCGCTTTCCGCCCTCATACCCGCCGCCCCTTTCGCAGGCGCATATACTTCCGGCTTGCCGATAGCTTGCCTCCCGGCCTGTTTGGAAGCACAATGCCCATTATTCACACCTGTCGAGGAGGTCTCATGATCGCTTTTTCCGTCGATACCGCAACATGCCTGTCCTGTGGAGCCTGCGTCAAGGACTGCGTGGGTCAGGCCCTGACCATGCACAACGGCTACCCTGCCATGTCGCGGGAAGAAAACTGCATCGGCTGCCAGCACTGTCTGGCCGTCTGTCCTGTCGGGGCCGTTTCCGTCCTTGGCCGGACGCCCGCGGACTGTCTGCCGCTCGAGGGGGCGCTGCCTGGCCCGGACAAGATGACCGCCCTTGTGCGCGGGCGGCGCAGTTGCCGCCAGTACCGGCAGGAAGATGTGGACAGGGCCACCCTGGACCAGCTCTTCACCGCCGCCCAGTACGCCCCCACAGGCGTCAACGCCCGCAAGCTCTGGATATGACGCTGACCTCCCTGCAGGCTTTCCGGGAAGAGGTCTATGCCCGTCTTGCCGAGCTCGACGCCGCCGGTGCCATCCCCGACGACCGCCGGGCGCAGGTCTTTCGCGCGGCCCCGCGCCTCTGGCGGGAAAAGCAGGTGGATGTGCTCTTCCGCACGGCCCCGCACTGCGTCATCGTGGCCAATGCCAAGGATGCCCCCTGCCCCACACAGGACCCGATCATCTATCTTTCCTATTTCGAGCTTCTGGCGCAGTCCTGGGGACTGGGCACCACATGGTGCGGCCTGCTCTACTGGTGCATCACGCTCTTTCTGCCCGATGTCATGCAACGTCTGGGCATGCCCGACGGCTACGAGCTGAGCTATTGCATGCTCTACGGCAAACCGGCGGTCCACTACCCCCGCAGCGTTGCCCTGCCCGCCCCTGACGTGCATCGCGTGCAGTGGGCTGGTCGGTAGGACCTTTCAAAATTGGTGGGAGGGGAACCCCTGCGCTTTGCTGTTGATGCCCGTAAGGCTCCTGTGTCGCCTAACGAGCACGGCCCTTCGGGCCGTTATTTGGTCGCTGGTTAGCGCGCAAGGAGGTTCCCCCTCCACCCGGCCCCTCCTCTTCCCCCCAACGCGCTTTATTCAGTGGCGCATGAGAAGCTATAAAAAACCGCACGCATCCTTTCTCGTAACCATCCTCCCGCTGTTCGTCTTTCCATCCAGCAGCATCGAAAAAAACGTGGTGCTTCCTTTGCCAACCTTGCTTTTACTGGCAGACCGAACAACTCGGAGACGCCGAAATTTACGTGCGTTCCATGAGTGTCATTCCCCTCGGGAAAGCATCAGCGTTTTTTCCGCGAAACGCCAGACCGTATGGTTTGCAACGCAAAGCGCTTCAAACTGAAAATGCTCTAATATCCCCACACTCGCAGGCACAGTGCACGGAATCATCGAAGGAAAGCAGTTTTCCAGACCTCCAGACACGAAACTACCTTCCGTACGCAAAAAGGCCCTCATCCTGTTTCACAAACGTAAGTGCGGCATGGCGCGGAGAAGATCGCCGCCCCACAGGGGCGGAAGCTCCGACGCCGCCCTGACGCATATCACGCACCATACGAGGGACAGCGGGAGGGCGATGCCCTATGCCGCGCGGCAGGGAGGAGGAAGGGGGACTATCCAAGCAGGTTTAGAGGTCGTCAAGGATGGCTGCCCCAACGCGGGGTTGGGGGTCGTAGGGGATTAGGGGCTGCGCAAGCCCCTTATTCCCTGCCGCGAGCCGCGCAGGCTACCACGCCCTGATGCCGGGCAGCAGCCGTCAGACAGCAAAGATAAGAAAAGGGAGTCTATCCTGCCGAGAGACGAGCGACGACCAAGCCCGAAGGCTGTGCCGAGCCACAGGCCAGCGACAGATAAAACGTGTCGTTTGCAAGAGGGAAGCGGCAGGACGAGGAAAGGAGGCAGGAGAACAAGGGCAACAGGAAGGAAAAAGCGTCGTAGGAGGCAGAGGAACGCCCAGGCGAGGAATGAGCGTCCGCGGGGCAGGGAAAGAGGTGCGAAGGGAAATGAAGAAATGAAAAAGGCTCCCGCGCTTCTAGCAGCAGGAGCCTTTCGAGCAATCTTTGGCAGCGGCCTACTTTCCCACATGACGTTATGCAGTATCATCGGCGATGGAGAGCTTAACTACCGAGTTCGGAATGGGGTCGGGTGTACCCTCTCCTCC
>CALVGJ010000072.1 GCA_944327045.1 uncultured Desulfovibrio sp.
GCGTGCCGCCGCCTCGCGTTTTATCTTTAAAGATAAAACGCTCTAGTCTTCGAGGGCGTCCTTGAGCATCTTGCCGGGACGGAATTTGATCATCTTGCCTTCGGCGATGGTGAGCGTTTCGCCGGTACGGGGATTGCGTCCCTGCCGGGCCTGTCGGGTCTCCACGCTGAAGGTGCCGAAGCCGGTAAGCGTGAGCTTGCCTTCTTCCACGAGACTTTCTTCCACGGCGGCAAGAAAGGCGTTGAGCACACGTTCGGCGGCGGCCTTGGTCAGGTTGGACTTGGCCGCGATTTTTTCGATAAAGTCTGCCTTGGTCATGAAACTATCCTCCTACACATATCCCGGCCCCCCCGGCCAGGTTTCTTGTACGGCAGGCTAAAAGGAAGCAAGCAAGGGACCGTACGTGAAAAGGGGAACAATTTTTCAGGAAGCTTGTCAAGCTTTGGCGGCCAAAAGAGCGCTCAAACGGTGAAAATCCGCCACGGAAAGCTGCTCCGGGCGCAGTTCCGGCGCAAGTTCCGCCTCTTCCGGCAGGGTGAGCAGGGCCGCATCCCCGCAGCGGCGAAAAATGCCGCCGATCTGCTTGCGCCGCTGCTGAAAGCAGATTTTCAGCAGACGGGAAAGCTCGGCCGTGTGCGACGGACGCGCCGCCTCCGGCAGGGGGGCAAAGGTCAGGACGGCGGAGTCAACCTTCGGCGGCGGGCTGAACGCGCCCGGCCCCACGGTGAATTCCAGCCGGGGGCGCACAAAGCTCTGCACCCAGACGGACAGCGCGCCGTAATGGGACGTGCCCGGTCGGGCGGCCAGCCGCTGCCCCACCTCCTTCTGTACCATGAAGACGCCGCGTTGCAGGCCGCGCGCCTGCGCCACCATGTCCCAGAGCATGGGTGAGGCTACATTGTAGGGCAGGTTGCCCGCAATCTTCCAGGGATACGCGGGCGTGATGCGCGACCAGTCGAAGCGCAGGGCATCGGTAAGCACGGCCTGCGTGCGGCCCCCTGCCAGCCGCTGCCGCTCCACCGCCCAGTGATCGTCCTTTTCCAGCAGCAGCAGGCGGGCGTGCGGCTGGGCTTCCAGCGCACGGGTCAGTGCGCCCGGCCCCGGGCCGATTTCCAGAACGCGATCTTCCGGCTGCGGCAGCAGCAGGGCGGCGATACGCAGACAGATATGCTCATGCTTCAGAAAGTGCTGACCAAGGCTTTTCTTGGCGGCGGGCTGGGCGGATGCGCCGCCGGGATGACGTGACATGATCGGTCTCCCGTGTGCGCCCTTCAGGGCAGGTCGAAGCGGTCAAAGGAAAGCATGAGCCCGGCCCGCCCCTGCGTGGCCGACCGCAGACGGGTGGAAAAGCCGAAGAGCTTACGCAGCGGGGCCGTGGCCCGCACCTGTTTGAGCCCCGCCCTGTCCTGAAGATCGTCCACCTTGCCGCCGCAGGTTCCCAGCAGGCTGATGGCCGCACCCAGAAAATCGTCCGGCACGCTGATCTCCACCGTCATGATGGGTTCCAGCGTCACGGGCGTCGCCGCGGAAACGGCCTCGCGCAGGGCCTGCCCGGCCGCAAGATGCGTGCCCGGCACGGTGGTCAGGCCCTCTGTGCGCTCCACCAGTTCCAGCCGCACGGCCACGTCTTCCAGCGGGTAGCCGGTGCGCTCGCCGCTTTGCAGGGCATCCCGCACACCGGACAGGGCGGCGTCCAGCAGCGCGCGGGGCAGCAGCCGTGCGGCTTCCTGCGGGTCGGCAGGCAAAAAGTCGCCCACTGTGACCGCATTGCCCGTGCCGCGCTCACGCGGGGCAACGCTCAGGCGCACATGCCCCTGATGATGCTCCTTGCCGAGCTCGCGGTCAAAAATCACGTCGGCCTCGCCGCTCTTGCGCACGCATTCGCGCAGGATGACCTGCGGATGCCCGGCGCGGGGACTTATGCCGTACTCGCGCCGGATGCGCTCCAGCAGGATGTCCAGATGGAGTTCACCCATGCCGGAAACCATGCGGCAGCCGGATTCCTCATCCTGCCGCACCAGCAGGGTGGGGTCTTCGGCGGCATAACGCTCCAGCGCCTCGTCCAGCACCTTGCCCTCGTCGGCATTGCGCGGCTCCAGCGCCAGCGTGATGACCGGCGCGTAACTTTCGATGGCTTCCAGACGCACCTGCCGCTCCCGATCCGTGAACGTCTCCCCGGTATGCGCCGACCGCAGGCCGATGACGCCGACAATGTCGCCCGCGGACGCGCTTTCGAGCTGTTCGCGGCGGTCGGCGTGCATGCGGTAGAGACGCCCCACCCGCTCATCGCAGTGCTGATTCACGTTGCGCAGGCTGTCGCCCTCGTGCAGCGTTCCGGCATACAGGCGTAAAAAACTCAGCTTGCGGCCGTTCTCCATGAGCACCTTGAAGACCAGCGCCGCCACCGGGGCCGCCGGATCGGCGAGGATGACGACCTCTCCCCCCTCCTCATCCGTCCCCGTGGGCGCGGGCACGTCCAGCGGAGAAGGCAGCCAGGCGCAAACGCCGTCCAGCAAAGGCTGCACGCCGCTGTTGCGCAGCGCGGAACCGCAATACACGGGCGTGACCGCACGCGCCAGCGTCGCCCGGCGCAGGGCCGCGTGGATGTCTTCCGGCCCGTACTCGCCGCCAAGATACTTCTCCAGAAAATCGTCGTCCGCCTCGGCCAGCTTTTCCAGCAGATGTTCCCGCCAGACGGCGCACAGCTCCGCCGCCTGCGTCCCGGCCTCCATCACAGGGCGACGCCCTACCGTGCGTCCCTGATCCTCCGCCGAAAAGGTAAGGTATTCCTCAGCCAGCACATCCACAAGGCCCTGAAACGCCTCCCCCTGTCCCATCGGCACCGTCAGCGGCAGAGGATTGGCCCCGAGCCGCTCCCGCATAGCCGCCAGCACAGCCTCGAAATCCGCGCCCAGCCGGTCAATTTTGTTGATGAAGGCCAGTTTCGGCACGGCAAAATGTTCGGACTGCCGCCAGACGGTCTCCGACTGCGGCTCCACCCCCGCTACCGCGCAAAAAACCCCCACCGCGCCGTCCAGCACCCGCAACGATCGTTCCACTTCAATGGTGAAATCCACATGCCCCGGCGTATCAATCAGGTTGAGCGTATGCCCCGCCCACTGACACGACGTGCACGCCGACGTGATGGTGATGCCCCGTTCCTGCTCCTCCGGCAGATAATCCATGGTGGCCGTGCCGTCGTGCACCTCGCCCAACCTATGAATCCGGCGGCTGTAAAAAAGCATGCGCTCGGAAAGCGTCGTCTTGCCCGCGTCAATGTGAGCGATGATGCCGATATTGCGAATGTCCTGCATGGGCTGTCCTGTACAATGGTGCACATGTTCCGCCAAAACGCTCCGGCACGGGTGCTCCCCGCCCCCCCAGGCCCCCCAACCCCTCCCCAGCGCACTTTTATCGGGGAGGATGGAAGGGCAAAGTGGCACGCAGGCCGTCCCTTCATCCGCCGGTCTCCCGGTGATACGGGAAAAGGGACGCGGGGACAGCTTTTC
>CALVGJ010000073.1 GCA_944327045.1 uncultured Desulfovibrio sp.
GGCGGGTACATGCGAGTATCAGGCAAAAAGTTGCAAGTATCGTGGATGGCTCGCCGACGGCTGCGGCGTATGCTGTGCCCATCAAGATCGCAACGCATCAGGAGGAAACCATGAAAAAAGTCGTACTCGCCAGCCTGCTTTCTGTTTCCGCAGCCGCCGCCATGAGCATGAGCCAGCCCGCCGCCGCCGAGGACGCCGGAGGACAGGTCATCATCCGCAGCGGCGAACAGGCCGCCGTCAAGGGGTCGCCCAAGTTCTTCACCGGCAGCGTCCGTATAGACCCGCTCTATCCCGCCAACAATGAGATGCGTTCCAGCGGCGGCAGTGTGACCTTTGAGCCCGGTGCCCGCTCGCACTGGCATATCCATCCTGCGGGACAGGTGCTCATCGTTACCTCTGGCGTGGGCAGGACGCAGGAATGGGGCAAGCCCGTACAGGAGATCCGCGCCGGGGACGTCATCATCTGTCCCGTGGGCGTCAAGCACTGGCACGGCGCCGCTCCCGGAAGCGCCATGACGCACATCTCCATCTGTGAGGAAAAGGAACCCGGCAAGGTCGTCGAGTGGATGGAACCGGTAACGGATGAACAGTATAACGGTACCATCGGCGGTAAATAATCCCGTTTCCGCGCCCCATGAGCATTTTGCCTTTTTCAAAGGCAAAATGCGAGGCGGAGGCACAGCGCCGCTCGACCCAAAGTGAGCGGAAAAACCGCGTTTTTTCCGCGAAACGCCAGGCCGTATGGTGTGAAACGCGAAGTGTTTCACACTGAAAATGCTCATGACCCGTTCGACATGGGGCGCGCATCCGGCAAGAAATTTGCCTTATCCCACCTGTCCCCGCACAGACCTTTTGCGTCAGTTCACCGAAATGCCCACCGTATCAACGCGGCAAAGGCGGAACAAGACCTCCCGGCCTGCGCCAGGAACAGCCCGCACGCCGACCTTTGTGCCATCCCCGTGATCTTTACCGCGCAAGGAGGATATCATGTCCCCCAAAACACCCATCCCCACTACGACCGACTACCCGACCGCACCGCACAGGAACGGCCGCTGTTCGCGGCGGGAGTTTCTGCGGAGTGCCGCCCTTGGCGCAATCGCTGTTGCGACCGTCCCGCTGCTGCGGGGACATATGGCCCAAGCGGCCACCACAGGAGGAAAATCCATGCTCATCGTCTATTTTTCCCATTCCGGCAATACCCGTCGGCTTGCTGCCTGTATCCAGCGACTGACGGGCGGCGACATGGCCCAGATCACGCCCCTCACGCCCTACCCGCAGGACTATGACGCCGTGGTAGAACTGGCCAGGCAGGAACAGCGGCGCAACGTCCGGCCGCCCATCGCCGCCATGCAGCCTGACCCGGCAGCGTACGACACGCTATTTCTCGGCTATCCCAACTGGTGGGGGACTTTTCCCATGCCGGTAGTCACCTTTCTGGAAAACTATCCGGTGGGCAACAAGACGCTCGTCCCCTTCTGTACGCACGAGGGCAGCCGTCTGGGCAAGAGCGAACAGGACCTTCGGCGTCTCTGTTCGCAGGCCCGCCTTTTGAAAGGCTTTGAGGTGCGCGGATCGCGCGTGGACGGCGCGGAGCCGTCCGTGAAAGCCTGGCTGTCGGAGCTGGGGCTGATTTAGGGCCTGTTTTGGGGGAAGGGGAAGCCCTCGCGTCGCCTAACGGGCACGGCCCTGCGGGCCGCCTTTCGGTCGCGCTCTTTCCCCCAGTCCTTCCCCAGCACGATTTTACCGGGGGAAGAGTCGGGGACACGAGGCCCCCCGCCCCAAAGGCAAGCGGAGCATGTACAGCTCACTTGCTTATCTGTTGAAATTATTTGCAGAATTTGCGCTAACAGCGCCCTAAGGCATTTTCAGTGTGAAACGCTGTGCATTTCAAACCATATGACCTGTCGTTTCGCGAAAAAACGCGGTCATTCCGCTTGGTTTGGGCCGGGGCGGCGCTGTGCCGCCGCCTCGCGTTTTGCCTTTTTCAATGGCAAACCGCTCTATGCCGCGCTGTCCCGCAGGGACACCGAGGCCCGACGGCGGTGCATGTCCCGCAGCGGCGGCTCCCCGAACACCCGCTTGTACTCTCGGTTGAACTGGGTGATGCTTTCGTAGCCCACCTTGAAGGCGGCCGCCGAGGCCCGTTCATTTTCAAAGAGCATAAGGCGTTGCGCCTCGTAGAGGCGCAATTGCTTCTGATACTGCAAGGGACTCAGCCCCGTGAGCAGCTTGAAGCAGCGATGCAGATTGGCCGTTGACATGTTGACCTGACGGGCCAGCGTGGCGATACGCAGGCTGGACTTGTAGTTCTGGCGAATCCAGTTGACCGCCTGTACGACCTGATGGTTTTGCGTTCCCGGCGTATTCATTTGCCGCAGGATTCGTCCGTGCGGACTGATCAACAGCAGATAATGCAGTTCGCGCAGCATCATGGGAGCGCGGAACGGAATCTGTTCCGGCTTTTCCAGCAGTTCGATGAGGCGGAGGAACATTTCCAGGATATCGGGAGGCGTATCGGCTATGGACACGCCGGTCACGTTCTCCGTCCCGCCATCTTCCTCACACGGCATTTCCGCCGCCAGAGAGGCCAGCAGCGCCTTGTCCAGATAGCAGTAACAGAACAGAAAGGGCTGTTCCGGCGTCGGAGCCTCCACGTAGGAGGCGATAGGCATGTCCACGGCCGCCACAATGCTCTGATTTGTCGAGTAGACATACTCGCGACCGCCCATGTGTGAATGCTTTGTGCCCTGAACGACCAGCCCCACCAGCGGCTTTTCAAAGCACTTTTCCGGTGTGCTTTCCTCCTCCCGGCGAGCAAGGCGAAAACCTTCTATGGCCGTAGGCAGAATGCCGGACTGCGGCAGGTGCAGCAGAATTTTTTCCCTGATGCGGGCATTGAGGTGATTTGTCCGTTCCGTATCATCCGACATAAGCGTGTCTCCAGCAAGGCATGAGGGCGTGTTTCGCACCTCTGCGTTTCCATCGTTCTTCCTCTATAGTATCCGACTTGTCCGCAAAGGTCGAGACTGCCGGTTCTCTTGCGGCACTTCTGCGTACAGCTTGCGGCCTGTGCGCGGCGCTTCGCAAGAAAACACCTGTCTATTTTATGAAAAAATATATAATATATTGAAATATAACATAAAATAAAAATAGTGCATACATATAAAAAAATCTATAAACTATTCTAAATACCCTGCGGCCCGGCGTGCCCGCCGCACTCACCACGGCAGAGGATAATTGCCATGGACGCCTTTCTTGCCACATGCAAAAAAATCTTCGGCTATGCCATGCTGTTCAGTCTGTTCATCAACATTCTGCAGCTGACATTTTCCATCTACATGCTTCAGGTATATGACAGGGTGCTGACAAGCTATAACGTCTCCACCCTTGTGGTCATTACGCTGGCGGCCATCGTTGCTCTGTCCGCGCTGGCCGTCCTCGAATGGATACGCTCCCGCCTGCTTATCCGCGCCGGTGTGGAATTCGAGCGCATGCTGAGTTTTCCCGTGCTCGACGCCGAACTGCGCACGGCCTCGGCCCTGCAGAAGCAGCCGGAGCGGGGAGAAATCCGCGACGTGCAGACCCTGCGCACCTTTCTGGGCAGCAATGCGGTCTTTGCTTTTCTGGATATGCCGTGGATGCCCATTTACTTTATCCTGATCTTTGTTCTGCATCCGGCTATGGGTATGGTCGCCGTGACGGGCGGCGCGCTGGTGCTGGCCTTCGGCATCCTGACGCAGCGAGTGGCCGCACCCAAACTTCAGGAGGCCGGCAATATCAACCGGCAGGCCGCCGCCCTGCTTGCCGGAGCCACCCGCAATGCGTCCGCTGTCAGGGCCATGGGCATGATCGGCGCCATCAGCGCACGCTGGCATGCGCTCAACGCCAGAGTCATCCATCTGCAAACGCGCGCCAGCCGACGGGTGGGGCTGCTCCACTCCATCAGCAAATCCCTGCGCATCGGCCTGCAGGTGGCCATTTATGCGCTGGGCGCCTATCTGGCCATTACCCATCAGAGTTCGGCGGGCATCATGATTGCCTCATCCATCATCATGGGACGGGCGCTTGCTCCCTTGGATCAGGCAATGGCCACCTACAAGCAATCCCTCGAAGCCCGGGCTTCCTATCAGCGCATACGAGCCACCCTGGCCGCGCGGAATACTACGGAAAACATGGCCCTGCCCGTGCCACGCGGCGAGCTGCGCGCCGAATCCGTGAGCTTTGCCGTCAGCAATGTGCCCATTCTGCAGGATGTCTCCTTTCATCTGCGGCCGGGAACGGCGCTGGCCGTCATCGGGCCGAGCGCATCGGGCAAATCCACATTGTGCAAGTTGCTTCTGGGCATCTGGCCGCTGAACGGAGGAAGCATCCGCCTGGACGGCGCGGATATCGCCTCCTGGGAATCCGAGCGGCTGGGAAATTTTTTGGGCTATCTGCCGCAGGATGTGGACCTCTTTGCCGGCACCGTGGCGGAAAATATCGCCCGCATGGGATGCGTCAACGCGGATCAGGTGGTGCGGGCAGCCCGTCTTGCCGGGGTGCATGAGCTCATTCTCCGCCTGCCGGGAGGCTACGATACGCCCATAGGAGATTACGGGCAGGGGCTTTCCGGCGGACAGCGCCAGCGCATCGGCCTTGCTCGCGCCCTCTACGGCGACCCGCGGGTCATCGTGCTGGATGAACCCAATTCCAATCTGGACGAGGAAGGGGAACTGCGCCTTATGCAGTGTCTTGCACGCCTCCGGCAGGAGGGAAAGACTGTCATTCTGGTCGCGCACAAGCCGTCCATTCTGGCGGCGGTGGATGAAATTCTCGTGCTGCAACAGGGAGGAAGCCCCCTGTTTTACGGCCCGCGCCATGCTGTCCTGCAAAAATTGGAAGAAATGCGCCGCCTCGCCCGCCGGGGAAGCGCCCCCCGCCAGTCCGCCGCAAGCCGCAAGCCGCAGATTTCCGTAAGTGCCAACAGGAGAGATGATCATGCCGGTTCCCACGACAGTGCAGCCGCCTCAGCCGGTTGAGCGTCCGCCGCAGGCGGGAGAACAGCAAGCGGCCGCCCCGGCTGACGACCGCGCCGAGATCGAGAGCTTCGGTTCCATCATTCGGCAGGGGCTGATTGTTATCGGGCTTTTTTTCGGCCTTCTCGGCGGCTGGGCCATCTTCGGCAAGATCAGCGGGGCGGTCGTGGTGCCCGGCGCCATCAAGATCGACACGGAGCGCAAGACCGTACAGCATCTGGAGGGCGGCATCATTGACGCCATCCATGTACGCGAAGGCGACAGAGTGCGGGAAGGACAGCGCCTGATCACCCTGCGTAGCGTCACGGTCAGTTCCTCGGTGGATATGGCCAACAAGAATCTGATTCTTTCGCTGGCGGCACGCTGCCGCTACCGGGCCGAAAAAAAGCTCTTCCAGCCCATTGTCTGGGACGAGGAACTCCTTGAACTGGTGGATCACTATCAAAGCCGGGACGTGCTGGAAAGCGAACAGAAAATATTTGCCGCCCGGCAAGCCTCATTCAAAAGTCAGACCGACCTTCTGGATTCGCAGATCAACCAGATTTCGCAGCAGATTCTTGGCCTCCAGGAAGAACTCAACGCGGAGCGGGCCATCATCGCCACCCTCAGGGAGGAGCTGGGCGCCAAGCGCATTCTCATGGAAAAAAAATATCTGGAACGCTCGCAGGTTCTGGAGCTCCAGCGCCAGCTTGCCACCCATCAGGGCAGTCACGGCAAGCTGCGGCAGGCCATTGCCGCCTCCGAGCAGGAAAGAAACGGTCTGCAATTGCAGAAGGAAGGCCTTACCATAGGCATCATCGAGCAGGCGGCCAGGGAGATGAACGAGCTGGAGAGCAAGATTCTCCAACTCCGCGAACAGCTCCGCCCGTTGCGTGATACCGAGCGACGGCTTGAAGTCGTCGCCCCCGTGGCGGGACGCATCGTGGGCCTGAAGGTGCATTCGCCGGGAGGCGTCATCTCCCCCGGGCAGCAGCTCATGGACATCGTGCCCGACGACTCTCCCCTTGTGGCGGAAGTGCATATCCCGGTGGAGGAAATCGCCAATGTCCGTGTAGGGCAGGACGCGCAAGCCCAGCTCGATGCCTTTGACCGCAGCACCACACCGCTCATTCCGGCGCGAGTGCTCTACATTGCCGCCGACAGACAGGAAGAGCAGACCTCCATGGGCATGGTGCCCTACTATCTCTCCCATATCCAGATTTTTCCCGAATCCGTCGAGGTTTCGGATCAAATTTATCTGTCGCCGGGCATGCCGGTGACCATCTTCATCACAACCCGCAAGCAGACCATCCTGCAATATCTGCTCGAACCCCTGTTGCGCAACTGGGACAGGGCCCTGCGGGAATAGCCCGCGAAGCTTGTCGGACAGCCCCGCCCGTCTTGCGGATGCTTTTCCGCGGTACGGCAGGCTGTGGACGGCGTTCCCCTGTCCTTTTTGTGGAAAAAAGCGTGCGCTGCCGGAATGCGCCCGCACCCCGAATCGGAGGAAATCATGCTCAACGTGCGGCCCTTGTTCATGCTGATGATGTTGTGCGGCTGTCTGCTCTGCGGAGCGGAGCGCGTATCGGCGCGGGAATATTCGCTGGATGGGGCCATAACGCGGGCGCTCAAGGTCAATCCGGGTCTGGAAGAAAAAATACAGGCCCTCCAGAGCGCCTATATGGAAATAGGCGTTGCCCAGAGTGTTTTCTGGCCCCGGCTTTCTCTGGTGGCAAGCCGTAACCGTCTCAGGAACAGCGGCGCTTACGGCAGCGTGGACGAGCTCTCCAATACAAGCAATACGCAGGGCTTGCGTGCCGCCTGGAATCTTTTTGCCGGTTTTTCCCACCTGAACAATTTGCAGCGTTCGCGCATTGAAAAGGATATCGCCTGCGAAACCCTGCGGCAGGCGGAACTTGAACTTATCGCCAACATCCAGATGCAGTTTTTCCAGCTGCTTCAGGCCCGGCGGGACCTGCGCTACGTCAAGGACTCCATCCGCCGCATCGAAACACAGCTTGCGGCGGCGCAAACCTTTGCCGATGTGGGCATGGCGCCGTATGTCAATGTTCTGCAGAACAAGGTCGAGCTCTCTCAGGCCCGGGAACAGCGCATTACCGTGGAGAACAGCATCCGCACCGCCGAGTTGCGCCTGAACCAGTTTCTCGGTCTTCCTCCCGGTGAATCCGTCCGCTATCTGGGAACCCTTGAGGAGTACCCCTGCAAGGAAGACTACAGCGAGGAAGAAGCTCTCAAGCTGGCTGCAAAAAACCGTCCGGACATCCGCATTGCCCGCATGAGCATTGAAGTCGCGGAAAAAAACGCGCTGGCCACAGCGGGAGAGGCCCTGCCGCAGGTGGAGCTGACCTCGGACTGGATGCAATCCAACCGGGATTACGCCGACCGACGCTATACGGACTATGACCGGCAGTACTGGGCGCTGGGCATCAGCGTGACCTGGACGTTTTTTGAAGGCGGAAAAACCGCGTTTGCGGTGGCCCGGGATCGCAAGCGCACCTCGGGCCTGCGGGCCGCGTATCAGGATGCACTGGCCGCCGCCCGCACGGATGTGCTGACCGCGCTCATGGATATCCGGGCCGCGCGGGAAGTGTTCGTGACCGCCCGCGAAGGTCTCAAGGCGGCGGAAGAAAGCTACGCCATGGCCAATAACCGCTACACCACCAATGTGGGCACCATCACCGAACTTCTTGACGCCCAGACACGGCTGACTGAGGCGGAGGTGCGTATCAGCAAGGCGCTGGCGGATTTTCAGATTGCCCGCTCCAAGCTGCATTTTCACATGGGGCTGAAAAACACCTCGCTGCGCTGACCGCGCCTCTCCCAGTCCTCGCCGGGCCGCAAGCGGCCGTCGTCTGTTCGCTGATGTTTTATTGACATACGCGGCATTTTCAGTCCTTATCCACGGGGGGCCGAAGCTTCGGCCCTACCCAGGGACGGAAGATGGCGACGGCAGTCCGGCGGCATCGGGCCGCCCTGTCTTCGTCATGGCATTCAGACCGCGGAAGGAATGCGCGTGCGTCCATTCCGCCACGAAGGAACAGTTCATGAAGCTCGGTAGCCTGTACGGGGTCGGCATCGGCCCCGGAGACCCCCGATACCTGACGTTTCGCGCCGCGGAAGTGCTGCGCGGAGCTGACGTCATCTTTACCGTCATCTCAGCCAACGCCGAGGACAGCACCTCCCGGAGCGTGGTGGAGTCCCTCTCCCCCCGTGGGGAGATCCGCCAGCTCGTATTCAGCATGTCCCGGGACGCCGCCGTGCGTCAGGCCCAGGTGGAGGAAAATGCCGCCGCCATCCTGACCGAACTGCGCGCCGGGCGGGACTGCGCCTTCGCCACCCTCGGCGACGCCATGACCTACAGCACGTTCGGCTACGTGCTGCGCATCATCCGGCAGCAGCATCCCGAGCTTGACGTGGAGTTCGTCCCCGGAATCACCTCCTTTGCGACCTTCGCCGCCAAGGCCAAAACCGTGCTGGTGGAGAACGGCCAGCAGCTGCGCGTCGTCCCCTCCTTCCGGGCGGAGATGGCCGACAGCCTCCGGTTCCCCTCCGGTTCGACCACCGTCCTTCTCA
>CALVGJ010000074.1 GCA_944327045.1 uncultured Desulfovibrio sp.
CGGCCAAGAGCTACGCTTCCATGGAGAAGATGAAGAAGCTCCAGCCCATGATGATGAACATCCGGGAGAAGTACAAGGACAACAAGGAGATGATGAACAAGGAGGTCATGGCCCTCTACAAGACCTACGGCGTCAACCCCGCCAGCGGCTGTATCCCCATCCTTGTGCAGCTTCCCGTCTTCTTCGGCCTGTATCAGGCGCTGCTGACCGCCATCGAGCTGCGCCACGCCACCTTTGTCGAATTTCTGCCCTTTACCGACAAGCTCTGGCTGGCCGACCTTTCGTCCAAGGACCCCTTCTATGTCACGCCCATCATCATGGGCCTGACCATGTTCCTGCAGCAGCGCATGAGTCCTCCGCCGACGGACCCCACGCAGCAGAAGGTCATGATGTTCCTGCCGCTGATCTTTACCGTGCTGTTCCTCGGTTTTCCGTCCGGTCTGGTGCTGTACTGGCTGGTCAACAACATTCTGTCCATTGCCCAGCAGGGCCTCATGCACCGCAAGAACAGACGGCTTGACGCCGACAGCTAGTCGGCCGACACAATGCGTTCCTACCGGGCGGGCGGCATGGCCGCCCGCCCTATTGGGGTAGTTATGGAAGGTTTCAAGGAATTTCTTGGCAAAACACTGGATGCGGCCATTGAAGAGGCCTGCAGCTACTACAATGCCAACCGGGAAAAACTCGAAATAGAGATTGTCCAGGACGCCAAGACGGGTATTTTCGGTATTGTCGGGGCCCGCAAGGCCATGATACGCGCCCGGCGTGCCGCCCTGCGCGAAGTGGTGGAAAACGCTCTGGGACGCGGCAGCCGCCCCGCCCCCGTCGAGACGGATGCCCCCTCCGGCAGACAGGACGGCGAGACGCCCGCCATGCCCGCGGAGGAAGCCGCTCGCGAAGCGCGGCCGGAGAAAAGCGCCGCCGCGCGTGAAGGCAGCGCACCGCGGCGTGCCAGAGGACGTACGGAAGAACGCCCCCAGCGGGAGGCCGACTCGCGGGAACAGCGTCGCGCCGACGAACGCGGGCAAAAAGCCTCCCGCAAGGCCCTGCCCGCCCGTGACGAATCACAGTTGCCCGCCCGCAAGGGCCAGACCATTCCGGCTACGCTCCAGAGCCGACCGCAGGCTGACGACACGACGGCGGAACCAGCGCCTGAAAGCACCGGCATGCGCCCGGGCCCCTCGGATGCCCCCTCTCGCAGCGAACGCCCCCGCAACGCGGAACGTCCGGCAGCGCGGGAAGCGCAGCGGGAATGCCGCCGCTCTCCGGCGGACGACGATATGGACGAGGCCGACGAATCCTTGCCGCGTCGCGCGCTGGAAGAGCTGGATCAGGCCCGCCTCAGGGAACTGGCCCGCGACTGCGTGAGCCGTCTGATCCGGCCCATGCTGAGTCAGCCCGCGGAAACGCCGGAAGTGGACATCGTGGACGGTCGCGTGCGTGTGGCCGTGGATTGCGGCGAGGACTCCGGCCTGCTCATCGGCCGTGAGGGGCAGACGCTGGCCGCCCTGCAATACCTCGCTTCGCGCATCGTCTCCCGCGGCATGGATGCCGCCGTGCGCGTCCAGCTCGATGCCGGGCGCTACCGGCAGCGTCAGGAGGAAAAGCTGCGCGACATGGCGCTGGCTCTGGCGGCCAAGGTGCGCCAGACGGGCCGCTCCTACTCCACGCGCCCCCTCAGCTCCTATCACCGGCGCATCATCCATCTCTGTCTGCAGGACATGGACGATGTGCTGACGCGCAGCACCGGTGACGGCCCGCTGAAACGCGTCGTCATTCTGCGCCGCCGCCCGGAAAAGGGGGAACGTCAGCCGCAGGGCGAACGGGAGGCCCGCCGCCGCTCCCGGCCGGAGACCGGGGAAACGGCCTGTCCTCCTCCCGTAACACTTTGCGAAACGGACGGCGCAGGGGATGCCGCACCGGCGGCCGAGGCCGTGATGACGGCTGCCGAGGCGACGACGCAGACGCCTGAGACCACGCTTGCGCCCCCGATGAACGACGAACGCACACGGGACGAGGCATGACCACCATTGCGGCCATCGCCACAGCGCCGGGGGCGGGCGGTATCGGTATCGTGCGCCTTTCCGGGCCGCGCGCCAAGGAAATTCTGGCGCGGCTCTTCCTGCCGCTTTCGGCGGGCTTCGTCAATTTCCGTCCCTGGCAGATGCATCACGGCCGGGTACTGGATAGTCACGGAGAGGCGCTGGACGACGTGCTGGCTGTTTTCATGCCCGGCCCGCGTACCTTTACCGGGGAAGATGTGGCCGAAATCCACTGTCACGGCGGGGTCTTCATTGTGCAGGCCGTACTGGAAAGCGCGCTGCGTCTCGGCGCACGTCAGGCGCAGCGGGGAGAATTCAGCCGCCGGGCCTTCTGCAACGGCCGCATGGACCTGAGTCAGGCCGAGGCCGTGGCGGAACTGGTGGCCGCACCGTCTCGCGAAGCTGTGCGTTTCGGTCTCACCCGGCTGGACGGTCTGCTCGGACGGCGTGTGCGGGCCTTGCGCACGGAGCTGGACGCCTTGCGTGCCCAGATGTGCCTTGCCGTGGATTTTCCCGATGAGGAAGTGGAAAGCCTGCCCCCGTCCGCCTTTGCCGAACGTGTCCGCCTTGTGTGTCAGTCCGTGGATGAGCTGTTGCGGGCCCAGCGGCGGGCGCGTGTCATGCAGCAGGGGGCGCAGGTTGTGCTTGCCGGTGCGGTCAATGCGGGGAAGTCCAGTCTCATGAATGCTCTGCTGGGGCGGCAGCGGGCGCTTGTCACCGACGTCCCCGGCACCACTCGCGATTTTATTGAGGAAGGCTGCGACCTGGACGGGCTGCCCATACGGCTGGTGGATACCGCCGGTCTGCGGGAGACGGACGAAAGCGTGGAGCACCTGGGCATTGCCCTCAGCCGGGAAAAGCTGACTCAGGCGGACGCCATCCTGCTTGTGGTGGACGGCGGCGCACTGGGACAGGACGGCGCTGCCGCGGCGATCTGCCCGGAACCGGCTGCCGCCGAAGTGCTGGCCACCGCCGGGGATACTCCTGTCCTGCTGGTCTGGAACAAGGCGGACCTCTGCGATCCGGCCGTCTTTCCCCCGGCATGGGCCGGACAGCGCCCGGCTTTGCGGCTCTGCGCCCGCAGCGGCGAGGGACTGGACGAACTGGCCGCCCGGCTTCGGGCCTGCATCCTCGCCGACACGGCGGAAACGCCCCCGGAAGACGGTCTGGCCCCCAATGCGCGCCAGGCCCTCGCGCTGGAGCGGGCGCGGCATGAACTGGAAGGACTCCACGCGGATATCCTTGCCGAAACGCCCTATGATTGCTGTGCCGTGCGCCTGGATGCGGCCACGGCCTTTCTGGATGAAGTTACCGGCAGCAACAGTACCGAAGAGGTGCTCAACAGCATTTTTGAACAATTCTGTATCGGTAAATAATCGGCGGGAGCAGGTCTGAAGCCCCTGCCGGGGAAAGCGTCGCATGAATCTGGAAGAGTTGCGCCGTCGCCTGAGCAGCGACGAAATCAATGCCCTGCCCCTGCGGCATTATGAAGGGCCCATCTATCTGATCCGCACCCTTGCGGACTGGCGCAACGCCCTGCCCCAGCTTCTTGATGAACGCGTCATCGGCTTTGACACGGAAACTCGCCCCACCTTCCGCAAGGGCCGCGTCAATCAGCCCTCGCTGGTGCAGCTCGCCACGGCGGACGCTGTGTATCTCGTCCAGCTCGGCTGGCTGCCCTTCGGCGACTACCTTGCCGATCTGCTGGCTGACGGCCGTTACCTCAAGGTCGGGGTGGGCATTGGCGACGATATGCGCGAACTGGGCAAAATCCATCCCTTTACCCCCGCCGGGCATGTGGACCTCGGTCAGATGGCCCGTGCCAACCGCATGAACAGTCAGGGACTGCGATCCCTGACCGCCCATCTGTTCGGCTGGCGCATATCCAAGGGGCCGCAATGTTCCAACTGGGGCCTGCCCGAACTGACACAGCGCCAGATTCTCTACGCCGCCACCGATGCCTGGGTGGGGCGGGCCATCTTCCTCAAGATGTGCGAGCTGGGCCTTGTGAGGCAAATGCCATGACGGCAACTCCTCCGGCGCTCGGCCCGCGTCTGGTGTTTTTTACCGGGGGCACGGCCCTGCGGGAGGTCAGCCGCAGCCTTACCAGGCTGACGCACAACTCCGTCCATCTGGTCACTCCCTTTGATTCCGGCGGCAGCACGGCCAGCCTGCGCCGGGCCTTTGCCATGCCCGCCGTGGGCGATATCCGCAACCGGCTGGCCGCTCTGGCCGACAGGGACATCATCCCCTCAGCTGTGCTGGAACTCTGGGAACATCGGTTGCCGCAGGATGAGGAGCCGGAAGAACTGCGTCGCCGTCTGCTGCGCCTGGGAGAAAGCTCCCATCCCTGCTGGCGCGAATTGCCGGATGTCTTTGCCGACTCCATGCGGCTGTATCTCTCCTTCTTCCTGCGCCGCATGCCCGCCCATTTCGATGCGCGCCGTGCCAGCCTCGGCAATCTCATGCTGGCCGGGGGCTATCTGGAACACCGACGCGATCTTGGGCCGGTGCTGGCCTTTTTTTCCCGCCTCCTGCAGGCGCGCGGCGTGGTCACGCCCATCGTGGAAGAGAGCCTGCACCTTGCGGCCCTGCTGGATGACGGCAGCCGGGTGGTGGGGCAGCATCTTTTCGGCCAGCCGGGCCAGCATATCCGCCGCCTGTTTCTTACCGTACACGAACCGGACAGGCCCTTCCACGACACCACGCCCTGTCGCCCGGCCATTACCCGCACGGCGGCAACCTATCTGCAGAGCGCCGGACTCATCTGCTATCCCATGGGCAGCTTTTACACCAGCGTGCTGGCCAACCTGCTTCCGTCAGGCGTGGGACGGGCCGTCCGGGCGGCGACCTGTCCCAAGGTCTTTATCCCCAATTCGGGACGGGACAGGGAAGCCGGCGGACTTTCCGTGCCGGGACAGGCCCGCATGCTCCTTGACACGCTGCGGGCGGACTGCCCTGACGCGCGCCCGCAGGAACTGCTGCAATGGGTCGTGGTGGATCGGCGGCACGGCGTGTATGAAGGCGGTTGCGACAGCACGGCCCTGACGGACCTCGGCCTGCGCGTGCTGGATGTGGATATGGTCCGCCCCGATATGCCGGAACGCCATGACCCGGACAAGGTGGCCCGTCTCCTGTGCGGACTCTGCCGGGGAGAGGTCGCATGAGCGAACCGGGACAGGTGCGCCATGTGATTGTGGAAGCCGCGCAGCACGGCCAACGGCTGGACAGAGGCCTCATGGCCCTCTGCGGTCTGAGTCTGCGGGCCGCCCGACGCCGCATCGACGGCGGCGGCATACGGGTGGACGGCAGAACCGCCGCCGCTGCCCAGCGTCTGCGGGCAGGCCAGCACCTCGAGCTGCTTCCGGATCAGCAATCCGACGACGGACTGACGGACGGCGTCCGCCTGCTGGCCCGGCAGGGCGACTATGTGGCGTTCGTCAAGCCCGCCGGACTGCACAGCAGCCCCCTTGCCGGACACGCCGCGCCGAATCTGGAAGAAGCCGCGCGGGCGCTCTGGAAGGAGGACGCGCGGGACATCCCCCTGCATTTCCTCCAGCGGCTGGATCAGGCCACCTCCGGCATCGTCTGCGCAGCCCTTTCCGAAGAGGCCGAACGGCGCTTTCGCAACGAGGAAGCGTGCGGCCGCTGGACCAAGAGCTATCTGGCCCTGCTGCACGGCGAGCTGCGCGCCCCGCGCACGGCGGATCGGGTGCTGGACGTGGACAGCCGTCGCGTCAGCCGTGTCCTGGACAAAACGGCTCCGCCGCTGCGCCATACCCGCTTCTTTCCCCTGCATGTGCTGCGCGGCCAAGAAGCCGCCGCCGTACTGGCCGCCAACGGCCTGCCCGCCTCCGCCACGGCCGTCACCCTTGCGGCCTGCGTCATCCGGTGCGGGGCACGGCATCAGATTCGAGCCCACGCAGCCAGTCTCGGCCTGCCGCTTTGCGGGGACGGCCGCTATGCGCCGACGCGGGAGTCCGCCGCGCCGTCGGGGCCGGAACGCTTTCTGCTGCATCATGCCTGTCTGGCCGGTCCCTGCGGACAGTGGCTGTGCCTGCCGTCATGGGAGCATCTGCCCTTTCTGGAAAATCATTTCCGAAAATGGCTTGAAACCCACAGCCGTTCCGATACTATATCCCCCACGGAAAAGGCCGTTGCGGCCCGCGCTCCGGTGCGGGAACGCGCCTGAATTTCATGTCTTTTTTCCGCCACCTTTTTTGAGGAGACGGCATGTTCGCATCCCTGCTGCCCAAGTCGGCCCCCTTTTTTGAAATGCTCATGGAGCAGAACACCCTGCTTCGCCACATGGTCCACCATCTGGTGGGCATGATGGAAAACCTCGATGCCGTGGATGACGCCCACAAACAGATTTCCCTGCTGGAAGAGCAGGGGGATGTGCTGCACGTCAAGATTATTCGCGATCTCTCGCAAACCTTCATCACCCCCATTGACCGGGAGGACATCCTCCGCATCAATCAGATGCAGGAGGAAACCATGGATTGCATCCATACGCTTACCACCCGCCTGCACATCTTTGAATTTTCCAAGATGCGCTTTCCCATGGTGCAGATGGCCCGCACCATCAGCGCCATGCTGGACCTGACCCAGCTCATGCTGGACGGCCTTACCCGTCGCAAGGACTGCCACAAGACCCACGCCTTCCGCACCCTGCGCGACGAGTGCGACATGCTGCTGGCCGTGGGGCTGGCCGAGCTCATGGACCCGCAAGGAGAAATCACCCCCGCCGCCATCATGGACATGCTCAAGTGGAGCCAGGCCTACGACCGTATCAGCATGCTGCTGGAAAACGTCAACAGCCTTGCCGAAACCCTGGAAGAAGCGGTATTGAAAAATGTTTGAGATTCCCCTTCTTCTTGTGCTCATCGTGCTGGTCGCCCTGGTGTTCGACTTCACCAACGGCGCGCACGACTGCGCCAATGCCATCGCCACCGTCGTTTCCACCAAGGTGGTCACCCCCCGCCTTGCCGTGGGCTGCGCGGCGGCGCTCAACCTTATCGGTGCACTGCTGGGAACGGAAGTCGCCAAGACGCTGGGCAGCGGCATCGTGCTGCCCGAAGTGGTGGAGGGCAGTCATGTCCTCGTGCTGGCCGCGCTGGTCGGCGCCATCGGATGGAACTGTATCACCTGGTATTTCGGTATTCCCTCCTCTTCCTCGCACGCGCTCATCGGCGGACTCATCGGGGCGGCCATCGCCCACAGCGGCATGGTCGGCCTCAACCTTTCCGGCATCGTCAGCAAGGTGCTGCTGCCGCTGATCATTTCTCCCCTGTCCGGCTATGCTGTGGGCTTCGTGCTCATGTGGACCATCTACTGGGTCTGTGCGCCCATACAGCGCAGCAAGGTCAACCGGGCCTTCCGCAAGCTCCAGCTCGTGTCCGCCGGTTTCATGGCCACGAGCCACGGCCTCAATGACGCCCAGAAAACCATGGGCATCATCACTCTGGCCCTGATGATCTTCGGCTATGCCGACAATACGGAACATGTGCCGCTCTGGGTCAAGCTGAGCTGCGCGGGCGCCATGGCCCTCGGCACGGCCATCGGCGGCTGGAAAATCGTCAAGACCATGGGCCACCGCATCTTCAAGCTGGAGCCCGTCCACGGCTTTGCCGCCGAAACCTCGGCCTCCATCGTCATTGCGGGAGCCTCCATGGTCGGCGCGCCGGTCAGCACCACGCACACCATCTCGGCCTGCATCTTCGGCGTCGGTTCCACCAAGCGCCTCAGCGCCGTACGCTGGAACGTGGCCGGACAGCTCGTCATCGCCTGGGTGCTAACCCTGCCTGCGGCCTCGGTCATCGGCTGCCTGTCCTATCTGATCCTGCATCTCATCTGGGCCTGATGCCGTTTCCCGTTCAGGCGGGACATTTTCCGACGGGGAGGGAGTGCCGCGCAACGGCTCCTTCCCCGCCGTCTTTTGCCGAAGGCCTGCCCGCCGCAATACGACTTGAGAGCGGATTCGCATGGAAATTGTGTCCAATTTCCCTGCTGACGCTGCCCTCACACCACGGAAAAAGCGTGGTTTTTCCGTGTGTGCGGCAGCCAGCGCCGCCCGGCCGAACGTGAACGGAAAAAACCGCGTTTTTTCCGCGAAACGCCAAGCCGTATGGTTTGAAACGCAAAGCGTTTCAAACTGGAATTGCTCTAGAGGGGATGGCGACGCCGTGTCCGGGGCTTGCCGCGGACGAACGTCGCCCGTGCAGGCATATCCCGTCGAAAAAGGGCGCGAAAAAGGGAGGCGACCCTTTTGCAAGGCAACCGCCTCCCCCTGTGCGTCCTGGCTCGACGTTTCGCCGTTACAGCGCCGCGCCGATGATCTCCCCGAACTCGCGGCAGCCCACCACGCGGGAGCCGCTGACCTGATCGGCAAGATCCACGGTGACGGCGCGTCCGGCAATGGCCTTGCTCATGGCCGAACGGATGCGCTCCGCCGCCGCCGCATAGCCCATGTGTTCCAGCATGAGCGCCCCACAGAGGATGACGCTGCCGGGATTGGCCTTGTCCTGCCCGGCGATGGTGGGCGCAGTGCCGTGCGTGGCCTCGAAGAAGGCCAGGGAATCGGACATGTTCACGCCCGGCGCAAGGCCCAGCCCGCCCACCTGCGCGGCCAGCGCGTCGGAGAGATAGTCCCCGTTGAGGTTGGGCGTGGCGATGACGTGAT
>CALVGJ010000075.1 GCA_944327045.1 uncultured Desulfovibrio sp.
ACCCGCATCAGGGGCGGATGACCTTGTCAGCCAGCGCCAGACTGCTGACTACATCGAGCATATTGGTCGTCTGGCCGACGGCGCGTTTTTCCAGAAGCTGATAATAATCGAGGCAGGTGCCGCAGACGAGAATGGACACCCCGGCGGCTTCCAGCGCCTTGAGGCTGTCGAGCGCCTTGCCGGGACGGGCTGCAAGGCGGACGCCGCCGTTGAGCAGGACAATGCGCCAGAGGGCGTCTCCCAGTTCCGACAGGGTGGCAAGAAAGTTGTCCATGAGCTTGGCGCCGAGGATATCATCGCCGCGCCCGAGGGTTTCCGTGGTGATGAGCACGAGAGTCTTTCCGCGTGGCGCGATGGCGTCGGGATGCGGCTGGGGTGCGGCTTCGGAAGCGCTGCTGCCGTCACGGGAAGCGCATACCTGCCAGAGTGCCTCCTCCTTGCGTTCACTGGTGACGGCATAGCCGCTGGTGCGCAGAAAACGGCTGACATTCTCCACGGCGGCCAGATTATCCACAAGAACGCACAAGGAGGACGGCGCTTCCTGCTTGACCACGCGGCTGCAGGCAATAACGGGGCCGGGGCAGGCAAGGCCGCGGCAATCCACTTCTTTCATGGGCATGTCGTATCTTCCTGAGAGTAGGGGGGAACCTGTTCACGATGCATTTGTGCCGTTGTCCGTCCGGGGAACGTGGGCATCCACATAGAGGGAATACTCCGCCAGCGGCATGGGGCGGGCAAAGAGGTAGCCCTGTCCGCAACGCAGCCCACGCGGGTGAGGTAGTCGCGTTGTTCCGGCGTTTCGATGCCCTCACAGAGCATAAAGAGATGGAGGCGCTTGCCCATGCTGATGACGGAACCGATGATGACATCGGCAGCGGCCTCATCACTGGCGGCATTATCGAGAAAGGCCTTGTCCAGTTTGATGATGTCCAGCTCGAAGGATTGCAGGGCCGCCAGCGAGGCATAGCCCTTGCCGAAGTCGTCCAGCGCCAGACGCACGCCGCAGGCCTTGAGTTCGGCAAGGCTGTTCTTGAACAATTCTTCGTCCAGCCAGGCCATGCTTTCAGTGATTTCCACCACAATGAGCGAGGTCGGCACGTTGTAGGAGGCCAGAATGCTGAGGAAGACCTTGACGTAGTCGTTGGAGAAGAAAAGGGCCTTGGACTGATTGATGCTGACGGTGGAGACAGGCTGGCCCGCATCCATGCGCTGGCGCAGCCAGGCGCAGACGGTGCGCAGCACAAAGAGGTCCAGTTCGCGGATGAAGCCGTTCCGTTCGAAAAGCGGAATGAATTCGTCGGGGTAGATGGGTTTTCCATCGGGGGGAATCCAGCGGATGAGGGCCTCGGCGCCGTGCAGGCTGTTGTCGGCCAGATTGTGCTGCGGCTGCATGTAGACCTGAAATTCCCCGTTGCGCAGAGCGCCGGTCATGCGATCTTCCAGTTCGTTCTGCTTGAGCAGAACCGCCTCCAGACGGGCGTCATAAAGCGTATAGCTCGAACGGTAACTGTCGTCGGCAACGCTGCTTTCCGCAGTTTCGGCACGCAGCAGGCAATTAGCCATATTGCCGTCATACGGCATGGTGGAGGTTACGCCGCAGGAAAAGAGCACGGTCGTGCCGAGTTTTTGCCGCAGAGAGACGGAATTGTCGAAAAAAGTTTCAATGCGCTGCCGCAGCTCCGCGACATCCCGGCATTGCCAGAGCAGCAGAAATTTTCCCGCCGCCGCATGGGCGATCAGTTCATTGCTCCGAAGCTGCTTGCGCAAGTCCCGGTAGCAGAGCTTTATGAGCAGGTCGCCGCCCCGATGTCCGCGTGTGCGGTTGATGAGCTTGAGGCGGCGTACATTGACCAGCAGCAGATAATAGGGAACCTGCGTATGGCTCAGAAGCTTGTGGGCGTCATGGATGAAGCGGGCACGGTTGTTGCCGCCGGTGAGAGGGTCCCGGTAGGCGACTTCCTCCAGTTCACGCATATGGCGGCGATTGACATGCAGGACACGCAGAATGATGGCCGCAAAGAGGATGATGCCGCCGATGCTCAGCTCAAGACTGTATTCCCGCAGAATATCCAGCAGGACTGCGCCGGGAGTTGGGGCTGTGCGCTCCAGGAGCAGGGCGTCTATATCCGCTGTGCTCATGGTCATGATGGAACGATTGAGCACCGACATGGCATAGGGCGAGATGTCGTAGCGGAAACCCAGCGACATGGGGTAGCGGGCGCGGGTAGTCAGCATGGACGCGCGGGGCGGATTGACCGGCATGCTGCCGCTCGCATTGGGGTAACCGGGAATATAGGCGTCAATGGCCTGCCGTTTGAAAGCGTCCAGGCACTGCTGCATGGAATCATAAAAGGTGATGGTATCCTCTGGGTAGGCAGCCATATAGGCCTGACCGAAGGAGAGCAGCTCGTGCGTGACGCCTACGCGGATTCCCCGGCCGGGCACGGCCTTTTCCTGCCCCACAAGCAGCACCGGCATATCGAAAAAGGGCCGGCTCACCAGCAGCGGCTGTGAGGCGTACATGCCGAGTCCGGCAAAGATGTTGCTGATGATGTCCGCCTTGCCTTCCTTGAGCAGGGCCAGGGCTTCGGGATAGCTCGGCGCGGGGACATAGTCGAAGGTGATGCCGCTGCGCCGGGAGAGCTCTTCCATGAAGCGGATAAGGAAGTTGGAGCCCGGCATATGGTCATTCATCATGGTTTGCTGTTCACTATAGGCCACACGAAGTCGGGGCCTGGCGGCAAGCCATTGCTCTTCGGCGCGCGTCCTGCTGAAGGCGACCTGCTTGATGCCGTGCATGTAGCTGTCAAACAGACTGGCAAGCAGCCAGGGCGAATAGAGATTGAGCTGTTTCAGGGCTTCGTTGAGCGGAGGCAGCAACGGGCTGTTTTTACCCGTGACGAAAAAGAAGGGCTCCATGGCGATGATAGCCGCGATCTTGGAATTGTCACCATGCAGAGAGCCGTCGATGTAGGCGTCGACTTCTCCGCGCTGCAGGGCAGCCTGCATTTCTTTTTTGGTTGAGAAGACTTGCGGGTGAATGGTGAAGTCGTATTGCCGGGTAAATTCTTTGATAACCTTGGTACCATAGGCGTCCTTGACCACGCCGACACGCATCCCGTCAAAGTCCTGAATATCCATGTAGCGAATGGAGCTGTTTGTCGCTACATGGAGCGTGATGCATTCGTAGCCGGCGGGAAGACTTGTATAGTCGAAAACGGCTTCCCGGTCCGGGGTGTAGGAAATGCCGCAAACAAGGTCTATTTCCCCGGAGGCCAGCTTGGCGGGCAGATCGGCAATGGTGGTGTGTACCCATTCGTACTGCCAGCCGGTATAGGCGGAGACGGCCTGGAGCAGATCGGCGGCATAGCCTGCCATCTTGCCCTGACGCTTCTGGAATATGCCGGAGAGATCAAACCAGCCGACGCGGACAAGTTTTTTTTCTTTCTGGTTCTCGGAAAGAATTTCCGGCGAAAAGTAATAGAAGGTCTGCTTGCTGGTCGCCATGTGGGCCTGCGGCGGCAGGTCGGGGGCGGCGGCATGGGACGCGCCGGCGGCAAACAGGCACAGAAACAGGAGCGCAGAAAGAATGTTCCGAAGCATGACCTCGCCTTTCCCCCTGAACCTATCAGGACGGCGTCTGGTGTTTATGGCATTGCCGGACGGCAGATGCACAAGGGGGAAGGGCTCTTTCCTTGAGAAAAGCCTCCCTTCCCCGGAGTTGTCAAATAGAAGATGAATCTTGCAGTTCATCCGTCTTCATCAGGACGCGAGGCAGGCGACAGGATGGGCTGCCGCTCTGTCCATGATGCTGTTCCTTGCCGAGCGAGCGGCAAGGAGGCTGTCCGGCGGCTAGAAGGCGCAGATTTCGTCCGGCGGCAGAATGGTGAACTTGTGTTCCCGGAGCAGGTCAATGGCCTGATCCACCTTGTCAAAGCGGAAAATAAGGATAGCGCCGCCCTTTTCCCGCTGCAGAAAGGCGTACATGTATTCCACGTTGATATCATGCTTGGAGACGAGCTGCAGCACGCTGTCCAGTCCGCCGGGCCGATCCGGAACCTCCACGGCCACCACGGAGGTTCTCCCGAGGGTGAAGCCTTTTTCCTTGAGGGCCTGCTTGGCCAGTTCCGGATCGCAGACGATGAGACGCAGGATACCGAAGTCCGAGGTATCCGCCAGGGAGAGCGCCCGGATGTTGACGCCGGCTTCGGCGAGAGTATGCGTCACTTCGGCCAGACGACCGGCGCGGTTTTCGAGAAAAACGGAAAGTTGTTCAGCTTTCATGGCAATATCCTTTGGCGTTTATGCCTTGCGGGATTCGTCGTCGGAAGAGGAAGCCTGCTGCTTGTCCCTGCCGGGGGTGATGTCGATTTCATCCGGTTCCGAGGAAGCACGTTTGAAGTTGCGGATGGCGCGGCCCAGTCCGCCGCCGATTTCCGGCAGTTTCTTGGCGCCGAAGAGGAGCAGGACAATAACCAGAATAATGAGGATTTCCTGAGTACCAATACCACCAAGCATGGAAAAAAGCCTCCCGTAAAGTGGGGCCCCATAGGCCAAACGCCTTCAGCATACGGCCCAGAGGGGTTGAGGTCAAGCGGAGGGGGCGATCAGCGCCGCCTCCCGGCCATGAGACGTTTTACCTTGGCGGGGGAAGAGGGAGCAGCAAAACCTGCCTCGACAAGTCGGCGGGCCATGCTGTCGCGCGCGACACGACTGCTGCCGCCCATGACGACAGCCATGAGCCGGACCCCGTTTCTTTCCGCCGTGATGATGACATTATAGCCGCTGGCGGCGGTAAAGCCCGTTTTGAGGCCGTCAACACCGCGCACCCGGCCAAGCAGCTGATTGGTATTGTTGATGGCGCGGCCGCGATGCACCAGCCTGCGGGTTGCGTGAAAGGTGCGCACAGAAGGGTAGGCTCTCAGGTAGGCACGGGCCAGTTTGGCCATGTCGCGAGCGGTGGTTTTCTGCCCCGGAGCAGGCAGACCGCTGGGATTCTTGAAGACGGTATGCCGCAGGCCGAGATTGCGGGCCTTGCGGTTCATGAGTCGGACAAAGTTGCGGGTGCTGCCGGAAATGGCATGGGCGACGGTCATGGCGGCATCGTTTCCCGAGGCGACGGCCATGCCGAGCATGAGGCGCGAAAGGGGAACACGTTCGCCCGTGCGCAGATGCATGGAGGAACCGCCCGTGCGTGCGGCCTCACGGGTGACGCGTATCTTTCCCATGAGCGAGAGCTTGCGGGAAGATACGGCATCCATGGCCAGATACATGGTCATGAGCTTGGTCAGCGAGGCGGGCGGGATGCTCAGGTTGGCGTTGCGCTCGTACAATGTCTTGCCGGTATTGAGGTTGATGAGCAGCATGGCCTTGACGCCGGCATGGGCGGTCTGCACGCTCAGACAAAGCAGACACAGCAGCGTCAGCGCCAGCGCAGGAAAGAAGCGTCGGTGAGGGGCGGAGGGAGAGAGATCAGGCATGCTGTTCATAGAGGGCACGCGCCTCTTCCAGGGACTGGAGGGCGAAGGCCAGCAGCACCGGGCCGACAATGAGCCCCACGGCGCCGAAGCTGGTCAGTCCGCAGATGATGGCGATGATGAGAACGAAAAATGGCGCCTTGATGCCTTGTTGCAGAAAGAGGGGGCGCAGGACGTTGTCCACGCCGGCCACGGCCACCGTACCCCAGAGGGCCAGTCCGATGGCCGCCATGCCGTTGCCGGTGAACCAGAGCGAGAGGCAGAGCGGCACCCAGACCAGCGCCGTGCCCACAAAGGGGATGGGCGCCACCACGGTGGCCAGCAGGCCCCAGAAGGCGGGCTGGTTGATGCCGGCCACGGAAAAACCGATGCCGCACAGAAAGCCCTGGGCAGCGGCCACCAACAGGATGCCGAGCATGATGCCGCGCAGGGCCCGGCGGATGGCGCTGACGAAGCGGCGCAGCATGGCGGGCGGAACCAGAGTCAGGCGGGAGCCCACCTGAGCGATGCGCCGGGCGTAGACCGCAAAGACCACCGTCAGAATGACAAAGAGCACAAGACTCCAGAGGACGTTCATGGTGCCGCCCAGTACGTCGAAGCTGCGGTTGATGAGAATGCTCATGGCATCGCTGAGCGTGCTGTCGATATTGTGAATCAGTTCGTTATAGGCGGATTCGATGCCGGGATAGTCGGCAAGTTTTTTTTCAAACGTCTGGAAGTATTGCACCCATTCGGGAGGAAGCTGGAAATTGTTTTCCTGCAGTTCGCGCAGGCGGGCAAGACCGCCGGAAACCTGCGGGGAAACCAGCAGGATGAGGGTCGCCACCGGAATGATGATGATGGAAATGGTGAGCAACGTATAGCCGAAGAGCGGAATCTGACGCACCATCTTCAGGAGAATGCGGCGCGACAGCCCCGGGGTGCGGCGCAGTACGCGCCGACGCAACCGGCAGGCCCGGCGGGCAAGTCGGCGGTAGAGCGGCAGGCTCAGACAGGAGAAGCAGGCGGCCATGAAGAGCGTTACAGGATTGGGGCGCAACAGCAGATAGCAGGCCAGTACGGCCAGCAGATAGAGAATGCGGGGAAAGTGAACGCTTTTGGTCATGGCGAGATTCAGAAGGTACGGCAAGTGGAGTAAATAAGTGTAGCAAAGGCTCTGTCCGCTGTCAAGCGATAAAATGGTGACAGAATGTGAATGCGATTCCGCCGGAGAGCAGCGATTTTAGGAAACAGCGCATAAAAGGGTTTGCAGACGATGCCCGTAAGTGTGGCGGGCGCGAAGCTCCCCGCGCCAGGCGGAGGAAAGGGCATTCCGTTCATCCGGGCAATGGCGCAGGGCTGCCAGTCGTGCGGGCAGCTCATCGTGCGTTGCCAGCCGTATGGGACGAACCAGCTCCGCGGGAAAGAGATCGAGACCCGGCGTAGGATCGCTCAAAAGTATGCCGCCAGCGGCCCAGACGTCGAAGTGCCGTTGGCTCAGGCTGTGCGGCAGCAGTAGGCTTGTCACGTTGAGCACAGCTTCGGAACGGGCGTAGAGCGCGGGAAGGCTGCCGTAGTAGTCCACGGGCGGCAGTACCGTTGCGCCGGGCAGAAGACTGGCCCAGGCCGCATCGCCGCAGAGGACGAAGCCCGCCCGCACGGCGGTTGCCAGCCATTCCGCGCGGCGACGGCGCGAGCAGGCGTCCGCTCCCGCTCCTGCCTGACGGATGGTCATGCCCGGCCAGCCCTGCGCCCCCAGCCTGTGCTGCCACCAGTGGATATGCGGCAGCGGCGCTTGCGCGTCATGCGCCTGCGCCAGCAGGCGTTCCGCCAGAGCAAGATCGTCCTTGTCGGGATGTGCGGCGGCAAAGAAACGCGCATGGTCGGGAAAGGAGGCCCGTCCCACGAAGATCGGCGGCAGGGAGGGCGGCGTCTCGGACGGCGGCAGCCACATGTGCCGTGCCGCCGCCAGCGGCAGGAATTCCGCCTGACGCGCCCCGGCGTCCCGCAGCGGCGCCAGAAAGCTTGCATCCGTCACGAAGAGGGGAAATTCCCGCCACCAGGGCAGGCGCAGGCTGGAGAGCACATGCCACGGCATGTCCACAAACCAGATGGCCAGACGAATACCCAGCGCCCGGCAGGCATGGGCAATGCGTCCCTGCGGGTCAAGCCCGCGCAGATTGACGGAAAGCAGGAGCGGCGGCACGCTGCCGGACAGATCGGCCAGACGGCGCAAGAGAGTGGCGACGTGTTGCGTCTGCTCGACACGGGCGGGCCAGGGCATGAGGGGCAGGTGAAGGGCCGCGGACGCGGCGCAGAGTTCCTGATGCAGCAGGGTATGGGCATCGCCGGGCAGAATAAGGGTCGGGCTATCGCACGGACGGGAAGCGCAAAGACGTTCGCTCCGCAGGCGCACGGCATCCAGGCGCCCCAGCAGGGGCCCCCAGAAGCGGGGGAAGAGCCGCATGCCCGGCCGATAGAAAAGCATGCGGCATTGGTGTGCCAGCGACAGGGCCGCCGCTTCCGAGACCGGGCGGGCTCGGGTGGCATCGGGCGGGGACAGACGGCGGGACTGCCGCCAGTCAAGCATTTCCGGGGCATCCAGCCAGAAAAAGGGCCCGGCGTCAGGCCCGGCATCCAGAAGGGGGGCGGCCACGGCATCCGGCCCCAGGCCGAGCAGCAGGGTCGGCGCGTCGACGGTCGGTGCGGGAGCGATTTCCTGCCATGCGCCGGCATCGGACGGCAGACTGACGGGGCTGCCGTTCCAGTCCGGCAGGCGGGGACGTTGCGGACGCGCGGTGGCGGGGACAGGGTGGGGCTTCTGTGGCATGGCGGTATGGCTGCGGCCCGGCGGACGCTCGGAGGAGAAAATCAGGACTTGGCGGCGGACAAAAAAAAGAGTAGACTCCCTGCCGACAAATCCTATGAAAGAATATCGCGATCACTATTTCCTCAAGGCCAAGCGGGAAAACTATCCCGCCCGTTCCGTCTACAAGTTGAAGGAATTGGACGGCAAATTCAAGCTCTTTCGTCAGGGCATGCGCGTACTCGATCTGGGCGCGGCTCCCGGCTCCTGGTCGCTGGGGGCGGCCGAGCGCATCGGGCCGCGCGGTCTTGTGCTGGGCTGCGATATCCAGACGACGGACACGGCCTTTCCGCCGCAGGTGACCTTTCTGCAGGAGGATGTCTTCCGGCGTTCTCCCGAATTCGAGGCCCTGCTTGCGGAAAAGGGGCCCTTTGATGTGGTCATGAGCGATATGGCCCCGCGCACCACAGGGACGAAGTTCACCGATCAGGCCCGTTCGCTGGAACTGGCCTGCGAGGCGCTGAACGTGGCCTGCCTGCATCTCAAGGCGGGGGGCAGTTTCGTCGTCAAGATTTTCATGGGGCCGGATGTGCAGGAGCTTCTGCAGCCCATGCGCAAGGCCTTCCGCGCGGTCAAGTCCTTCAAGCCCAAGAGTTCCCGAGCCGAAAGCAAGGAAACCTTCTTTGTCGGCATGGGCTTCAGGGCGGCCTCTCCGGCGGCCGGTACGGCTGCTGAAGTCGTTGCGAGCGCCGATTCGGCGGCTCCCGATCCCGGAGAAGCATAGGGCCTGCCCCTGCGCGGGGAAGGTTCCGGCATTTGGGTGCACCGGTGCCGGTGTGCCGCTTTTTTCGTCCATTTCACCTGACCGCACGGGCGGTCGCA
>CALVGJ010000076.1 GCA_944327045.1 uncultured Desulfovibrio sp.
CCCCCGTCACGGTCCTTGCAGCCGCGACATATGTGAAGGTGTCGCTCGCAAGGACCGTGCCGGGAAATCCTGCTTGACTTGTTGGACTGCCTCAAAAAATCTGCGAAAAATTCTGGACACTACCCAACGTGCAGGCTGACATATATTTTGTATATTGCAAAAGGTGTGCGGAAGTGCTGTGCATGCTGTTGCTGTATAAGAAAAAAGTGTTTTTCCCAACATTATTGTGGAAAATAATTTGCTTTTATGCGGCTGTCGGAGGCGGTCAAGAGGGGAGCGAGGGGGCAGGCGGGGCTTTTCAGCGCAGGGGCAGGCGGGACAGGAAGGTGGAAAAGCGCGCTGGGGGGGGGAGGGGAGTGTGAGGGGAGGGGGCCCCCTCGCCTCGCGCGGGAGGGGGCCCCCTCCCCTCACATCCGGTATCCCGCAAGAGATTTACCGAATAAAGTTGGTTTTTTCCCACGGTTCGGGGGTGGGCGGCAGGATGCCGGCGGCCTTGCCTGCGGCGATGCACTTGAGCATCCAGCTCATGTTGTCGGCAAGGGTACGCATGGTCTGGAGGCCTTCCTTGTCCTGAAGGGCTTCCTCGGCGTTGTTGCCGTGGATGGAGTTCCAGTACTGGGAGCTGACCAGCGGCATGCGGCACATGGTGAAATATTTGTTGAGCCGGTCAAAGGAGGCGGAGGCGCCGCCGCGTCGGCAGCTCACCACCACGGCGGCAGGTTTGAAGGCATAGGGTGCGGCCTTGCAGTAGAAGACGCGATCCAGAAAGGCGCAGAGGGTAGCGTTGGGCCCGGCGTAGTAGACGGGGGAGCCGACGATGATGCCGTCGGCCTGCTTGAGGAGGCGTATGCCCTCATTGACCGGATCATCCTGAAAGATACACTGGCCGGTTTCCACGCATTTGCCGCAGGCGATACAGCCACGGACGGCCTTGTGGCCCACATGAAGCAGGGTGGAGTCAATGCCGTTTTCGTGCAGGCGGTCGGCGATGGTCTGGAGGGCGGTGGCGGTAGAGCCCTTGGCGTGCGGGCTGCCGTTGACAAGCAGAACATTCATGGTCTGTCTCCGGTGCTGAGGTTGCGAAACGGGCAGATGGGGCCCGGTGCTGTTTCCAATGAAAAAAGTCGGCCTCCTTGCGGCGGCCGACTGTGTTCCCGTGGTCTTGGCGCATTTTCAGTTTGAAACGCTCTGCGTTTCAAACTATTCGGCCTGTCGTTTCGCGGAAAAAAGCGCGGTTTTCCGCTCACTTTGGGCCGGGCGGTACGGTGCTGCCGCCTCGCGTTTTGCCTTTTACACAGGCAAAACGCTCTACCTGCGATTAGTCGATAAGGGCATGCTTGCGCAGTTCGCGCTTGAGGTCGTCGAGGTGCGCGTCGGACAGGGGGCAGAGCGGCAGGCGCAGCTCGAGGGCCATTTTGCCCATAAGCGCCAGCGCGGTCTTGACCGGGATGGGGTTGCTTTCCACGAACATGGCCTGGTGCAGGTCGTAGAGTTCATGGTGCAGCCGTGCGGCCTCGGCAAGCTTGCCTTCCTTGAAGAGATTGCACATGCGGGACATGGCCCCCGGCATGATGTTGGAGGTGACGGAGATGACCCCGCTGCCGCCGATGCTCATGAGCGGCAGGGCGGTAAAGTCGTCGCCGGAAAGAACGCTGAAGCTGTCGGGACAGGCGGCGATGGTCTGGCTGCCCTGGTGCAGGTCGCCGGTAGCCTCCTTCACGCCCACGATATTGGGGCAGTCGTGGGCCAGTCGGCCCAGCGTGGCGGGCAGCATGTTGCAGCCCGTGCGGCCGGGCACATTGTAGGGCACGAGCGGAATATCCACCGCCTCCGCGATGGCGCGGAAGTGGCGGTACAGTCCTTCCTGCGTGGGCTTGTTGTAGTAGGGCGTGATGAGCAGGGCGCCGTCCGCACCGGCTTTGCGGGCAAAACGGGTCAGGCGGATGGCTTCCTCGGTGTTGTTGGACCCTGCCCCGGCCAGCACGGGCACGCGCCCGGCCACCTGTTCGATACAGATGCCGATGACGCGCTCGTGTTCGTCATGGGTGAGGGTGGCGGACTCGCCGGTGGTGCCGCAGGGCACAAGGCCGTGGATTCCCTCCGTAATCTGCCATTCGATAAGGGCGCGGTAGGCCTCTTCGTCCACGGCGCCGTTTTTGAACGGCGTCACCAGAGCAGTCATTGCACCGGAAAACAGCATATATCCTCCTTGCCGCAGCCCGGCGCGGCTATTGATTGATGTATTCTTTCAGTTCCTTGCCTGCCCGGAAGAAGGGCAGACGTTTGGGAATGACCGAAACGCTTTCCCCGGTTTTGGGGTTGCGCCCGGCGTATCCATTGTATTCCTTGACCTTGAAACTGCCGAAACCGCGAATTTCAATGCGATCTCCGGCGATGAGAGCGTCCTTCATGGCATCGACGAAGGTATTGACCACCATGGTGGCGTCCTCCATCGGCAGATTGGCTTCTTCAGCCAGTGTCTTGATAAGCTCGCTCTTGTTCATCATGCCTCCTAGAATTTGGGGGGGAGTGCGTCAGGAAGCTGACCTCGTTTAGGCAACGACGCAATTTTGTTCATTACCCTGTTTTGGCTTCAAGGTAAAGGCTTTACAGGCCGGGGGTCTGCAAAACTGGGCGTCGGGCGAGCTGGTCGAGCATGTTCAGCCGGTATTTTTGCAGTCGAGCGGCGATTTTCTCCATGTCCTGGGCGGCGGGGCTGCCCGGTGCGTAACGCATGAGGGGCTGCTGACGGCAGACGGCTTCCGAGAGCTTGGCGTCGCTGCGAACATGGCCGAGGAAGGTCGGTTCAATATTGAGAAAATGGGAGCAGGCCCCCTTGAGCTTTTCAAAGGCTGTCAGTGCTTCGCGGGCGGAACCGGCCTGATTGACCACCACCATGAAGTCTCTCATGGCGTGGCGGGTACTCAGAACCTTCATGAAGGCGTAGCTGTCCGTCAGGGAGGTGGGCTCCGGCGTGATGACCACAATGCGCATGGCCGCCATGGCGGCAAAGCTCTGTACCGTATCGGAGATGCCCGCGCCGAGGTCCATGAAGACGTAGTCATAATCGGAAAAGACGGGTTCGAGCTTTTGCAGGAGCTCATGCCGCATGTCCGGGCTGAGGTCCACCAGTTCCGGTACGCCCGAGGCGGCGGGCAGCACGTCGAACCCACGGGGCTCCACCGGATAGAGCACCTTGCTCAGGGGCATGTCTCCCATGAGGGCGTGCTGTAGATTGCCTTCGGGAATGATGCCCAGCAGAACGTCCAGATTGGCCAGGCCGAGGTCACAGTCCATAAGCAGGGCCGTGTAGCCGGCCTGATAAAGTCCGCAGGCCAGATTCAGGGACAGGTTGGTCTTGCCGACGCCGCCCTTGCCGCTCATGACGGCGATACTCAAGGTTGTGTTGGCCATCAGGCACCCCCAAAGAAAAGAAAACGTTTTTCCTGGGACTGCACGAGGGTATCGGGCTGTCCCGTGGTATTGACAGCTTCAAAGTGTACGCTGTCGGTTCGGGCGCGTGCCCGGTCAAGCAGGGGCGGAATGCGCTCCAGCAAATCCTTTACCGTTATTCGTGCCGGCTGTGCAAGGCTCAGGACGGCAAAGCCGCAGGTATCTTCGGCCCGGCTTTCCTGCAGGTGGCGTTCCCGCAGGCGCATGGCCAGCGCCTTGGCCCGCAGCGGCCCGATACCCGGCAGCATGAGGGCAATGCCGCGTTCCGGCAGCGCACCCAGCGTATCGCAGGCATCCAGGCTTTGTGCCGCCATGTCGGCAAGCTGTACCATGATGTGCGTACAGCGTGCGCCCGCGCGGGCCTCATCCGTCAGGTCCATGCAGATGAGCGAAAGCTGCCCGCCGCTGCGTTGCAGGCGTTGCAGATCGCGTTCCATCTGGGCCCGGAACAATTCGCTGCACAGCATGCGCGCCAGCACATGATCCGAGGCACGCAGCGGCGGGCAGGCATCGGGACAGAGGTCCGAGGTCTTGTCCATAAGGCTGCTCAGTGCCTGTGTGACCGCCGAGTCGTTAAGCGGCAGGGCCCCCCAGCGACTGTTGGGAAAACGCTGGCGGAAGGCCCGCCATCGTTCCGGCGTCATGCCGTGCACGCGGCGCAGCACCAGCAGTTCCGGTTCTCCCCCGGTTGCCTGGGCAGCATCCCGCAGCTCGCGCAGCTCTGTCAGCAGGTCGTCGAAATCAGCGTTGCTGTTCATGGCGGTACAATAGGTAATCGTGCTGGAACTGATCGATCTGGCCGTTGAGCACGGCTTCCACATCTCCGGCTTCGCAGTTGGTGCGATGATCCTTGACCAGCCGGTAGGGCTGGAGGGTGTAAGTGCGTATCTGGCTGCCGAAGGCAATGGCGTCCTTGCCCGCGTACTGCGCCTGACGTTCGGCCTCCCGTTTTTGCAGTTCCAGATTGTAGAGACGGGCCTTGAGGATGCGCAGGGCGGAGTCCTTGTTGTGATGCTGGGACTTCTCGTTCTGGCACTGGGCCGAAATGCCTGTGGGAATATGGGTTACCCGGACGGCGGAGCTGGTGGTGTTGACGCTCTGTCCGCCCGGCCCGCTGGAACGGAAGGTATCGAAACGCAGGTCGCTTTCCTTGATGTCCAGCTCGATGTCGTTGCCCGCATCGGGGATGACGTCCACCGAGGCAAAGGAGGTATGGCGGCGGCCCGAGGCGTCAAAGGGAGAGATGCGGATAAGGCGGTGGATGCCGCGCTCGCTGCGCAGAAAGCCGAAGGCATGCGGCCCGGCGATGCGCAGGGTCACGCTTTTGATGCCTGCCTCGTCGCCGGGCAGAAAGTCCAGCTCCTCCACTTCGTAGCCGCGGCGGGCCGCCCAGCGGGTGTACATGCGCAGCAGCATTTCCGCCCAGTCCTGTGATTCCGTGCCGCCCGCGCCGGGATGGATTTCCAGAATGGCGTCCTGATTGTCCTCCTCGCCGGACAGGAGCATGACAAGCTCGGTCTCTTCCAGCAGGGCATGCAGGTTGTCCTGCTGTTCGTGCAGGGACTGAAGGGCTTCCTCGCCGCCGTCTTCGGCGGCCAGTTCCAGCCAGGCCTGCATGTCGTCGTGTGCGGTCTTCAGACGGTTCAGGCGTTCGACTTCATCTTCCAGCTGGCGCTTTTCGCGCAGAAGGGGCGTCAGGGCTTCCGGCTTGTCCCATGCACCGGGACGGGAAAGCTCCTGTTCAATGGCATCCAGGCGTTTCTGGTCGGAAGCGACGTCAAAGACGCCCCCAGAGGTTGTCGAAACGCTGGGTAAGGGTCTGGGAACGGGCCCGAAGATCACTGAGTTGCAGCATGGGTGTTCATGGGGTTAGACGTTGCGGCGCACAGGGCCGAAAAAGATCAGGCTCAGCAGGAGCAGGGCCGCTCCGGCGGGCAGCCAGCGGGCAATACGATGATACGGCGTCGTTTCCGTCAGGACGCGGGCTCTTCCCCAGTGGGCGGCCTCCTCGAACTGGCCGCCGCGCAGGACGATGCGCCCGCGCGCGTCAATGATGGCCGAAATGCCCGTATTGGTTCCCCGCAGAATCCAGCGGTTCTGCTCCACCGCGCGCACCGCCGTGAGACGCAGATGCTGCAGGCCCGCCGGGGACAGGCCGAACCAGCCGTCATTGCTGATGTCCACCAGCACATTGGCCCCGTCCCGCACGCGCTGCTGGGCAAGCCACGGAAAAATTCCTTCATAACAGATGAGCATGCCCAGTTCAAGACCGTTGCTGCTCAGGGGATTCAGCCGTGTGCCGGGCGAGTACACGCCCACCTGCTGCAACAGCCCTTCCAGAAAATTCCACTGGAGCCAGTCCGGCACATATTCGCCGAAGGGGACAAGGTGCTCCTTGTCGTAGTAACCGGCCAGGCTGCCGTCCGGCCCGATGAGATACGCCCGGTTGTAGACCCGCATGCTTTCTCCCTTGCCTTCAAAGCCGGGAGCGCCGGTCAGCAGGGGGCTTTGTGCCCGCGCGGCCAGTTCGCGTATGAGCGGCGTGTGCGGATTGGCGGCCATGAGGTTGAAGGGCAGCGCCGTTTCCGGCCAGATGATGAGCGGGTGTTCGTCGGGATGATCGGCCAGCATCCGCTCGGTCAGGCGCAGATAGGTCTGCACGGTGCTGCGCTGGAAGGCTGGCAGCCATTTCTGGTTCTGGTCGATATTGCCCTCGGCAAACAGGACGGCAAAGCTGTTGTCGCCTTGCGGCAGGGGATCAAGCGGTTCGCGCTCGAACCGCCAGTAACCGTACCCCAGACAGGCCAGCATGAGCAGCAGGGAAAGCAGCGGGTAGCGCCTGCCGTGGGGAGCCATGAAGAGCAGCAGGACGAGAAAGACCCAGAGTCCGCCCAGCAGATAGCCGCCCAGCACATCCGCCGGTTGAATGAGCACGGGCCAGGCTGCCAGGGCGCCGCTCAGCGGCAGCCACGGAAAGCCCGCCACCACCGCGTAGCTCCACTCCAGCAGATACCAGCACAGCCCCAGCGAAAGCGCCAGCACCAGCGGAGTGCGCCGCCGCAGCAGATGAGCGGCCCAGGCAAAGAGGCCGCCCGCGCTGGACAGGCAGGCTGCCACAAAGGCCGCGCAGGGAACGGCCAGCCACCACGGCAGCCCGCCCACCTGATGGATGGGCAGGCACAGCCAGTAGAGCGCGGCCAGATGTCCGCCCCAGGCCGCCAGCCAGCCGCGACGGAAGGCCTGTCCGGCCTGTCTCGCCCGCAGGCCCATAAGGGCCAGCAGAGGGGGCGCCAGCAGCACCAGCGGCGGCAGGGCGTCCGGCAGAAGGGGGAGCGGGTGCGCGAACCCCAGCCAGAGGCAGCAGATGACCGCCAGCGGCAGAAAAAACCGCGAGAGGAGCCCTTCCGGGGGCGGAGCGGAGGCCAGCAGCATGCTACTCCTCATCCTGGGGGGGAGCGGCATCGGGATCAGGCTCCATGCGCAGCCGCCGGATAAGCTTCTTGTCCGCGTCCTGCACCGAGAAGAGCCAGCCGCGCAGGGCAAAGCGTTCACCGGGGCCGGGCACATGGCCGGCCTCCATGCTCAGATAGCCGCCGATGGTGTCCACCTCATCGGATTCGATGTCCACGCCGAGCTCCTGCAGGTCTTCCAGCAGGGCGCGTCCCGTCAGTTCGTAGACGCGGGGCTCGATTTCCCGGATGTCTTTCTGGCGGGGGGTGTCGTGCTCGTCCTCGATATCGCCCACGATTTCCTCGATCAGGTCTTCGATGGTGATGAGTCCGGAGGTGCCGCCGTATTCGTCAAGCGCAATGGCGATATGCTGCTTGCGGGCGCGAAATTCCTGCAGCAGGGCGCGGATGGGTTTGGTTTCCGGCACGAAGAAGGGGTCCCGCATGATGGAAGAAAGCTCCTGCGCGCCGGTTTCGGGCGAGAGCAGGCTGCTGAGAATATCCTTGGCATGCAGGATGCCGACGATATTGTCGCGGGTTTCCCGAAAGACGGGAATGCGGGAGTGTCCGGATGTCACAATGACGCGCGCCACTTCCGGCAGCGGCATGTCTTCCGGCACGCAGTCGATGTCCGTGCGCGGCGTCATGGTATCCTGCACCTGCAGGTCGTTGAAGCGCAGGATGCCCAGCAGCATGGACTCCTCTTCGGGTTCCACCTCGCCGTCGGCTCTGGCTTCCAGAATGGCCTTTTCGAGGGATTCCTCGTCGTCGCGTCCGAACAGACGCCCCAGACGCGACCAGATACTACTGTGACTCTCGGGACCACCGTCCACAATGACCTCCTTTGCTGAAGGGAATCAGGGTGTACAACACTTACTTTACAAACTACTTCATTATAAGGGGAAGCACTGCATGCCCCGCTTGCCTGAGGATGAGCCTTCGGCTCGTTCTTCGTCTCTTCCCCTGGTAAAAGCGCGTTGGGGAAGGGAAGAGCTCTCCCGCGCGGGCGAGGGATATCCCTTCCCCCCAAATGCCGACAGGCTCTAGTGGTGATGCCGGCTGCTCAGGCTCTCGACCCAGCGCAGGATGGGATCGACGCCCTTGAGCGGGGAGGCATGGAACCACTTGAGGGAGCGTTCGCCGGGCTGCAGCAGCGCCCAGTTGGTGAACTCCAGCCCCACCATGAACGTCGGCGGATTTTCCCGCAGACGGGTATTGTTGACCGAACAGGTAGCCCAGAAGGTGACGGGCTGCCCGTCCATCTCGAATACCAGCAGGCAGAATAGCGGGGAACCTCTTTCGAGGTCAACGGGGGGGGCGGCGTCCTTGTTTTCCATCGGAAAGCCGATGGCCATGCCCGAGGCGGAAATGTCCGCCAGAAAGAGCGGCGGCGAGGCCGCGCCGCGCTTGGCCGCCATGAGGGGCGGGCCGACCTGCTCAAGCGTGAGGGGCATGGGCTGTTGCGGCGTGATGGTCCAGAGACTCAGCAGGCGAATCTTGTCCTGGGGCGGCGTGACGCGGGCAAAGGTGCGCTTGTGGCCGATTTCCATGCTGACAGGAATGCTCATTTCCACGGCCTGGAAGGGCTCTTCGGGAATGACCTTGCGAATTTCACTGCAGAACTTGAAATATTGCTGACCTGCCTGATCTTTCGCACGGAACAGCAGATAGGTGGGAGCATTGGTCAGGGAATGGGCAATGGGGTCCAGCATGCGGAAGACCAGCTTGTCCTTTTCCAGCGTTTCCAGCTGTCCCCGGTAGCTGCGGTAGCCCACCCCCGGCGCGTCCGGCTCTATTTCAAAAATTTCACGCGAAAGGAGCGCCTCATCCAGAATGCTGTTGATGATCTTGTTGAAATGTTTCCGGGAATAGCGGGAACTGGCGTGCTTCTGCCAGAAATACCCGATAACGAACAGTATCAACCCCGCAATCAGGCTCAACGAGATAATCAGCAACGGTGACATGCGTTTCTCCGAACATTGACGACGTGCCGCAGGGCAGGTCGTTGCTTCAGCGGGGTTCTGCCGGCGGGGGGGTACGCAGCAGGCCCAGCTTGTGCAGGTGAATTTCCAGACAACTGACGGCCGCGGGAGTGACGCCGGAAATACGTCCGGCCTGTCCCAGATTGCGCGGCCGCACGCGTTGCAGCTTTTCCTCCACCTCGCGTGAAAGGCCGACAACGGCACTATACTCCATATTTTCCGGCAAGGGAACAGATTCCAGACACCTGGCCCTGATAACCAGCTCCCGCTGACGCTCCAGATAGCCCGCGTACTTGATGTCCACCTGTACGCTGAAGGCGGAATCCGCGTCTTCGGCCAGCAGGGCGGCAAGGCCGGGATGCCATGCCGCCAGATGGGCAAGCTCCAGCTCGGGACGGCGCAGGGCCTCGGCCAGCGTGCGTCCGTGCAGGTTCGCGTCCGGCAGGGCGGAGGGCAGGCGTTCCGTCTCCAGCAGGCGGCGCAGCCGTTCGGCCCCTTCCTGCTTGCGACGGAAGATCGCCCAGTGGGCATCATCCACAAGGCCCAGCTCCCGGCCCAGCGGCGTCAGCCGGACATCGGCATTGTCCTCCCGCAGGAGCAGGCGGTGTTCGGCGCGGGAGGTAAACATGCGGTACGGTTCCTCCGTGCCCAGCGTGACCAGATCGTCCACCAGCACGGCCATGTAGGACGAGGCGCGATCCGGCAGAAAGGGAGGCAGCGCACGCAGGCGGCAGGAAATGTTGAGCGCCGCCCAGAGTCCCTGCGCGGCGGCTTCCTCGTAGCCGGAGGTGCCGTTGATCTGGCCTGCCAGCCAGAGACCGGGCACGGGTTTGCTTTCCAGCGTGGGCGCAAGCTGGATGGGATTGGCGTAATCGTATTCGATGGCGTAGCCGGGGCGTACCATGACGGCCTTTTCCAGGCCGGGGATGGCCGCCAGCATGGCCTGCTGCACGTCCAGCGGCAGGCTGGTGGAAATGCCGTTGGCGTAGACTTCGGCGCTGTCGAGGCCTTCCGGCTCCAGAAATATCTGATGGCGTTCGCGGTCGGGAAAGCGGGCCACCTTGTCCTCCACCGAGGGGCAGTAGCGTGCGCCGGTGCCCTCGATGACGCCCGTGAACAGGGGCGAGCGGTCGAAGCCGCTGCGGATGGCCGCATGGGCGGCCTCGTTGGTCCAGGTGATATGACAGCTCACCTGCGGCAGCACCGGGCCCGGCCCGCGAAAGCTGAAGCGCGGCGGCGGTGTGTCGCCCCGCTGCTCTTCGAGCTGGTCGTAGTTGATGGACGAGCGCAGGAGGCGCGGACAGGTGCCGGTCTTGAGGCGGCCCAGCCGGAAGCCCAGACGCCGCAGGGCGTCGGAAAGCCCGTGGGACGGCGCGTCGCCCAGCCGCCCGCCGGGCAGGTGGGTCAGCCCCACATGGATGCGCCCCTCCAGAAAGGTGCCGGTGGTCAGCAGGACGTGCGGCGCGTAAAAGCGCTGGCCCAGCGCGGTGAGCACGCCGCGGGCGCTGCCGTCATCAGTAAGGATGTCCACCACCTCATCCTGCCAGATGCGCAGGTTCGGCAGGGCATACAGACTGGTGCGCACAGCCTTCATGTAGGCCTGTCGGTCCATCTGGGCGCGCGTGGCCCGCACGGCCGGACCCTTGCTCATGTTGAGCGTGCGGAACTGGATGCCCGCCGCATCGGCCCAGAGGCCCATCATGCCGCCGAGGGCGTCGATCTCGCGCACCATGTGGCCCTTGGCCAGTCCGCCGATGGCTGGATTGCAGGACAGATGGCCCAGACGATCCACATTGCCGGTCACAAGCAGGGTGGGATGCCCCAGCCGGGCCAGCGCGGCGGCGGCTTCACAACCGGCATGACCGCCGCCGACCACGATGGCCGCGAAGGTATTCCGGGCGGAGGGATCAGCGACGGCAGAGCACATGGGCAAAGACCTTGGCGTCGCCGATGGTGGCGGCGATGGAGGAATGTTCGTCAGGCTGGTGGCAGGTGCCGAGCAGGCGGCTCCAGACCACGGCGGGCAGGCCCCGACGGCGCAGCAGCGCCGCCACGGTGGCCCCGCCGATGCCCACGGGCCGGGCCTCCACGCCGTAGACGGCGGCGACGGCAGCGGCCAGCGCGCCGACCACGGGACTGTCCTGCGGGGTGACGCTGGCTGCCTGATGGTGATGGATGTCCACGGTGATCTCGACCCCGTGGCGGCGGGCCACGTCCGCCGTGCGCGCCCGTGCCGCCTCCAGCACGCTTTCGGGCGTCACGTCGGGCAGCAGGCGGCAGTCCACATAAAAGCAGTCGTCGCCCGGCAGGATGTTGATGCTGTCGGCCCCTCCCTCGTGCCGCGTGGGCACAAAGGTGGAGCGGGGCGGCTGAAACAGCGCATCCGTCTGCGGAAAATCCTCCGCCAGCCCGGCACAGGCCAGCACGGCGGCGGCTCCGGCCACAAAGGCATTGCTTCCGCACTGCGGCTGCGAGGCATGGCACTGGCGCCCGGCGGTGCGCACGCGCAGCCAGAGCACATGTTTTTCGGCCACCTCCACCTCCGATCCGTCCGGCGAGCCCGAATCCGGCACGATGTAGCAATCTTCCGGCCGGAACAGTTCCCCGGCCTGCTCGAGGACATGCTGCAACCCCTTGACGTTGCCGCATTCCTCGTCAGCCATGAAGACCAGACCGAGTCCCAGCGGGGGGCGCTCCGCACCGTCAGCCAGTGCCGCGCGCAGGGCGGCGGCCAGCAGCAGCATGCTCACAAGACCCTGCTGGTTGTCCTCCACGCCGCGCCCGTAGAGCAGATCGTCTTCCCGGCGCACGGTCCAGGGGTCGCTCGTCCAGGACTCGCACGGCCCGGAGGGCACCACGTCGGTATGGGCGAAGAGCCAGAGAGTACGTTCCTCCCTGCCGGGCAGATGGGCAATGAGGTTGGGCCGCTCGCCGCAGGACACGCGCGCATCCGGCGCATTGCACCAGCGCAGCGTGAAGGGGGACCCCGGACCGCCGAGCAGGTCGGCAATCTGGCGGGCCTTGGGCATTTCGCCGTCGCCGCCGTTTTCCGGGCCGAGCGCCCGGAAGGCCGTGAGGCGGCGTTGCAGGGTTTCCACGGTATCGCCCTGCGCGCTCAGGTGGTGCAGCAGCGCGTCAAGCAGCGGGTGTGCGGACATGGCAGACTCCGAAAGCATCCCGGCGGGATGAAAAAAGGAGGCCCGACGAGCCTCCTTGAGAAATAGGGACGCCCCACGGGAGGGACGACACGGAAAGCGTGCGGTCTAGCGACCCTTGGCGGCGCGCTTGGACGCCTTGAGGGGGTTGACCTTGGCGGCGGCGGCCACCTGCACCTTCACGTGCGTGGCAAAATTGCAGCGCCCGCCCGCCCACTTGCGTTCGGGATTGGGGTAGCTGGAGCAGAAGTTCTGGCCTTCGAACTCCCGCACGCGATCGCAGCCTTCGCATTTTTCCACCACGGGGAGAACGGTGATGCCGTTCACAGCCACACCATCAGCCGTTTTGACGGCATTCTGCAGAGCAGTCATACTTTGTACCTCCATAGCGCCGCGGCGCTGGTAATTCTTCGGAATGGGCAACTATAGTAAAAATCCCTGTCCTGTCAAGGGGAATTCCG
>CALVGJ010000077.1 GCA_944327045.1 uncultured Desulfovibrio sp.
CAGAAGATGATGGACGGACGCCGTCTTGGCGGCAGGCCGGGCGTGAGGAGCTTCACGCTTGGAGGCGTTCGGTGCGTCGTCCTTCCTTGTCGTCTATACTGCCGGCGCAGGAAATTTCTTTTTCTGAGCGGCGATTGAATAAGGTGATTGCTGAGGCCGGGTGCTGCTCTCGACGTAAAGCGGATGAATTGATTTTTGCCGGGCGTGTTTGCGTTAATGGCGCGGTGGAGAAGCATGCTGGACGAAGAATCGGCCCCAATGACCATGTGAGCGTTGATGGCAAGTTGCTCTCTCTTTCGCAGCAAAAACTCTACATTATGTTGCACAAGCCGGTTCAAGTGGTGAGTACAGCGGCTGATCCGCAAGGACGACAAACCGTGCTTTCCCTTGTGGCCCATGAGTATCCGGAGATGCGTCTCTTCCCTGTGGGGCGGCTGGATTATTTTTCTGAGGGGCTGATTTTGCTAACCAATGATGGGCGGCTTGCACAGCGTCTTATGCATCCACGTCATCATCTGCCCAAGCTCTATGAGGTGCTTGTGCGCAATGTTGTAACCCAGAAGGCTCTGCAATGTATGCGATCGGGGATGCGGTTGGCGGAAGGTGAAGAGCTGCTTCCCGTTGATGTGACGGCTCGCAGTACATCCTCTGGATGTACGCTCCTGCGGATGGTCTTGCGTCAGGGGGTCAACCGGCAAATTCGACGAATGTGTCGAGATTTGGGCTTGACAATTTTGCGCCTGCGACGTGTAGCCATTGGGCCGCTGCAACTGGGTCAGCTTGCGCCGGGCCAATATCGCCCTCTGGAGGAGGCGGAACTGGTGGCTCTGCGGCAGGCGGTAGGTTTACGTTAGGTGCCACTGCTTCTAAGCGTGAAGGTCGCCCCTGGCTTGCAGCAAAAAGAGGATTTCTTCCCCCTCAAGCTCCCCTTCTTCCCCTCGTATAGTGAAGAAACGGTTCGCAAAAAAACGGAAGGCGCATACTGTGCCGTGTTGACGAAGAAGAAAGAGAAGCCCCTCCCCCTTTTGCCCGTCTGGCTGGTGGGAGGGGCTTCGCCCAAGATGGGGTGGATCGGTCTCTATGCTTGAAGCAGCCGATTCAGAAAATCAATGGCATCCTTTTGCAAAAGGCGCAGGTGATCCTCGCCTGCAAAGCTTTCCGTATAGACTTTGCAAATGGGTTCCGTACCTGATGGGCGTACGGCAAACCAGCTGTTGCGAGCCATGACCTTGATGCCGCCAATAGGGGCTTCATTGCTTGGCGCATGGGTGATGATGCTTTCTACCGGTTCACCTGCCAGCTCGTGAACATCGACCTGCTCTGCAGTAAGTCCCTTGAGCAGATTGCGTACTCTGGCATCTGCCGGGGCGTCAAGCCGCTGGTAACAGGGTGCGCCGTGTCGTTCCGTCAGGTCGGCATAAACTACTGATGGAGACTTGCCTTCCTTGGCCATCATTTCCGCCGCCAGCAGGCAGAGTAATGGACCATCCTTGTCCGTGCTCCATGGTCTGCCGTCGAGGGTCAGGAATGAGGCTCCTGCACTTTCTTCACAGCCCAAAGCGCAACGTCCGCTATGCAGATAGGGGACAAACCATTTGAATCCCACGGGGACCTCAACCACCGGTCGTTGGAGTTCTTCCCCTACCCTGTCCAGCATGGCACTGGTCACCAGCGTCTTGCCTATGCCGCTGCCCTTGCTCCATCGTGTACGCGTCCGAAAGAGGTACCAGCATACTGATGCCAGAAAATGATTGGGATTCATGAGCTCTTCACGCGTCACAATACCATGGCGATCTGCATCCGGATCGCAGGCGAAAGCCAGATCAAAACGGTCACGCAACGACAGCAGGCGGCTCATGGCGTAGGGAGATGAACAATCCATGCGGATTTTGCCGTCCTTGTCGCAAGGGACAAAGCGGAAGGATGGGTCCACCTCCTTATTGACCACATCCAGCGCAAGGCCGTACTTGTGGGCAATGGGTTCCCAGAGGGGCAGGCTGGCCCCACCCAGAGGGTCTACCCCAAGGGAAAGACCTGAAGAGGCAATGGCTGCCATGTCCAGCACATCGGCGAGATCGTCCACATAACGAGCCGTGAAGTCATAGACTTTTACGCGTGAAGAATGACGGGCCGCGCGGTAATGCATAATTTGTACGGCGCGGTTGCTGGTTTCCAAGTGTTCGTTGGCCCGGCGTTCTATCCAGCGGGTGACGGCGGTTTCCGCCGGGCCGCCATGCGGCGGATTGTATTTGAAGCCGCCATCTCGCGGAGGATTATGTGAAGGCGTGATGATGATGCCGTCCGCCTGGGCACTGCCCGCATTGCCGGCATTCCAGCTCAGGATGGCGTGGGAGATGACCGGCGTGGCGGTATATTCCCCGTCCGGGGCAATAAAGACATGGACGTCATTGGCTACCAGCACTTCCAGTGCCGAACGAAAGGCCGGCAGGGAAAGAGCGTGGCTGTCCCCGCCGAGAAACAATGGTCCCTTGATGCCATGGCTGGCCCGATAGTCGCATACGGCCTGAGTAATGGCATAGATATGCTCCTCGTTGAAACTCAAATCAAGGGAAGAGCCTCTGTGTCCGGATGTTCCGAAGCTGACTCGCTGGGATGTCTCTGCCGGACTGGGAAAATCGGTATAATAGGCGCTGACCAGCGTGGGCACATCGGTCAACATCTCGGGCGTGGGCAGTTGCCCGGCGTGGGAATGCAGGGACATAACTTCCTCCTTTCGCGTCATTTGTGAGTATAGCCTGCCCTTTTGCCGGACGCAACTACGGCATTTGGAGGGGATAGCGGGAAAATGATCGCTATGGTGCGCCGTGTCGCGGAAAAAGAGACTTGTATCGGTTATGAGTATTTTTTTATAAATATCTTATTCAATGTGTTGAAACTATTTTTATCCCAAAACAAAAAAAGGAGGCTTAAACCTCCTTTTTTTGTTTGTCGGAAAGGGTTTTCCGCTTACTTTTTCTCGAGGGTAAGTGCCTTGAAGAGGGTGTCGCCACGCCGCATGATCTGCAGCATGATGGCCCCGCGCTGCACGCCCACTTCCTTGACGATCTTGGAAAGCGCCTCGGGAGTATTGACCGGCTTGCGATCAGCCCGCAGGATGATGTCGCCGGGGCGGATATCCGCTTCGGCAGCGGCCTTGTCGGGATTCACTTCCAGCACGAGGATACCTTCCTTGTCGGACAGAAGGGACAGTTCCTGACGTTCTTCTGCCTTGAGAGCCCGCACCGTAAGACCCAGCAGACCTTCGTCCTGCTTCTTGCCGCTCTTGCCGGGGGCAGCGGCATTCTGGGAACTCTGGCGTTCACCGAGGGTGACATCCATCACTTGTTCCTTGCCGCCCCGCCAGACACCCAGCTTGACGATACTGCCGGGCTTCTTGGCGGCAATGGCGCGCAGCAGTGCGGAAGAGTCGGCAATGTTCTCGCCGTCCACACTGACAATGACGTCGCCATCCTCAATACCGGCCTTGGCAGCCGGTTCACCTTCCAGCGTGCTGGCTACCAGCGCTCCACGGGGAGTTTCCATGCCGATGGCCTTGGCCATGGCCTCATCCACATCCTGAATGGTTACGCCGATCCAGCCGCGACTGACCTTCTTGCCGCTCTTGATCTGCTCAATGATATTGGCGGCCATATTGCTGGGAATGGCAAAACCGATCCCCTGCCCACTGGCGATGATGGCGGTATTGATGCCGACCACGTCGCCATCCATGTTCAGAAGCGGTCCCCCGGAGTTACCGGGATTGATGGAACAGTCCGTCTGCAGGAAGTTATCGAACGGCCCGGAGCGGATGTTGCGGCCCTTGGCGGAAAGGATGCCGGAGGTCACCGTGTGGTCGAGGCCGAAGGGATTGCCGATGGCCATGAGCCACTCGCCTACCTTGAGCGCATCGGAATTGCCGAACTTGAGGAAGGGCAACTCCTTCTTGGCCTCTACCTTGAGCAGAGCCAGGTCGGTTTCTTCATCGGCGCCGATGAGCTTGGCCACCAGGGGCGTAGACTTGCCGTTGCTCTCATCAAGGGTCACATGAATCACATCGGCATCAGCCACCACATGATTGTTGGTGACGATGTAGCCGTCAGCCGAGATGATAAAGCCCGATCCGAGGGACTTCTGCTTTTTTTGCGGAGCACGCTGTCCGCCCCGCGGGCCGCCCATGCCGAACTGATCAAAGAACTGACCGAAGCCGGGGGGCATATTGCGGAACATTTCGCCGAAAAATTCCTCGGGACCACCGGCTTGTGCGGTGCGTTCGGTACCGATATTGACCACCGCCGGACCACACTTGGCGGCCAGTGTGGAAAAGTCGGGGAGCGTGGCGGCCTGTGCCATGCTCCCCATCATGAGCAGCATGGCAAGCGCCAGAGCAAGGGTTTTTCTTATTTTCATAGGGGAAGCTCCTTAGGCTTTTTTTTGCAGAGCCTTTTGCAAAGCCTGTGCCATAATCCCCATTCCAGCGCCTTGTCCGGCGGAACCTGCGTTGGCATGCTGCTTCCAGTCGTTGTCGCGGGGCTTTTCCGCCATTTCCACTCCTTCGGGAGCCAGGCTGATGCGGCGAGCGGCGGTGTCCAGATTCTGTACGACCAGCTTGACGCTGTCGCCCTTGTCGAGGCTCGTGAATTCGCTCTTCTTGGCATTCTTGATGACGCCGGCAGGGAGCAGGCCCGTGATGCCCGGGGCCAGCGTCACAAAGACGCCGAACTTGCTCTGGCTTTCCACCGTGCCTTCCACCACCGTTCCCACGGCAAAACGGCTGGCAGCTTCCTGCCACGGATCACCTTCGGCGTCCCGCATGCTCAGGGAAATGCGGCGGGTTTCGGGATTGATTTCCTTGATTTTCACGGAAACAGTATCCCCGGCGGCCACCACGTCTTCGGCCTTGTTCACACGCTTGGTCCAGGACATTTCGGAAAGGTGCACAAGGCCTTCCACACCAGGCAGCAGTTCCACAAAGGCGCCGAAGGGTGCAAGTCGGGTCACTTTGCCTTCCATGATGCTGCCCACGCTCAGGCGTTCGCTCACCTGGGCCCAGGGATCGCCTTCGGCCTGTTTGCGGGAAAGGGAGATGCGGGTGCGTCCCTTGTCATCCGTGCTCACGGAAAGAAGCTTGGCGCGCACCATATCCCCCGGCGACACGGCCTCATCGGCAGCACCCACGCGCGACCACGACAATTCGGAAAGATGGATCATGCCTTCCACAGCCGGGGCCAGCTCCATGAAGGCGCCGAAGGGAGCAAGACGCGTGATGCGGCCTTCGACGGTATCGCCAATCTTGATGCTGGCCAGCAGCTTTTCCAGATTGTCCTGTCGTTCGCGTTCCAGCAGAGCACGCCGAGACACCACAATGTTGCGTCCGCGGTTTTCCACGCGCAGCACCACAAACTGCATGGTGCGGCCCACAACGGACTCGGCATCTCCCGTAGCGGCGGCGTCCATCTGGCTGCCGGGACAGAAGGCGGTCTTGCCGAGTACTTCCACCGTATAGCCGCCCTTGCAGGAGGCTACCACGCGACCATCCACCGGAACGCCGGACTGGCAGGCTTCTTCCAGAGCAGCCATGCCGCTGCCGCTCATGGAACGGGACAGCCGGATTTCGTGGGGATTGACGCCCACGACCCATACGTCGATGCTGTCGCCGGGGGCTGCCATTTCCTTGCCTTCGGCATCGAGAATGTCCTTGCGATCCATGACGCCGTCCACCTTGATGCCCACATCGACAAAGACGGAATCACCATTGATTTCAATGATTTTTCCCGTCACCTTCTGGCCAGTCTGCAGACGGGGCGCGGCGGCCTCCTGCGCGGCGAAAAGGGTGGCGAAATCTTCCTGGGCGTCATCATGGCCCTGCTGGGTCTGCAATTCCTCGGTCATGTATTACTCCTTGAAAGGTGTGGTCTCAGACATGAGGGGAGCACTCTACCCCATTACGCCACAGAAGACAATCAAGAGGCGGTGACCCCGGCGGCCCTGCCTCCCTGTGCAAAAACTGAACGGCGTATGATTTTTGAACAGCCAACTTGCGGCTGCTCCCTCAGTACATGCGGCGCATGAGGCGGGAGGACAGGCGCTGCACCAGCGGCGAGCGCGGTGATCGCTTGAGCGGTGCGGGCAGCATGACCGCCAGCTGGGCGGCTTCTTGCTTGCTCAGGGCCGCTGCCGATTTGCCGAAATAGTGCCGGGCAGCAGCTTCCGCGCCGAAAATGCCCTGTCCCCATTCCACCACATTGAGGTAGAGTTCCAGAATGCGGTTCTTTTCGAGCCAGAGTTCCAGACGTGCGGTCATGATGGCTTCCTTGATTTTGCGCAGCAGGGAGCGTTCGGGTGAAAACCAGAGATTCTTGGCCAGTTGCTGCGTAATGGTGCTGCCTCCGGCCGCCAGTCTGCCCTTTTTCCAGTTGCGCAGGGCAGCCTGCCAGAGCAGTTCAAGGTCAAAGCCGTGATGGCTGTAGAATCGGTCATCTTCCGAAGCGACGACAGCCTGCCGCAGCCACGGGGATATGCGTTCCAGCGGCACCCAGCGGTACCGGAGATTCCACGACTTGCCGGGATGCGCTTCGGTAAAGGCTTCGCGGCGCAGCGCCATCATGGCCGTTTCCCCGGGATTGTACACCATGAGGGGGATGACCGGCGGCAGGGCCAGATAACGGAAAATGTCGAGAAGGATCAGAAAGACGGCCCAGCGCAGCAGACTGCGGACAGGATGCTGCCGCAGATGCTCGGCATAGCGGTGCAGACATTCACGCCAGGCCGGCATTGTATCCGATGGAGAGGACGGAACGGACGGCGGGACAACCTTCGTCGTTCCCCCGTTTGCCGGACGAAGAGCCTGTCCGGCAGGCTGGATGGGAGCGGCAAGAATGCGCTGCTGGGGACGTGTCGGAATGGGAGGAGGTTTCAGCATGACAGATTTATGGACAACAGCTGTCCAGTGCAAAAAGAAAAACGTCCGGGAGTTTTTCTCCCGGACGTCATGCATTCTGGTAGCAAGGGAGGGATTTGAACCCCCGACACTGCGGGTATGAACCGCATGCTCTGACCAACTGAGCTACCTTGCCAAGTGTTTCCATCAAGCGCGAAAGAGAACATAGACAAACTGCCGCCTTCTGGCAAGCATTTTTTTCACGTCAGGCCAATTTTTTTTGTATGGCCTCAGTATACCATGAAATAAAAGACAAAGGGGGCCAGTAAAAGCCGGTAGACGGCAAAGGGAACAAGGGTGATGCGTCCGACCAGCGCCACAAATGCCTTGATGGCAAACAGTGCGGAAAGAAAGGCCCCCACCATGCCCACGGCAAAGAAAGGAATGTCCGCTGTGGTAAAGAGATGCCAGCTCTTGAGCATGTCATAGCCCGTGGCGGCAATCATGATGGGAACGGCGGCGATGAAGGAGTATTCCGCAGCCACGTTGCGTTTGGCTCCGAGAAGCATGCCGCCCATGATGGTGGATGCTGAACGGGAAAAGCCCGGCCAGAGCGAAAGACATTGAAATATCCCGATGCCCAGCGCGAGCCGGGGCGTCATTTCGTCCAGCGTCACGCAGGAGGGACGGTACTTGCGCCGCTCTACCACGATCATCATGATAGCTCCCGCCACCAGCGCCAGGAGCACCGTGGTGGGGGTGAAGAGATGCTTTTTGATGGTGGAATGCAGAAGCAGCCCCATAATGCAGGCCGGAAGACAGGTCAGGACAAGCAGGATAATGCCGCGCATGCCGGCAAAACGGACATAGGGTTGCGGGCGCAGCAGGCCCAGAAAACGTTCCCGGTACAGCACCACCACGGCCATGATGGCGCCGAGCTGGATGACTACGTTGAAGGTTGCGGCCTTTTCGCCCACAAAGTTGAGCAGATCACTGGCCAGAATAAGATGGCCCGAGGAGGAGACGGGCAGATATTCCGTGAGTCCTTCCACAATGCTGAGGATGAGGGCCACAAAAAGATTGTCCATGATTTCCCCGTGTGCACCCCGGACGCATTGCCAAGGCGCACGACTTTGGCTAGTGGTTGATATGGATACCCGGCGGGCCGGGCAGTCTCTTCAGCAAAATGCGAAACTCCTGCTGCTTCACAGGCCGGGTCGCACAAGGAGGCCTCATGACGACGATCATGCCGCAAAGCGAGCTGGTGCGCCGTGCGGCAGCCTATGTGGCTGCCGAACTGACGGAAAGGGGGCAGGCCGGGCTGTATGCCCTGCTGGATGATGCCGCCATGCGTTTCAATCTTACTCCCCTTGATCAGCAGTCGCTGGAGCGTCTTTTTACGACGCAGGCCGGGGAGAATGTCGCCATGTCGCGCCCTGTGGGCGACTGACAGACGGCAGGGCCGACAAGGGGCAGGACGCTGCGAGCGCCCTGCCCCTGCTGTTATCCTATCCGGCTGCCGTCGGGCATGCTGCCGCCGGGCTGCAGAAGGACGAGCCTGCCGTCCTGCTCCGCCGTGAGCACCATGCCGTGGGACATGAGGCCGCGTATCTTGCGGGGAGCCAGGTT
>CALVGJ010000078.1 GCA_944327045.1 uncultured Desulfovibrio sp.
ATGACCTCCGGTGCGGAGGGCCACCAGCCGCTCTCCGCCCGTCGTTTCCCTTCGCGAGCCCGACAGGCCGCCCCCAACCGGCCGCCGGACGCACGCGAACCACTCCCGGGCGAGGACGACATGAAACAATGTATGGACGCCGAAAAGCTGCACCGCCGCATCGGCAAGCTCATCGGGCAGCTCAAAGCCATTGACCAGATGATCGACAGGGACGTCCCCTGCGAAGACGTGCTCATGCAGATCAACGCCGTCAAGGGCGCGCTGCACAAGGTCGGCCAGATCATTCTGGAAGGTCATCTGCAGCACTGCGTACGCGACGGCATCGAACATGGCGACGCCGACGCCACCATCGCCGCCTTTGCCAAGGCCATCGATCACTTTGCCCGCCGCAGTTGACCCCTTTTTTTGTCCGCCCTTGACTACCTATACCCCTATGGGTATAGTCTCCTCAGTGAATTTGATTTTCAATTCTCTGCAAGGGGGACACTATGCTGACAGAGGTACGGCAATGGCTGCAGGAGGAGCCGCGGCAGGCGGCGGCACTGGGCGTATCCGCATTGGCGCTGGTACTGAGTTTTCTTGGCGTGCGCATCGGCTGGCTGGACCCGGCCTGGCTGGCGGTGCTGCTCTGCGGTGTGCCCATTCTCCGTGAAGGCGCGGAAGGGCTCTTCACCCGCTTCGACATCCGCGCGGACGTGCTGGTGTCGCTGGCGCTGGTGGCCGCCGTCATCATCGGCGAAATTTTTGCCGCGGGCGAGGTGGCCTTCATCATGCAACTTGGCGCGCTGCTGGAAGAGCGCACCGTGGCCCGCGCACGGGCCGGCATCGAACGGCTTGTGCATCTCAGCCCGCGCACGGCCCGCCGTCTGGAGGAGGACGGCGCGGAAAGTGTCATCCCGGCCGAAGCCGTTCGGGCGGGTGATACGCTGCGGGTGCTCCCCGGTGAAACCATCCCTGTGGACGGTCTCATCCTTACCGGACAGACGGCCATTGACCAGTCGGTCATGACCGGGGAATCCCTGCCCGTGGACAAGGGCCCCGGCGACGAGGTCAGCAGCGGCACGGTCAACCAGTTCGGCGCGTTCGACATGCGCGCCGTCAAGGTAGGGGAAGACAGCGCGCTGCAACGCATGATCCGTCTTGTGCAGTCCGCGGACGCGGACAAGGCCCGCATCGTGCGTCTTGCCGATCGCTGGGCCACCTGGATTGTGCTGACGGCCCTGCTGGCAGCGGCGGGAACCTGGCTGGTTACGGGCGAAGTGCTGCGCGCCGTGACCATTCTGGTGGTCTTCTGCCCCTGCGCGCTGGTGCTGGCCACGCCCACGGCCATCATGGCCGCCATCGGCAACGCCACGCGGCACGGGGTGCTGGTCAAGGAAGGGGATGCGCTGGAACGACTGGCACGCGTGCGAACCGTGGCCTTCGACAAGACGGGCACGCTCACCTTCGGCACGCCCGGCGTGGTTCGTGTGTACAGCGCCCTGCCCGGCCTGACGGCCGAAGAGCTGTTGCGCCTGACGGCATCGGCGGAACAGCGCTCCGAACATCCGCTGGGCAAGGCCATCGTGCGCCATTTCCGCGCAACAGCGGCAAAGGCCACGCCGGTGGAGGACTTCCTCATGCTGCCGGGTCGTGGCGTAAGCGCACGCTGCGACGGCAGACAGGTGCTGGCGGGCAATGCCGCCCTGCTGGCCGAGCACGGCATTTCCCTGCCGCCGCCGGAACTGGAAGAGGAAGCGCAGGCAGCCCGGCAACAAGGACAAAGCCTCGTCTATGTGGCGCTGGACGGCAAGGCGGCCGGACTGGTGGCGCTGGCCGACCAGTTGCGGCCCACAGCGGGACAAACGCTTGACGGGCTCCGCCGCCGCGGTGTGGAGACCGTGCTGCTGACCGGCGACAGCGACGCCGCCGCACAGTCCGTGGCCCGGCAGCTTCCGCTGGCTGACGTGCGCGCCCACTGCCTGCCGGAGGACAAGCTGTACTGGATACGGCAACAGGAAGCGCAAGGACGGCCCGTCTGCATGATCGGCGACGGCATCAACGACGCTCCGGCTCTCAAGACGGCGCTGGTCGGGGTGGCCATGGGCGGCGCGGGCAGCGGCATCGCTGTGGAAGCGGCGGACATGGCGCTGGTACAGGACGACATCCGCGAACTGCCGCACATCTTCGCCCTCGCACGGCGCATGATGCGCACCATCACCTGCAACCTTGCCTTTTCCCTGCTGCTCAACTTCGCGGCCATCTTTCTGGCCATGGCCGGACTGCTCTCGCCGGTGAGCGGCGCGCTGGTTCACAACGCCGGTTCGGTGCTGGTCATCGTCAATTCCGCCCTGCTCCTGCACTGGCAGACACGGGACAGAGCCTGAACCGCCGCGCTCCGGCCGCCCACCAGAGCGGCCGGAGCCCTCTATCCGCAAAACATTCCAGAGCAATTCCACATTGAGAATGTGGATTGCTCTGGTAGTCGCGAGAGCGACTACCCACAACCGAACACACGGAAAAACCACGCTTTTTCCGTAGTGAGAGGGCAGCGCCAGCAGGGAAATTGGACACAATTTCCATGCGAATCCGCTCTATGGGCACGAGCATGCTCGACATGTTTTTTTGAGAAAAGCTGCAGGCTTGTCTCATGAAGCATGCCGGTCATGCTCGTAGCGTCTCTTTCCTGACGGCTTGATAAAAAATACCATCAAAGGCTCATGAGCGGAACCATTTGTGAATTTATTAACTATTGACAGAAGTGACATATACGTAAATTTTTTTGCTATGGTCTGTCATATGAGGTGCTGCCGCAGCGAAAAAGGGAAAACAGTGTTGCGAGTATAATTTTTACATCGTTGCCATCGATCTTTTCAACATATCTGACGATGAACAAAATATTGCTCCGACATTCCGGCACAGGTATCCCGGCCCCCAAAGCGCCCCTGTTGCCGAACGCCGCCATGCCCCGCAGACAAAGCCGGGACATGCCCCCCAAGGACGCCTCCGGCGGCGAATGACCGGACGAAATCCCCCCGCTCGGGCACCGGACTATCTTCCCCGAAACGTAGGACATTTTGCCTTTGAAAAGGCAAAATGCGAGGCGGCTACACAGCGCCGCCCGGCCCGAAGTGAGCGGAAAAACCGCGTTTTTTCCACGAAACGACAGGCCGTATGGTTTGAAACGCAAAGCGTTTCAAACGAAAAATGCGCCAAAAGGAGTTGTCATGAAAGGTTTTTGCCGTCTTTGTCTGCTTGCCGCTGGCCTGTCTGTCGCCCTGTCGGCTTCTCTTCCGGTAATGGGCAATGGTATTGTTTTCGCTCAAGATACTTCCTGGCAATGTTCCCGCATGGCGGATCACGTTCCTCCCCTGCCGCCGGAAGCCGACAAGATATTCAAGGCCGCCCGCGCTCTGGAAAAAAGCGGCAAGCTTACCTCCAATGAGGAGGAGGAAGTCTTTGAAGGCTACAAGAAAGCCGCGGCAATGGGCCACTGGAAAGCCATGAACAATCTTCTTGCCTGTTACCTGTATGGGCGCGGTACGGACGTGGATTATGGAAAGGCCCGCAAACTGGCGGATCAGCTTATTGCCCTGAACGTGGGCAGCGGCTGGTACGCCCGCTATGTCATGGAGAAGGACGACGAGTTCCTCCACAAGGCCGCGGACCTCGGCGAGCCCAATGCCCAGTACAACCTGGGCATGTACTATCTCTATCCTCAGAACCGGGATACCCTCGGCCTGCGTTATCTGATCTGCGCCACGCGCCAGGGCCACGGCGAGGCCGCCTACAAGATCGGCACCTATCTGGAGATGTTCGGCAATTATTATATGGCGGTGGAGTACTTCTACCGGAGCGTCGCCCGGGGGCACTATATGGCCGCGCTCGAACTGTCCGGCGTCTTCCACCCTGAATACGAGCCTGATGACTTTGATCATAATCTCGGCTTTCAGGTCACCTCGTCCGAATTGCACGATGCCTTTGACAAATACTATCGCCTGTTGAAGAAAGAGCCGGGCACCCGTATCCCTGACTTGTTCAAAAAGCACCCCCTGCCCAAAAATGCTGCCATGACCCGCAAGAAAAGCCGCGCCATGCCTTCCAAGCTCAAGGACGCCTTCGACGGCAAATGGCCGGACGAAATCTACCCCGATCTGGCCCCGGATTACCTTCCGCCGAAGCTTTAGGAGTTGCCATGAAATATGTTCATCACTGTTGCCTTCTTGCCGCTGTCCTGTTCGCCGCTTTGACGGGTTCCGTCCCGGCAATGGGCATCGGAGCGGCTTTTGGTAACGACACCTCCTGGCAATGTACCCGCATGGCGGATCACGTCCCGCCTCTGCCGCCGGAAGCCGACAAGATATTCAAGGCCGCCCGTGCTCTGGAAAAAAGCGGCAAGCTTACCTCCAATGAGGAGGAAGTCTTTGAAGGCTACAAGAAAGCCGCGGCAATGGGCCACTGGAAAGCCATGAACAACCTTCTTGCCTGTTATCTGTACGGACGCGGTACGGACGTAGATTATGGAAAAGCCCGCAAACTGGCGGATCAGCTTATTGCCCTGAACGTGGGCAGCGGCTGGTACGCCCGCTATGTCATGGAGAAGGACGACAAATTCCTCCACAAGGCCGCGGACCTCGGCGAGCCCAATGCTCAGTACGACCTGGGCATGTACTACGTCTATCCTCAGAGCGAGGATGCTCTTGGCCTGCGCTACCTGATTTGCGCTACCCGTCAGGGGCACGGCCAGGCTGCCTATGAGATTGGTATCTATCTGGAGATGTTCGAGAATTATTATATGGCAGTTGAATATTTATATAGGGGTGCCGCCCTAGGCCATGCCATGGCCGCCTTTGCATTGTACGGCGTCTTCCATCCTGAATACGCGCCTGATGACTTTGGGCATAATCTGGGATTTCAGGTCTCCTCGCCCAATCTTTCCAATGCTTTTCGTAAATACTTTCACCTGCTGAAGGATAACCCCGGCACCCGTATCCCTGACTTGTTCAAAAAACACCCCCTGCCCCAAAATGCTGCCATGACCCGCAAGCAAAGCCGCGCCATGCCTTCCAAACTCAAGGACGCCTTTGGCGGCAAATGGCCGGACGAGATCTTCCCGGACCTTGCGCCGGACTACCTCCCCCCGAAGCTCTGATCTCCGTTCAGTAACCCTCCCCCCCCAGATACACGACCGGGCCCCGGCATCCGCCAGGGCCCGGCCGTTTGCTTTTGGCATCCTCGTTCCCTTGCGGGCCGGTTAGCGTATGTTCCGTTTGAAAGGCTTTGCGCTTCAAACGGAACATGCTATAATACTTCAAAGTTGAATTTTTCCAGGAGCCGCCATGAGATTCGTGTGCATCCTTTTTCTGCTTGCCACCGCCGTTTTCCTTGGCGTTCTGCCGGGCTGTCTCAGTTCCACGGGCCTTGGCGCAAAAGGCCGGGACACAGGGCCGCACCGCGAAACAAGCTTCATGAGTTTTCTTGATTCGCTTGGCTACGCCCCCTCCTGGGAATGCGTCCGCATGGCGGACCACGTCCCCCCCCTGCCGCCGGAAGCCGATGAACTCTTCCAGCTTGTGCGTAACTTGGAAAAAGTCGCCACCAGCCCCGAGGAGATACAGGCAGTGGCCGACGGCTACCAGATGGCTGCGTCACTGGGCCACTGGAAAGCCATGAACAACCTTATGGTCTGCTATCTGTACGGCACCTGCACGCCCAGGGACTGGGGGAAGGCCCGGGAACTGGCGGATCAGCTCATCGCCATGAACGTGGGCAGCGGCTGGTATGCCCGTTATGTCATGGAGCGGAACGACGAATTCCTCCAGAAGGCCGCGGACCTCGGCGAACCCAATGCCCAGTGCAAGCTGGGCTATCACTACCTTTACCCGAAGGGGCAGGAGATCCGCGGCCTGCGTTACCTGGTCTGCGCTACCCGCCAGGGCCACGGCGAGGCTGCCTATGAGATTGGCATCTACCTGAAGATGTTCAACAGTTACTATAAGGCGGTGGAATACTTCTACCGGGGGGCCGCCCTGGGGCATTATATGGCTGCCTTAGAATTGTCCAATGTTTTCCACCCGGAGTACGGTCCTGCTGACGTTGTCCACACCCTCGGCTTTCAGGGCTCCGCCTCGCCCGAATTGCACGATGCCTTTGACAAATATTATCGCCTGTTGAAGAAAGAGCCGGGCACGCGTCTTCCGGATTTGTTCAAAAAACACCCCCTGCCGCCGAACATCGTCACGACTCGCGAAAAAAGCCTCGCCAAGTCCTCCAGACTCAAGGACGCCTTCGGCGGCAAATGGCCGGACGATATCTTCCCGGACCTTGCGCCGGACTACCTTCCCCCGAAACTGTAAAATGTGAAAGGGAGCCTCACTGCAACAAGGAGGCTCCCTTTCGTATCAGTCTGCCGTGGATGTCCTTCAGTCAGCGCATTTTCAGTTTTCAGAGGCAAAATGCTCTAAAACAGGCCGATGACCTGGCCGGTCTCCACGTCCACATCCACCTTGCGGAAGGCAGGGCGCGAACCGGTGCCGGGCATGAGGCT
>CALVGJ010000079.1 GCA_944327045.1 uncultured Desulfovibrio sp.
GGTGTTTTTGGGGGGGAAGGGAAACCCCTCCGCCGGCGCTGGAGGGGTTTCCCTTCCCCCCAGGCCCCCCATCCCTTCCCCAGCGCGCTTTTACCGGGGGAAGAGTCAGGAACACGAGGCAAGCCCTCCCTCGAAGGCAAGCGGAGCGTGTACAACTTGTTTATTTTATCCATTGAAATTGTTTGTAAGATTTGTTTTGACACGCCCTAGTCCCGGAGATTGTGGAAGCGGTTGACGTCGATGGACTCAAAGGTGTCGCTGATGTGATTGATGGCGATGCCCATCACGAAAACCGCCACAAAGATGTCCAGCAGCAGGGTCAGCTCAAACCAGATGGCCCCGGCGCTCATGAGAGGAATGCCCAGCAGAAAGATGCCGTTTTCCGCCACCAGATAACCCATGACCTGCGAAAGCGCGGTCACGCGGCCCACCACCAGTACCAGCCCGCAGAAAAGCGTGGTCAGCGCCGCGGGCAGCAGCAGCGGCGGGAAGAGGCCGGGCGGCATGGGCAGACGGCCTTCCAGCCAGAAGGAGAAGAGCAGCCCCCCCATGCCCGCCAGTACGGCCCAGCCGTAGCCGAAGCGGGGCCGCAGGTGCGGTTCCGCCCCGATGCGCCGCCGGGTGCGGTTGAGCAGCCAGGGCAGGATGCCTCCCTTGATGATCAGGACGGCGGGCGCGAGCAGCATGTGATCCAGCGCCAGCAGCACGCCGGCCAGCAGCACGCCCTGAAGGGTGATGAGGCGTATGAGGCTGCGCAGGCGGTCCACTCCCAGCAGGGCGAGGTTGTTCAGCGTCAGCACAAGGAGCAGCAGTTGCAGAAAACTGGTCATGGCAGCCTCGTCAGCGAATCTGGGTCAGAATCAGGGCCAGAGCGGCCAGCACGCCCGCGCCGCCCAGCAGGCGGGGAACCGAATACATGCGCAGGCGCGCCATGACCGACTCCACCACGCCCACCAGCACCGCCATGAGCAGGATGGTCGCCAGCCAGCAGAGCCCCTGCGCCCACCAGACGGAAATGTCGGGCACCAGTATGCCCGCGGGCAGCGCCGCGAAAAACCAGAGCTTGAGCGCGGAACCGTACAGGATGAAGGCAAGATTGGGGCCGGAATGGTCCAGGATCATGACCTCGTGGATCATGGTCAGCTCAAGGTGCGTATTGGGGTCGTCCACCGGGATGCGGCAGTTTTCCACCAGCAGCAGCACAAAGAGCACCACTGGCACAAAAAGCAGCTCGGAGCGTCCCAGCAGCCATCCCGTGCCGGGGCGTCCGCCCAGCATGCCGGAGAGGGACAAATGGTTTTCCAGATGCAGCGTCCCGCCCACGCAGGCCAGCGCCAGCAGACAGCAGAAAAGCACGGGCTCGGCCAGCGCGGAAAAGGTGGCCTCGCGGCTCGCGCCCATGCCTTCAAAGGAGGAACCCGTATCCAGCGCCGCGAGGATGACGGCAAAGCGTCCCAGCCCCAGCAGATAGGCGGCCAGCAGGAAATCTCCCTGAAAGGCCAGCGGTGAGGTGACGCCGCCCAGCGGCAGCAGGGCCAGCGCGCAGAGTGCCGTGGCCAGGGAGACCGCCGGGCCGAGTGAGAACACGAAACTGGCGCTGCGGCTGATGACCTCGCCCTTGCGCAGCAGTTTGAAAATGTCGAAATAGAGCTGGAGCAGGGGCTTGCCGTGCCGTCCGGCGAACTTGGCCTTGACGCGGTTGATGATGCCCGGCAGCAGGGGCGCCAGCAGAAGCGCCAGCACAAATTGGACAAGATAGGCGGCAAGAGGGCTCATGCGTGCATCCCCCAGATCAGCAGGGCCACAAGGGTGACGAGGATATACAGGATATAGAGGTAGATTTTGCCGTGCTGCACGATTTTCAGCGCATTGCACAGATGTTCGACAGCCTCGAAAAGCGGCGTGAACAGGCTGGTACGCACGCGATCCGGCGCGGCAATGGTCAGGGAAGCCTTGCCGGGGAAGAGACCGCCTCCGCCCTTTTCCGTGATCTTGAGGCCCATGACCGATCCGAACAGGCGGCCCAGCGGCTCGGAATAGGAAGCCTCGGTATACTGGATGCGCGGCGTGCCGAACTGGTAGCCGCAGCCCCAGGTTTCCCGGCACTCCACGGGTCGCCTCCGCAGCAGGCGGCGGCGCACGAGCAGCAGCATGGCCGCCAGCAGGACGACCGCGCCGCCGACGGCGGCAATGATGTCCAGAATATGCCCCACTTCAAGGACGGCGCGCGCTCCGGACAGTTCGTTCAGCGGCGACAGATGGGCCGCAATCTGGGCCGTGGGGGCCACCAGCTCGAAACAGCGTCCGGCCAGCAGGCCGCCGCCCACGCAGGCCGCTGCCGGAAAGAGGAGCGGCCAGAGGGTGCGCCAGCCTGCCGCATGGGGATGCTGGGCCGCGTCGCTGCGCGCGTCGCCCAGAAAGGTGATGCCGTAGGCCTTGGTATAGGCGGCCAGCGCCAGCCCGCTCACCAGCCCCAGAATGACCAGCGAGAGCAGCAGGCCCAGCTGGAGTTCCACCGTGGGCAGGGTCGCTCCGTCCAGCAGGGAGAGCGCCAGCACGAATTCTCCGGCAAAGCCGTTGAAGGGCGGCAGGCAGGCAATGGAGGCCGCCCCCAGCAGAAACAGTCCGCCCACCAGCGGCAGACGCTTCTGCAGGCCGCCCAGACGATTCATGGCCACGGTGCCCGTGGCCTGCTGCACCTCTCCGGCGCAGAGGAAGAGCAGACACTTGAAGGCCGAGTGATTGAGCATGTGGAAGAGCATGCCCGCAAAGCCCAGCGTGGCGATCCACGGGTGACCGCTGGCCGCTCCCAGCACGCCCGCGCCGATGCCCACCAGCATGATGCCCACGTTTTCCACGCTGGAATAGGCCAGCAGGCGCTTGAGGTTGCTCTGCGCCAGTGCCTTGAGGATACCCATGAGCGCCGTGGCCAGCCCCAGCACGAGGATGCACCAGCCCCACCAGAGGGGCGCGTCCACCGGCTGGCCCAGAAAATCGAATCCCCGCAGGATGCCGTAAAGGCCCGCGTTGATCATGGCCCCGGACTGGAGGCCCGCCACATGGCCGGGGGCCGCCGGATAGGCTTCCGGCATCCAGACATGCATGGGCGCAATGCCGGACTTGGCTCCGAAGCCCAGCAGTCCCAGCAGGAAGAGGGCGGACGTGTAGCTGGAATGTTCCTGCGCGGCCAGCACCGCAAAATCCGTACTGCCGCCCACCTGCCAGAGCAGGGCGAAATAGGCGATGAGCAGCACCGCCCCCAGATGCGCCGCCACCAGATAGACCCAGGCGGCATCCCGCACCTTGCGGTCGCTGTCGTCAAAGTCGATGAGGAAGAAGGGCGCAAGGGACATCACTTCCCAGGCGATGAGAAAGAGCACGGCATCCCGCGCGGCCAGCACCACGGCCATGCCCGCCACCAGCAGCACATAGAAGAACCAGTGCGCCGCCAGATTGTGATCCTCCGGCCGGGTCTTGCGCAGGGAAAGGCCGCCGGACAGGGCGCAGACGGCTCCCAGCCCGAATACCGGCAACAGGAACAGGCGGGTGAGCGGATCAAGACCGAGGGAGAATTCGCCCAGCGGCAGCCCCCAGGTCAGGCTGAATTGCAGGACAAGTTCCCACGGCCCGCTGAAGACGCCGGCCAGCCCCAGACCGCAGGCCGCCACGACGCAGACCGGCCCCAGCACATTGGCCAGCCGCGTCACGCGTACCGAGGGCGGCAATCCGGCCAGCGCCAGAAGCGCGACAGCCGCAACGCCCAGAAGACCTATTGCCAGAACAAACAAGGACATGCGCATTCTCCGCAAAGATGAATCACGCCGCTGACCGTATCCGCGTCACGTCGTCCGCCGCGAAAAAAGCCTCCGCCACACTGTCCGGCGGGGCGGACGAGGCGCAATACGCGCCTTGCAAACGGCGCGCACACCATACGCCGAATATCCGCCGCATGCAACGTCCGTCCGGCGCCGTTTTTCGGGCGGATACCCGTCTGTGCTTGCCAGTCGTGCCGCGCCCTGCTACCACAGGGCAACAATACCGAGGGGAGAGAGCCATGTCCCACAAGAAAGTACAGCGCACGGACCCGTTGACCATGAGCCTGCCCCCCGTGGGGGTGGACAGTCATGCCCACCTCGCCGGCAGCGAATTTGATGCCGACCGCGAGGAGGTGCTTGCACGGGCAGCCGCCTGCGGCGTGGCCCGTATCGGCAACATCTTTCTGGAACCGGCGGCCTTTGCCGAACAGAAGCGCGTGTTCGACGGTCATCCCGAAGTCTTTTTCGTGCTGGGCATTCATCCCTGCGAAGGGCAGACGTGCGACAAGGTCGCTCTGGAGCACATGCGGCAGGCCTTTGCCGAAGAGTCGCGCCTGCGCGCCGTGGGGGAAATCGGTCTTGATTTCTATTGGGACGACTGTCCGAAGGAATTGCAGTATCAGGCCTTTCTCCAGCAGCTCGATCTGGCACGCGAGCTGGAAAAACCCGTGGTCATCCATTGCCGCAATGCCGAAGAGGAGACCCTTGCCCTGCTGGAAGGACGCGGCTTTGCAGGCTATCCGCTGCTCTGGCACTGCTTCGGCGGGGCTCCGGCGCTGGCCCGGCGCATCGTGCGTAACGGCTGGCACGTTTCCATTCCCGGGCCGGTGAGCTATCCGGCCAATGCGGCCCTGCGCGAGGCCGTGGCCGTCATCCCCGACGACCGCCTGCTGCTGGAAACCGACAGCCCCTACCTTTCCCCGGTGCCGTGGCGCGGCAAGCGCAACGAACCGGCCTTCACCGTCTTTACCGTGCGCCAGATGGCCGAGGCGCGCGGCGTGTCTCCGGAAGCGCTCTGGCAGCTCTGCGGCGACAACGCCCGTCGTTTCTTCGGACTGGAGTAGGGACAGGGGCGGCGTTTTCGTTCTTTCTTTTTCTCTTTTCCGCTGGCCGGCGGCTGCTGCCCGGCAGGAAAGGTTTTTTCCTGTTGACACGCGGTGTATAAGGGGGCTTTCGATAACCTGTGAATATGGCTGAATTTTTTCAGGATGTCATGTTCTCTGAGCCATTGCACCGAATCAGCAGGGGAAAGCTGTTTTTCCGCTCTGCGTCAAAGGATGATTTGCCGCCACTGGGGAGGAATGAAGAGCCTGCCTTGATGACGTAAGCGAGGCAGGGCGCGGAGGAGATCGCCGCCCCGCAGGGGCGGAAGCTCCGACGCCGGCCGGACGCTCGTCCCGCGTGGGCGCGGGACAGCGGAAGGCCGTAGCCCGCTGCCGCGCGTCAGGAGGGAGGCAGGGGAAAACCTGCGCATTCCTGCAATCCGTCAAGGATGGCTGCCCCGACGCGGGGTACGGGGTCGTAGGGGGCAAGGGGCTGCGTAAGCCCCTGCCCCCTGCCCCCCGCCGGGAGGCGACCACGCCCTGATGCTGGGCAAAAGCCGCCAGCCAGACGCGAAAAAAATATGCCGTTTCCGCGATACGTCAGCGCTCCGTGTGGGCCGATGCGAAGGCGGCGATGCGTTTGCCTACATTCTCCTGAAGGTTACGGTAAAAGAACTGGTAATCATAAAGATGATAGATGCCATTGGCGAAGAGGATGCCGGGATAGTCATCTTCCTGGATGTCTGGAACTTTCAGCGTACCGCGCCGGGCATCCAGATACGCGCCGGTAAGGGCCGGGACTTCGCGGACAATCGTCCCGCTGTAATCGGTAAAACAGGCTCCTCTGTTGGCTTCGCGTCCGGCTTTTCGTGAGTCCGTCCGCCAGTTGAGCGGGTTTATGGCGTGAGTGCGTTGATCACTGCTTACAAAGAGCGAAGATTGGATACGCTCGGCCTCGCAGTTGAAGGAGATAATTACCCCGGTATCGCTTTCTTCCTGCGCCATGCGGAGTCGGGGAAACTCGGCCAAATCCTGATCCGTGACCCGCCAGCCGATGAGATAGGCTGCTACCAGCCTGTCCCGGCAGGCCGGATCATCAAGAAATTCCTTCAACAGACGCAGCCCCATATCCGCGCCCTGGGAAAATCCAGCCAGCACGAAAGGCCGATCCGGCACAGTTCGCAGATAGGCCATAAAGGCACTGCGAACATCAGCGTAGGCCGTACGCAGCCATTCCTCGCGCCGATCCTCGGCAACGTCAAAGACCTTCAACGTAGCCTGCCGGTAATAGGGAGCAAAGAGACGACCCCACGGCTGGTAGATTCCGCGCTGCATGTTCAGCGCGCCGACCATTTTGTGGCGGAAAGGGGGATCGCGGCAGTCCGCGTTCAGGCGGCCATCCTTACCCAGGGCAACCGTCGGGGCAATAAGGAAGACATCCGCCGGGCCGGCCTGACCTTCGGCAAAGAAGGCCCAGTTTTCCGGCCTGTCATAGTCCAGAGGCGCGGGCCTTGCGCAGGCAGCAAGACAGAGCAGCAGTGCCAGCAAAAGGCTGCACAAGGAAATTTGGTGGCAGGGGAGGGAGGGCTTTTGTATTTTTTTCATGACGGCCTTACTTCACTTCACCGTGTTTTCCGGCCTATTGCGCCGAATCCCCGGAGAAAAGACCTGAAACGCTCCGGTGAAAGTGCGCTGAAGAAGGGATGGGGGGCAGGGGTTTCCCCCTCCCCCCAAACAAGCAGTGAATAGGGGGAACAGGCCCTAATGGCCGCAGATGTGGCTGAGCAGGTGGTGCATCTTTTCTTTCTTGGTGCGGAGGTAGGCCTCGTTTTCGGGGCAGGCGTCCACTTCGATGGGCACGCGCTCCACGATTTCGATGCCGTAGCCGGAGAGGCCCACGATCTTCTTGGGATTGTTGGTCAGCAGGCGCACCTTGTGGATACCGAGGTCCACGAGGATTTGCGCTCCGGTGCCGTAGTCGCGCAAGTCCGGCGGGAAGCCCAGTTTGCGGTTGGCCTCCACGGTATCGTAGCCCTCGTCCTGCAGGGCATAGGCGCGGATTTTGTTGGCCAGTCCGATGCCGCGTCCCTCCTGTCGCATGTAGAGCAGCACGCCGCGTCCTTCCCGTTCGATCTGGCTCAGGGCCGCGCCGAGCTGGGCCCGGCAGTCGCAGCGCAGGGAGCCGAGAGCGTCCCCGGTGAGGCATTCGCTGTGCACGCGAACGAGCACCGGTTCCGGCCCGCTGATGTCGCCCTTGATGAGGGCGATGTGGGTTCCGGCCTCGCGTTCGCTTTCGTAGGCGCAAATGGTGAAGTCCCCGAACTGGCTGGGCAGGTGGGCACGGGCCGCGCACTTGACGGACACCTGTCCGCGCTCCATGCGGTAACGGATGATGTCCTTGACCGCGGCGATCCTGAGGCCGTGCTCGGCGGCAAAGACCTCCAGATCGGGGAGGCGGGCCATGGTGCCGTCATCCTTCATGATCTCGCAGATGACCGCGGCGGGGCGCAGTCCGGCGAGGCGGGCAAGGTCCACGCTGCCTTCGGTCTGCCCGGCGCGGGCCAGCACGCCGTCGGCCCGGGCGCGCAGGGGAAAGACGTGCCCGGGCGTCACGATGTCTTCCGGTCGGCTCCCGTCGGCCACGGCCACCTGAATGGTCCGGGCTCGGTCGGCGGCGGAAATGCCCGTGGTGGTGCCTTCCCGCGCCTCGATGGACACGGTGAAGTTGGTGCCGAAGCGGGAACCGTTGCGCTGCGTCATGAGCGGCAGTTCCAGACGGTCGGCCATGTGGGGCGCAAGGGGCAGGCAAATGAGGCCGCGGCCGTATTTGGCCATGAAATTGATGGCTTCCGGAGTGACGAATTCGGCGGCCATGGTCAGGTCGCCTTCATTTTCCCGGTCTTCGTCATCGACAAGAATGATCATCTTGCCCTGCTTCAGATCGGCAAGGGCTTCGGGGATGGTGCACAGGGGCATGTCGTATTCTCCTGCCGCAAGGCGGCGATAAGTCGTGAATGCCCGTCGGGGACGGGTACGGCAGTAAAGTAGGGACGGCTTCCGCCCCTGTCAATGTGCGAACCTGCCCGGCGGGGCCGCTCAAAAACCGTCCCGGTGCGCGAGATTCTCCGCCTTGGTGTGCGTGCGCTGCTCGAAGGCGTCGCCGTTGACCATGACCCGCTCGTGCGTGCCTTCGCCGATGAGCCCTCCGGCATCGTGGGCCGCCACGCGGAAGGTGAAGCCCTTGCCGTTGCCGGAGATGTCCGTCAGCTCCGCCGTAAAGCGCACCTTCATGCCGCAGGGCGTGGCCGAGACGTGCGAAACGTTCACATGCGTGCCCACGGTGGTGCAGCCTTCGGGCAGCAGGGGCTGGAGCAGGTCCACGGCCGTGGCTTCCATGCCCGCGATCATCATGGCCGTGGCATAGACGTAGACATGGCCGCTGCCGATGCTGGAGGCCATCATGTCGCAGGTGACGGTAATTTCTTTCTGGCCGGTAAGGCCGACGTGCAGTGCGTTTTCCATATCAGTACTCCTGCGCGTTATGGTTCGGGGCCGGAACGGGGGACGGCGTTTCAAGACGGAAGAAGCGCAGCCGCAGCGCGTTGCTGACCACGGAGAAGGAAGACAGCGCCATGGCCGTGCCCGCGATCATGGGCGAGAGCATGGGGCCGCCGAACAGATGGAGCAGGCCCGCGGCAATGGGCAGGCCGAGAATGTTGTAGCCGAAGGCCCAGCCGAGGTTCTGCCGGATGTTGCGCAGCGTGGCCCGTGAGAGGGCCAGGGCGGTGAGCACGGCGCTCATGCCGCCGCGCATGAGCACGATGTCCCCTGCCTCGGCGCTCACGTCCACGCCGGAACCCACGGCCATGCCCACATCGGCCAGCGCCAGCGCGGGCGCATCGTTGATGCCGTCACCCACCATGCCCACCGCCTGCCCGCTCTGTTGCAGACTCCGGATGTATTCGGCCTTATCGTCGGGCAGCAGGGCCGCGCCCACGTCTTCCGGCGCGATGCCCACGCGGGCGGCTATGGCCCGGGCCGTACGCTCGTTGTCGCCGGTGAGCATGACCACGCGCAGGCCCATGTCCTGCAGGCGGCGGACGACGCCCGGCGATTCCGGCCGCAGGGAATCGGCAAGCGAGAGGATGGCTGCCAGGCGCAGCGGTTCGCCGCCGTCAGCGGCAGGCGCGTCCTTTCCTTCCGCCGGGCGGATAAAGGGAGCGACGGCCAGCATGAGCGGCGTCTGCCCCCGTTCGGAGGCGGCGGCCAGTCGTTCGAGGTTCTCGTCCGGCACGACGAGGCCCAGTCGCCCCATGAGATTGGTGCTGCCCACGGCCACCCGCCACTCCGTTTCGCCCAGCCGCACGATGCCCGCTATGCCGCGCCCCGGCCACACGCTTTCATTGCGCACGGGGCAGGCGGGCAGATCGCGTTCCTGTGCGGCCGCGGCAATGGCCCGGGCCAGCGGATGTTCGGAACGGCTTTCCAGTGCGGCCGCCAGCGCCAGCAGGGCGTTGTCGTCCAGTGCCTCCGGGGCGCTCTCCAGCCGTTGCATGTCCGTCAGAACGGGCTTTCCCGTGGTGAGTGTGCCGGTCTTGTCCACGACGATGACGTCAAGCCGTCCTGTCTGTTCCAGCGCGGCCCCGTTCTTGATGAGTACGCCGAGCTGCGCCCCGCGTCCCGTGCCCACCATGATGGACATGGGCGTGGCAAGGCCCATGGCGCAGGGGCAGGCCATGACCAGCACAGCCACAAAGACGGTCAGCGGCGTGCTGACGGGCTCGTCGCTGACCAGCCACCAGGCAAGCCCCGCCAGCAGGGCGAGGGTCATGACCGCCGGCACGAAATAGAAGCTCACCCGGTCGGCCAGCCGGGCAATGGGGGCCTTGCTGCCCTGCGCCTCGCGCACCAGCCGGACGATGCGGGCCAGCCGCGTGTCCTGTCCCACCTGTTCGGTGCGCATGGTCAGCGGCCCCTCGCCGTTGACGCTGCCCGCCACCAGCTCATCCCCGGCGGAAACGGCCACGGGGACGGATTCTCCGGTGAGCAGGGACATGTCCACCGCGCTGGTGCCGGAAAGGATGACGCCGTCCACCGGCACGCGGGCCCCGGGACGCACCAGCAGCACGTCTCCCACCCGTACCTCGGCCAGAGGGATTTCCGTGGCGCCGCCGTCGTCATGCACCTTGAGGGCTCGTTCCGGCGTCAGGCGCAGCAGCGCCCCCATGGCGTCTCCGGCCTTCTGTCGGGCCGTGGCCTCGAGGAACTGGCCGAATTCGATCATGGTGAGCAGGACGGCGCAGGACTCGTAATACAGGTTCATGGCCCGGCGTACCGGCTCGTCGCCCATGAGGCCCAGCAGCGTATTGCCGCAGCTGAAGAGGAAGGCCGCGCCGGTGCCCACGGCCACCAGACTGTCCATATTGGGCGAGCGCCGCGCAAGGGCCGTCAGCCCTTCCGCGTAAAAATGCCTGCCCAGCCAGACCACGGGCAGCGTCAGCGCAAGCTGCGCCAGCATGAAGGCCCGCGGGGCGCTGTGCGGGGCGAGGACGTCGGGCAGGGGCAGGCCCGCCATATGCCCCATGGAGAGATAGAGCAGCGGCAGGGCAAAGCAGAGCATGGGCAGGAGGCGATGCAAGCGCCTGCGGCGTTCTTCCTCCTCCTTGCGGCGGCTTTCGGCAAATTGCCGGGCCGGGTCTTCCGGCCGGGAGGGCGTCGCACCGAAGCCGAGTTCCGCCACCCTGGCCACGATGGCCGCCGACAACTCGTCCCGCCGGGCCAGCGGCACCCGCACTTCCGCCCTGGCCGTAGCCAGATTGACGGAGACGTCCGCCACCCCTTCCATACGGCCCACTACGCGTTCGATGCGCGACGAGCAGGCCGCGCAGTGCATTCCCTGAATATCGTAGTGCAGGGAACAAAGCTGGTCGGTACGCATAACGATCCTCCCCGCCTGATGTTTTCGCCCGCCGTATTGATTCCTGAAGGAACGGCAGCTTGACGCCTGTCCCGGCCGGGCGTACACAAAAGATGAACCTTATGAAAATGAAAATCAATACCCTGAAAAACGCTTATTACTCAGGAGGCTGCTATGCCTGTACTCAAGGTAAACGGTATGCGCTGCGGACACTGCAAGACGGCCGTGGAAGAAGCCGCCGCCAAAATTCCCGGCGTCAGCAAACCGGAAGTACATCTGGAAACCGGGGAACTGCGCTTTGAGGAAAGCGCGCCCGTGGACATGACCGCCCTGCGCGAGGCCATTGCCGACATCGGTTTTGACCCGCAATAGAACACGGCCTGTCGTTTCGCGGAAACAGCGCATTTTTTTTCCGCGCTCTCTTGCCGGGTGGCCAGTGTTGCCGCCTCGTGTTTTGCCTTTGAAAAAGGCAAGATTCCCTTACCGCACCGCGGACGTCGTATTCCATGACAAAAGGGGGGCATGCGCCCCCCTTGTGCTTTCCTGCCATGCCGGACAGGCTACGGGCTTGAAGGACGCCCCAAGGCTGTCGGCGTCTTTCCCGGCGCACGGGAAAAGCCTGTTGCGCGCGCCGCCTCGCATGGTACCTTTTTCAAAGATGACATGCTCTATTCGTCTTCGTCGTCCTCGTCATCCCCATACACATCGACCAGCACATCGACGGCACGGATGCCGCCCGGGCCGATCTGCAGCAGTTCGGGGGTGACGCACCTGCTGTCGTCATAGAAGTTCTCGACGAAATCCCTGATGTTGTCTTCAAGGGTCTCGTAATCTTCCGTGCTGAAGACGCAGAAGCGCCAGCTGGTGGGCATGACGGCATACAGCGGCCAGCCGAAGCGCTCACCGACCCGCTCGCCGAAGGAAGGCGCGAACAGCAGCGCGGCATTGAGCGTCTCGTCCTCAAGGTCAAAATAACCGATGGCGCCCTGACTGCCTTCCTGGACCACAAGTTCTGTCTCCGCCAGCAGACGGTCGCCATTCTCAGCGGCGGCCTGCCGGGCATCCTCTTTCGTGACGTCCCATTTCTCAAGCATCTCCGGCGTGACCCAGATATTGCGCTTGGGCGTCTCCAGGATGAGGTAGCGGATGCTGTACTCCGTCACGTTGTCGTAGATGTCGGGGAGCGTCTCCACATCGTACGGACGCATGGCGTAGTAGATGTGCCCGCGGGCCTCTTCCCAGCTGTCGGGCTCCTGCCGCTCCCCTCAGGATTCAGGGCGGCGGCCACCTGAGCCACGAAATCCTCCAGGACCTCCTCGTCCCCGGTCTCGGCATAGTGTTCCGCCACGTTTTCCAGATTGATCATGGCGGACTTGTGGGAGGGGGAGCTGACGTGCGGCTGGTCGGGGAAGGCTGGTTCACCAGCTTCAGCCCGTATTCCGGCAGTTTCGCCAGCACGATTTGCAGCACATTCGGGTCAAGTTAGTTTCCCATACGCAAGTATCTCCTTTATGAGTGTATATGTGCGCCGTCAAAGACGGCGCACGGAAAAAGCCTGTTACGCGCGCCTGACTATTCGCCTTCTTCGGTGCCCTTATACATATCGACCAGCACTTCGACGGCATGGATGCCGTTTGGACCGACCTCCAGCAGTTCGGGTGTGACGCACTTGCTGTCGTTGTAGAATCTCTCCACAAAGTCCCTGATGCTTTCTTCACCCGCTTCAAAATAATCCTTGCTGAAAACACAGAGACGCCGGGTGTTGGGGATGATGGCGTACAGCGGCCAGCCGAAGCGTTCTCCAACCCGTGCGCCGAAGGAGGGCGCGAGCAGCAGCGCGGCACTGAGCGTCTCGTCCTCCAGAGCGAAATAGCCGATGACGCCCTGGCTGCCTTCCTGGACCACAAGTTCCGTCTCCGCCAGCAGGCGGTCGCCGTTCTCATCGGCGGCCTGCCGGGCATCCTCTTTCGTAACGCCCCAGTGTTCGAGCATGTTCGGAGTGAGGCAAAAATTGCTGGAGGGCGTTTCCAGGATGAAATGGCGGGCGCTATGCGGCGTCAGGCCGACGGAGAAGGGCAGGGCCTCTTCCTCCGGCATGCGGGGACACATGGCGTGATGGATATGCCCGCGGGCTTCTTCCCACTCGGGGAGACCTTCCTGCGTCTGGGTCAGGGCTTCGGCGATGCCGGCTATGAAGTTTGCCGGCGCCTTTTCGTCCCCGGTTTCGGCATAGTATTCCGTCACGCTTGCCAGACTGATCTGGGCGACCGTGCCGGACGCCGCCCGGATGACCAGGCTGTTTTCGTCAGGCCGTGTCTCCACGAGTTCCAGTCCGTACTCCGGCAGTTTCTCCAGCACGGCGTGCAGCACATGTGGGTTGAATTTGTTTCCCACAGGCAAGTATCTCCTTTCCAGAGCATTTTCAGTGTGAAACGCTTTGCGTATTAAACCATACGGCCTTGCGTTTCGCGGAAAAAACGCGGTTTTTCCGCTCACTTTGGCCGGGGCGGCACAGCGCCGCCCCGGCCAGAGAGAGGATGAGGGCGCAGGGGCGCAGATGCCGCATCAAAGGGGGAAATCCGCCCCCCTCCTTGTGCTTTCCTGACGTGCCGCCGGACACGCGCCGGGAAGAATACCCGAAGGCAGTCGGCATTTTCCTCAGCGTACGGGAAAGTCTGTTGCGCGCGGCGCCTGTCTATTCGTCCTCGTCATCCGCCTCGACCCACGCTCCGACGGAGCGTATGCCGTTCGGGCCGATCTCCAGCAGTTCGGGACTAAGGAATTTGTTGTCATCATAGCAGCGTATGACAAAACGAATTATCCGCTCCTGGAGCTGCTCAAAATCCTCCTTGCTGAAAACGCAGAGGCGCCGCTTGTTGGGGATGACGGCATACAGCGGCCAGCCGAAGTGCGGGCCGACACGCTCGCCGAGCGAGGGGGCCAGCAGCAGCGCGGCATTGAGCGTGTCATCCTCCAGGTCAAAATGCCCGATGGAGGTTCCGTCGTCGCTGCTTTCCACAGAAAGGTCCGTTTCCTCCAGCAGACGGTCGCCATTTTCCATCGCGGCCTGTCGCGCTTCCTCTTCCGTGACCCCCCAGCGTTCAAGCATCTTGGGCGTGATCCATTCATTGCGGGTGGGCGATTCCAGGATGAGATGGCTGACACAGTACGGCGTCACCTGCCTGGCCAGCGGAGGCTGCACTTCATCGTCCGTGCGGGGATGCAAGGCATAATAGACATGCTCGCGGGCGTCCTTCCAGTCGGGGAGCTCATCCTGCGTCAGGGCGGCGGCTATCCGGGCCACGAAATCGTCCAGGGCTTTTTCGTCCCCCGTTCTGGTGTAGTACTCCGTCACGTTTGCCAGACTGATCAGGGCGGCAGCGCCGGAGGCCGAACGGATACCAGACCTCCATCCTCGGACCGAATCTCCACCAGTTCCAGCCCGTATTTCGGCAGTTTCTCCAGCACGGTATTCAGCACGTGCGCGTCGGGATCGTTTGCCATAGGCATGCATCTCCTTTATGTGGCGTAGTTGCGTCGCCGAAGGGCAACGCACAAATATCATCCGGCCTGCACGCCTCCGGCCCCCCGGCTGACAAAGCTGAAGGGGACCTCGCGGCCGAGGCCTTTCTTGATGACCTTATCCATGCCCTTGAGGGCGTCCTGCTCCACCAGACAGTTGCCGTTGCCGGTAATGTGCAGGCGCACAGCCTCGCCACCGTCGCGCCGGAACTCCGCCGTATGCACATTCTGGCAATGGGTGCGGTCGAGCCCCTCGGCCAGCGAGAGGAAGAGGGCGCAGGGGCGCAGGTGCGGCGCCAGCCGTCCGAGCCCTTCGGTGGAGGCCTGCTCCTGCTTGCGGGACGGGCCCTTGCCGTGCAGCAGGGCCAGCTGGGCCATGAATTCTATTTCGTCCTGGGTAAAGCCCAGCAGTTCCGTATTGCGGATGAGGTAATGGCTGTGCTGGGCATGCTTGGGATAGGCGATGAAGATGCCGATGTCATGCAGGATGGCCGCATGGCAGAGCAGTTCCCGCGCCTGTTTGTCCGGGCTGATGCAGCCGCAGTCCGCGGCGGAGTCGTAGAGCTGGAGGGCAAGGCTCATCATGTGGCGGGCATGGCGCTCCTCGAAGTTGCAGCGCCGGGCAAGGCGCTGCACGCTCTGCTCCCGGATGCCGCCGGGCACGGGCTGCGGGCCGTAGCCCAGCCGCCGCAGCTGATCTACGAGGATGCCGTCCAGAATGTTGCGGTTGCTGACCTGCATGGCCTCCAGATGCAGCTCTTCCAGCATGGCCTGCAGGATGGCCGCGCCCGGCACGAGCACCTCCGCCCGTCGCGGGCTCACGCCGGGCAGCTCCCTGCGTTTGGACATGGGCAGGGAACAGATGTAACGGGAGGTGCGGCGCAGGTTGTCCAGCGTGAGCGTGGTCTCGTCCGGGCCGGGAGCCGCGCCCCGTTCCAGCCGGTAGCCCAGCGCATGGAGAGTCTGGATGGTGCCGGAGCTGCCCACCAGTTCCGTGATGTCATAGGCGCTCACCCGCTGGAGGCTGTGCGAGGCCTCCATGCGCACAAAGTTGCGCATGGCCGCGAATTCGGCGTCGGATACCGGCTTTTCCCGCCCCTGCAGGAACTGATTGTCCAGTCGGACGCAGCCCAGCTTGAGCGACTCGAGGCAGACGTGATCCAGCGAATTGCCCACGGCCAGCTCGGTGCTGCCGCCGCCGATGTCCATGAACAGGCGCTGGCTCAGACTGTGCGGCAGCCCGCTGGAGACCCCCAGATAGATGAGCCGGGCTTCCTCCTGCCCGGAAATCACGGTGACGGCCAGTCCCGTGGCCTCGTAGGCCCGCTGGATGAACTCCTGCGCGTTATGGGCGTCGCGCACGGCGGAGGTCGCCACGGTGATGACCTCCTGTGCGCCGTAGGAGGCGCACATGGCCCCGAAGGAGTGCAGCACATGGAAGGCCCGTTGCATGGCCTCCTCCTGCAGGCGGCGTTCCTGAAAGGCGTTCTCGCCCAGCCGCAGCATGTGCTTGACGCGGTTGAGCACCGCAAACACGCCGTTGGGAGCGATGCGCACCACCATGAGATGGGCGGAATTGCTCCCCAGATCGATGATTCCCAGAATCCGGCCTACGCCCGTGCCCGTTCCTTGCATTGCCAGCGAACCTCTTTTTCAAAAACCTGCCGGAACAGCTCCGCCTTGCTCTCAAGGCGATGCAGTTCCGCCGAGCAGCCCAGTGCGGACTTCACTTTCAGCACCAGCGTGTCTCCATCGAGACGCGCTTCCAATTTTCCCACCGCTCCCGTATGGCTGTAGTCCAGCGCATCGGCCAGGCGCAGCAGGGCGGCAAGCTGCCGCACGGCCCGCTGTTCCGTGGCGTCCAGCGCCGCAAAGCGCCGCTGACGGTGCGAGGGGGCACGGCGGCGGTGATAGCGGGCCACCAGCGCCGCATAGGCCCGCAACTCGGCCGGGACGTCCTGTCCGGGCACAAGATTCTGGCGGATCATGCGCGCGCTGCGCTTGTGATGGGCCCGCTGGCCCTCGACCCAGCCCACGTCATGCAGCAGGGCCGCCCAGTCAAGCACGCCGCCCCAGAGGGCGTCAAGCCCGTGCAGCTCCTGCGTGGCCCGGAAGAGCTCGTGCGCGAACCCGGCCACCCGTCTGCCGTGCACCAGCGCCCCCAGCAGGGTGTCTTCACGCAGTTCTCCGGCGGCATCGTCTTCCGGCAGCGGCAGCCCCGCCGCTGCGGGAGCCGGTGCGGGCAGGGACTTCCCGCCTTTTTTGACCGCCGCGTCCGCTTTCTTCTTTCCCTTGGCCGTTCCGGCCGTCAGACGGAGAATTTCGGTCGAGACATCCACGCTCCGGTCGGATTCGCCGCCGGGCGTCAGTTCGGATGCTGCGGCAAGGCGGGCGGCCTTTCTGGCCGCCTTGGCCGCCAGTTTCTTCTTGATAGGGCAATTCTTGCGGCAATCCTTGCAGACGCCGTCATGCCAATGCTTGCAATGCGCCATATTGTCTCCTTGCGCGTCACCTTCGGCAGAGCGGGGCCCCACGGGCCCCGCCACATATGTCGCTGTTTATTCCGCCAGACAGCCGAACTTTTCCAGCATGCGGTACTGCACGCCTCCCTGTTCGCCCCTGGGCAGATCCGGCGGGAGGTAGCTGCCGTCCGCCTGCAGGCGGTAAACGCGCGTATCCTCGATATGCGGCTTGAGCACCTCACGGCTTATACGCTCCCGCAGGGCCGGGTCAAGAATGGGGGCGAGCACCTCGATGCGTCGATCCAGATTGCGGGGCATGAGGTCGGCGCTCCCCATGTAGAGCGTCGGGTCCCCGCCGTTGTGGAAGTAATACAGGCGCACATGCTCGAGGAAGCGGCCGACGATGGACGTCACTTCGATATTTTCGCTCAGGCCGGGCACGCCGGGCCGCAGGCAGCAGACGCCGCGCACCTGCAGACGCACGCGCACGCCGGCCTGTGCCGCCTGATAGAGTTCCTGAATGCAGACCTTGTCCACCAGCTGATTGCACTTCAGCACAATGAGCCCGTCCCCGTGGCTGCGCTGGCGTTCCACCTCGCGCCGTATGGCCGCCACGATGGCCCGGCGCATGCCGTGCGGGGCAACCAGCAGATGCGTATAGTCGTCCTTTTCGGCATAACCGGTCATGACGTTGAACAGCTCGCTCACTTCGGCGCAGATGCCGGGATGGGAGGTCATGAGCCCCATGTCCGTGTATATCTTGGCCGTGGAGGGATTGTAGTTGCCCGAGCCGATATGCACATAGCGGCGCACGCCCTGGGTTTCCCGGCGTACCACCAGACAGAGCTTGGCGTGAATCTTCATGCCGGGAATGCCGTAGACCACATGGACCCCGGCCTTTTCCATCTCCTCGGCCCAGCCGATATTGCTGGCCTCGTCAAAGCGGGCTTTCAGCTCCACCACCGCCGTGACCTGCTTGCCGCTGCGCCGGGCCTCGATAAGGGCCTGTACGATGGGAGAATCCTTGCCCACCCGGTAGAGCGTCTGCTTGATGGCGATGACTCCGGGGTCCTCGCTGGCCCGGCGGATGAATTCCTGTACCGCCCCGAAACTCTGGTAGGGATGGAAGAGCAGTGCATCCTGTGCGCGCAGGGCGTCGAAGATGGCTTCGCCGCTTTCCTCGTCAAAGGGTTTGGGCAGCACGGGATACATGGGCTCGTCCTTGAGACCGGGCCTGTCCAGCCCGTACAGGGCCATGAGCGAGGAAAAGGCCATGGGGCCCTTGACCCGGTAGACCTGAAAGGGTTTGAGCTCCAGGATGTCCACGAGAAAACGCCGCATGTCCGCGGGCATGGAGTGGGCCACCTCCAGCCGCACCACATCCCCGAAGCGGCGCTGGTCCACCAGATCGCGCACGGCTTCCAACAGGTCGTCGGCCTCGTCCTCTTCAATTTCCACATCCGCGTTGCGGGTGATGCGGAACAGGGCGGAGTTGACGATCTTCATGCCCGGGAAGAGCATGGGCAGATGCTGCTGCACCAGCGTTTCCAGCAGGATGATGTCGTTATCCCGCGTATTGGAGCTGAAGCCCAGCGAGGTGTAGCTCTTGGCTTCCTTGCTGCGCGGCGAGAAGACGAGGCGCGGGAAATTGTTGGGGATTTTCAGGCGGGCATAGCGGGTGACGCCGTGCTTGTCCTCGAGCTGCACCAGAAAATTCAGCGTCAGGGCCGAAATGACCGGCAGCGGATGGCTGGGGTCGATGGCCTGCGGCGTCAGCGCGGGGAAGACTTCGTCCGCAAAATATTGATCAAGGAACTTCTGCTGTTTGCGCGTGAGGTCGCAATAGCGCACAAGGCGCACGCCGCGCTCGCGCAGATGCGGCACCAGCCATTTGCTCCAGTGCTCCTGCGCCTGGGACAGCTGGGCCAGCACCAGCCGCCGGATTTCCGCCAGCTGGCGGCCGGGCGGCGTTTTGTCCGGGCCGGTGGACGGCACATGATTTTCATACTGCCGCTGCACGTTGGCCACACGGATCATGAAAAATTCATCAAGGTTGCTGCGGAAAATGCAGAGAAACTTGAGCTGCTCCAGCAGGGGCTGACGGCTGTCCAGTCCTTCGTTGAGCACACGGGCATTGAATTCCAGCCAGCTGGTCTCCCGGTTGATGTACAGCCCGGGGCAGGACAGATCATGAATCTGCGCCTCCGTGCATTCCCGCAGCGCCTCGCCGTGCGGCGGAAGGACCTCGGCGGCGGAACGGTCCTGCTCCGCCTGTTCTTTGTTCTTCTTGCCGCTTTCGGCGTCGGATTTGCTGCCCATATCCAGTTCCTTCCTTTTTTGAGGTTGGCCTACACCACAAGTATGACAAAATGATGACGGCAGGGCAATGCGCGCTCCCGTAAAAGAGGGGCTTGCTCATTGGGCACAATTGGGTAAAAATGAAGAGATACAGTTTCGTATCCGTCTACGGGGCGATTTTCCCGCGGGGGAGGCCGTCGTCCCGCCAAAGGGCCGATTATGCGATATGACATACCGTTTTGCCCCGGCCGACGGCAGGACGCCCGTCCTGTCTTCTTCCGTCATGTCCGGCATGCCGTGCTGCGGGTCGTGTGCCTGCTGAGTCTCGTATGCGGCCTTTTTGTCCGACCGGCGGCAGGCGATACGCTGGACTTCACCACCATCCGTCTGGGGACGGGCAGACAGGCCGTCCTCGTGGTGGGCGGCATCCAGGGGGACGAGCCCGGCGGCTTTTCGGCGGCCACCCTGCTCGGCACGCGCTACGAGATTCAGGAAGGGGCCGTCTGGGTCGTGCCGAATCTCAACTTCCCCAGCATCATCCGGCGTTCCCGCGGGCTGCACGGCGACATGAACCGCAAGTTTGCCCGTCTGGACCGGGAAGACCCCGAATTTCACACCGTCAGCCGCATCAAGGACCTCATCGGGCATCCGGACGTGCGGCTGGTGCTCAATCTGCACGACGGCAGCGGCTACTACCGGCCCACCTACATCGACAAGCTCAACAATCCGCGCCGCTGGGGTCAGAGCATCGTCATCGATCAGGCCAGGCTGGAAAACGCCTTCATGGGCGAGCTGCATGACGAGGCCCATGCCGTCATTTCCGCGGTCAACAAGCGCCTTCTGGCCCCGCACCATACCTACAACATCCACAACACCCGCACCGCCGAAGGCGACCGGGAGATGGAGAAGAGCCTTTCCTACTATGCCGTACGGCAGGGCAAGGCGGCATTCGGGCTGGAGGCCAGCAAGGAGTTCCCCGTGGAGCTGCGCGTGTACTACCACCTGCAGATGATCGAGAACTTTCTGCATCAGGCAGGCGTGCGCTTTCAGCGCGGTTTCGAGCTCACGCCCGACGGCATCCGGCAGGCCCTGCGGGAGAATCTCGGCGTCGCCTTTGCCGGGAACCGGGTGTTTCTTCCGCTGGAGGACGTGCGGGACTGCATCCGCTTTCTGCCGTTGCCCCGGAATTGCGCGGACAAGGCCGTCACTTCCAAGCCCATCATGGCGGTGCTGCCCTGTCCGGAACAGAAAAACCGTCTGTGCATCCATTACGGGAATCGTACCATTACCCTCATCGAGCCTGACTGGCACGAAATGGACGAGAGTCTGGACGGCATGATGGTCACCGTGGACGGCAAAAAGCTGTTTGTGGGCTTCGGGCAGGTGGTGCGGGTCTACGAACACGCCGTGGTTCACGGCAAGGACGGTTACCGCGTCAACGCCATCGGCCTTGACAGCGGCCGGCAGGATGAAAGCGGCCTGACGCTGAAGCATGAGGGCTTTCAGAAGCGCTATTCCGTGGACAGGCAGGGGAAGATTTTCCGGGTGGAAGTCTATAGGGGAGAGCGTTTTTCCGGATTGTTTCTGCTGCGTTTCGGCGATACCCTGCGCGTGGAACGGGATACCCTTCCCGACAGTCCGGGACGGGAAAGCGCATTGGGGTTCTGAGCATGAAAACATCCATTCGGTTCTGTGTGGCCGGCGGAGGGAGCTGGGGCACCGCGCTGGCGCACCTGCTGGCCGGTCTCGGCTACGATGTCCGCCTCTGGCTGCGTGACGGCGACGCGGCGGAGCGCATCAACCAGACGCACGAAAACGCGCGCTACCTGCCGGGCCTGCCCCTGCATCCGGCCCTGCGGGCCGAAACCGCCCCTGACGCCCTGTCGGCAACCTATCTTGTGCTTGCCATCCCCACCCAGCAGCTGCGGGGCTGGCTGGAGGCGCATCGCCGCCATCTGAATGCCTCGCCCGTGCTCATCAATGCCGCCAAGGGGCTTGAGGTGGGCACACTGGCCACGCCGAGCCGCATTGTGGCCGAAACGCTGGCCGGTACGCCCTTCCGCTTTGCCGTGCTTTCCGGCCCGTCCTTTGCGGCGGAGGTCATGCGCGGCCTGCCCACGGCGGTGGTGCTGGCCGGACGGGAGGCGGAACTTGTCCGCCGCCTGCGCGATCTGCTCTCCGGGCCGCGCTTCCGCTGCTATTCGAGCGCGGACGTCACGGGCGTGGAAATGGGCGGCGCGCTCAAAAACATCATGGCCATTGCCGCGGGCGTCAGCGACGGTCTGCATTTCGGGCACAATACCCGTGCGGCCCTCATCACGCGCGGTCTGGCGGAAATGTCCCGCATCGGCATGGCCTGCGGCGCAAGGGAACGAACCTTCATGGGCCTTTCCGGCCTTGGCGATCTCACCCTTACCTGTACGGGCGACCTTTCCCGCAACCGGCAGGTGGGGCTGCGCCTCGGGCAGGGCGAAGCGCTGGAGGACATCACCGCCCGGCTCGGCATGGTGGCCGAGGGCGTCAAGACAACCCTTGCCGTACATGATCTGGCCGCGCGCCTCGGCGTGGAAGCTCCCATTACCGACGCTGTGCACAGCATTCTCTTTTCCGGTGAAACGCCCGCCGACGCCGTGACCCGCCTCATGACCCGTACCCTGCGCGAAGAATAGCGGCCTGGGGGTAGCGCTTTTCACTGCCTGTTTAGGGGATATCCCTCCCAAACAGGCAACGAATAATGTAAGAGCGTTTTGCCTTTGAAAAAGGCAAAACGCGAGGCGGCAGCACAGCGTCTTCCGGCCGAAAGTGAGCGGGAAAGCCGCGCTTTTTTCGTCAGGCAACTGCGGAAAGCCTGCCTGCGCTGTCCGTTCGCGCAACAATCGTCCGCCGGAGCGAGGCCACCGGCCGAACCGGAGCAAGGAGGAAAAACGGCCATGCCCATGCAATGTTATTCGGTCAGGCAGACGGACCCGGCTCTGAATCTGGCGCTGGAAGAAGTGCTGTTCCGGCGGCTGGGGCCGGACTTTCCGGGCTGTTTCCTCCTTTGGCAGAACAGCCCCTCCGTCATCGTGGGTCGTCATCAGAATACCTGGGAAGAGGTGGATACGGCCTGGCTGGCGGAACGCGGGCTGCCGGTGGTGCGGCGCAATACCGGCGGCGGGGCGGTGTATCATGATCTGGGCAATCTGAATTTTTCCTTCATGGAGTACGCGCCGGAACGCGGCAAGGTGGATTTCGCCCGCTATCTGGAGCCCGTGTGCGCGGCGCTGGCGCGGCTTGGCGTAGAGGCTCGGCTGACCGGACGCAACGATCTTGAGGCCGGGGGGCGCAAGATTTCCGGCAGCGCCCAGTCCCTGCGGGCGGGGCGGGTGCTGCACCACGGCACGCTGCTGGTAGCCCTGAATTTCGAGGACATGGTGGCCGCGCTCAGCGTGGACCCGGAAAAATACCGTTCCAAGGGGGTTGCTTCGGTGCGGGCGCGGGTCGCCAATATCAGCGAGAGCTGGCAGCCCGGCAGCACGATGGACGATCTGCGCGCGGCGCTGGCCGCCTGCTGCGCGCCGGAAAGCGTGCCGCGGGACGTGCCGGAGGACGCTCTGCGGGAGGCCGGACAGCTGGCGGAGGAAAAGTACCGGACCTGGGAATGGAATTTCGGTCATTCCCCGGCATTCAGCGAACGACGGCGGCGGCGCTTTCCGTGGGGGCTTGTGGATGTGCTGCTGGACGTGCGGAAAGGCGTTATCGAAGGTTGCCGCATTCACGGCGATTTTTTTGCGGCAGCGGACGTGGGCGAACTGGAAAGGCGGCTTGCGGGCGTGCGTGATGAACCGCAGGCCCTGCGGGATGCGTTGCGGGGCGTGGACTGGGAAGCCTGCTTCAGCGGGTGCGATCCGGAGATGATGCAAAACTTTTTCACTTGCGGGTGACGAAAGATGGGTTACCCAAACGGGCAATCAGGCTTGTGGCAGGGGGTATTTTCGGATAGCGTATCTGGAAAATACGTCATCCGCGACGCTCCCCGCGGGAGCGTCTGATTTTGCTTCCGCCCGCCGTCCGATCGACGGGCCGCAGCCCGAGGAGGTTTTTTTCATGTCCGAAGAATGCCGCACAACGCCGCTCACCGTCTGGCATCAGGCCCGCGGCGCCAAGATGGCCCCGTTCGCGGGCTGGCTCATGCCCATCCAGTATGAGGGGATTCTGGTGGAACACGAGCATACCCGCCATCACGCCGGTCTGTTCGACATCTGCCACATGGGCGAGTTTCTCATCGAGGGTGAAGGGGCCGATGCCGCGCTTTCCCGCGCCGTCAGCCACAATCTTGCCACTCTCAAGGAAGGCAAATGCCGCTACGGCTTCATTCTCAACGAGCGCGGCGGCGTCATGGACGACTGCATCGTCTACCGCTTCGGCGCGGATTCCTTCATGATTGTGGTCAATGCCGCCTGTATTGCGAGCGATTTTGCCGCCCTGCGCCAGCGCCTGCCCCAGTCGGTAAGCCTGAAGGACGTTTCGGACGAGACGGGCAAGATCGACCTTCAGGGGCCGGAATCCCTGGCCGTGCTGGAAAGCGTGCTGGGCGAGGATTTTCATGATCTCGGCTATTTCGGTTTTGTGCGTACCCGGTGGCAGGATGCGCCCCTGCTGGTGAGCCGCACCGGTTACACCGGCGAGCTGGGCTTTGAGCTGTATCTGCCCGCGGACAAGGTTGTCTCCTTCTGGGAGGCCCTGCTGGCCGATGCGCGCGTCAAGCCCGCCGGGCTGGGCGCACGCGACACCCTGCGGCTGGAATCCGGCCTGCCGTTATACGGCCACGAGCTGGACGAAAACCACAATCCCGCCGAGGCGGGCATGGCCCGCAGGCTCACGAGCGAAACCGTCTATGTAGACCAGGCGCGCGTGCAGACCATCCGCGAAGAGCTGCTGGCGCTGGTCATCGACGGCCGCCGCGCCGCCCGGGGCGGCGACGTGCTGGCCCTGCCGGACGGCACGCCTGTGGGCCGGGTGACGAGCGGTTCCTTTGCGCCGTCGCTGGGCTGCGTCATCGCCTTTGCCTGGGCCGATGCCGCGCATGCCGATGCGGACGCCTATGTGGTGAAGGCCGCGCGCGCGGAGCTGTCCGCCCGGGTGACGGAGCTGCCGTTCTACAAGGACGGCACGGCCCGTATCAAGTTGAAGTAGGGGCAGACGCGGCCTCCGGGCGTCCGCCGGGGGCGGTCAATCTGTCATTCCTGTGGCGCGTCCGCGCCTGCGAACCTTTTTTGTGTGGAGGAAATCATGTCCAATCCTGCCGATCTGCTGTACAGTTCCAGCCATGAATGGGTGAAGATTCAGGGCGAGGAAGCCGTGGTGGGCATTACTCACTTTGCCCAGGAAAGCCTCGGCGACATTACCTATGTGGACCTGCCCGCCGTGGGCGACAGCGTGAGCGCCGACAGCGATTTCGGTTCCGTGGAATCGGTGAAGGCCGCCAGCGATCTCATTTCGCCGGTCAGCGGCGAGGTGGTTGCCGTCAATGAGGCGCTGGCCGATGCGCCGGAAAAGATCAATGCCGATGCCTTCGGGGACGGCTGGCTCATCAAGGTGAAACTTTCCGGCAAGCCGGAAGGGCTCATGGATGCGGCCACCTACGAAGAACACTGCAAAAACGAACAGCACTAGCCGAGGCCGGGCCGCCTGTCGCAGGACGGGCGGCCTGCCGTTTTTTTCAGGAGGTCCACCATGCCTTTCATCCCCCACACCCCGGACGAAACAGCGGAAATGCTGTCCGTCATCGGTGTGCGCACGCTGGACGACCTGTTTGCGGACATCCCGCAGCAGATGCGTCCCGCGCACTTCAATCTGCCCAAAGGGTTGAGCGAGGCCGCCGTATGCGGCTACTTTGAAAATCTTGCCGCCAGAAACCGGACGGAAATGGTGTCCTTTCTGGGGGCGGGCTTCTACGCGCACAAGATTCCCGCCGCCGTGGACGCCCTGAGCAGCCGCAGCGAGTTCTACACCGCCTATACCCCCTACCAGGCCGAATGCTCGCAGGGTACCCTGCAGGCCATCTTTGAATATCAGACGGCCGTCTGCCGTCTGCTGGACATGGACTGTGCCAATGCCTCGGTCTACGACGGCGGTTCGGCACTTTTCGAGGCCTGCATGACGGCTGTGCGGGTGAGCCGCCGCAAGCTCATCGTGGTGGATGAATGCGTCAATCCCATCTGGCGCGTGCAGCTCGGCACCTACACCTCCGATCTGGATGTGGACGTGCGCGTGGTGCCGCAGCGCAACGGCACGAGCGACAAGCAGGCCCTCATGGCCGCCGTTACCGACCAGTGCGCCGCCGTTGTGGTGCAGAATCCCAACTTCTTCGGCGTGGTGGACGACTTCAGCGAACTGTTCGCCCATGCCCGCAGCAAGAAGGCGCTGGGCGTCATTTCCGTCTATCCCGTCATGCAGTCCGTTTTGAAGACGCCGGGTGAGATGGGGGCGGACATTGCCGTGGCCGAAGGGCAGAGCCTCGGGCAGCCGCTGGGCTTCGGCGGCCCCTATCTGGGCATCATGGCCTGCCGCAAGGAGCATATCCGTCAGTTCCCCGGCCGCATTGCCGGTCGCACGCAGGACCTGGACGGCAAGACCGGCTATGTGCTGACCCTGCAGGCCCGCGAGCAGCATATCCGCCGCGCCAAGGCCACCTCCAACATCTGCTCCAATCAGGCGCTGTGCGCCCTGCGCTCGCTCATCTATCTTTCCCTCATGGGCCCGCAGGGGCTGGCGCAGGTGGCCGAGCACAACATGGCGCTGGCCCGCTATGCGGTGGAGCGCCTTACCGCCCTGCGCGGCGTGACCCTGCTCAATACGGCGCCCTACGGCAACGAGGTGGCCCTGCGCCTGCCCATTCCGGCGGAAAAGGTCGTCAACACGCTTATTTCCTATAATTGCGTGCCCGGCTTCCCCGTGAGCCGCTACTACAACTTCATGGACGACGTGCTGCTGCTGGCCTGCACGGAAAACAACACCCGCCAGCAAATCGGCTTCCTTGCCGAAACCATCGGAGGCCTGCTGTGAAAACCATCTTTGCCAAATCCGTAAGCGGCCGGCATGCGGAAAATCTTGTGCTGGAACCGGAGGAAAACGCCCCCCGCACGGCGGACATGCTGCCCGCCGAGCTGCTGCGCAAGCAGCCTCCCCGTTTGCCGGAATGCTCCGAGCTGGATGTGGTGCGCCACTTTACCGCGCTTTCGCGGCGCAACTACAGTGTGGACGCCAACTTCTATCCGCTCGGCTCCTGCACCATGAAGTACAACCCCAAGTTCACGGAACAGGTGGCCGGTCTGCCCGGCTTCACGCGTCTGCATCCCATGCTGGCCCAGCTCGGCCGCGGCGCGGCCTGCGTGCAGGGGGCCCTGCAGGTCCTCTACGATGCCGAACGCTGGCTCTGTGAACTCACGGGCATGAAGGCCTTCACCCTCCAGCCCATGGCCGGGGCCAACGGCGAGTTCACGGGCGTCAAGCTCATCGCGGCCTACCACAAGGCCAGGGGGCGCAAGCGCACCAAGATGCTCATCCCCGATTCGGCGCACGGCACCAATCCCGCCTCGGCCGTGCTGGCGGGCTTCGAGATCGTGAACATCGAATCCCGGGACGGCATGGTGGACCCGCAGGCGCTGGCCCGCGCCATTGCCGAGCATCCCGACGATGTGGCGGGCCTCATGATGACCTGCCCCAACACGCTGGGCCTCATGGAAACCCATCTGGCCGAGATCGTCGAGGAGCTGCGCAAGGTGGACGCGCTGCTGTATTATGACGGCGCCAACATGAACGCCATCATGGGCAAGATGCGCGTGGGCGACGTGGGCTTTGACGTGGTGCACCTCAACGTGCACAAGACGCTCTCCACGCCGCACGGCGGCGGCGGGCCCGGGGCCGGGCCGGTGGGCGTGAGCGAACGCCTTGTGCCCTATCTGCCCGCGCCGCGGGTGGAACGCCGCGAGGACGACAGCTACCGCGTGAATTTCGACCTGCCCCAGTCCATCGGCTATATCGGGCCGTTCTACGGCAGCTTTGCCGTGCTGGCCAAGGCGCTGGCCTACATGATGCGCCTGGGCGGCAACGGGCTGACCCGTGCCTCCGAGTACGCGGTGCTCAACGCCAACTATCTGCGCAAGCGGCTGGAAGATGTGCTGGACATTCCCTTTGACCGTATCTGCGCCCACGAATTCGTGGCCTCCGCTCCGGAGGGCCTGCGGGCGCTGGACATCGCCAAGGGCCTGCTGGATCGCGGCATCCATGCCCCGACCATCTATTTCCCGCTCATCGTCAAGGAATGCCTCATGGCCGAACCCACGGAAACCGAAAGCAAGGAAACGCTGGACGAATACGTGGACGCCCTGCGCGACATCGTGGCCGAGGGCAGGGAGCATCCCGAAAAGCTGGCCGCCGCGCCGCAGACCCTGCCCGTGCGGCGTCTGGATGAAACCGCGGCTGCCCGCAATATGATTCTGACCGAAGATATGGCCTGACGCGGCCTTTTCTTCCGCGCGCATCGACGGCTGTCCCGGACGGGGCAGCCGTCTTTTTTGAGCATTTTCCGTTTGAAACGCTTTGCGTTTCACCCCGTACGGCCTGGCGTTTCGCGGAAAAAAACGCGGTTTTCCGCTTACGTTGGGTCGGGCGGCGCAGGGCCGCCGCCTCGCGCATGGTCCTTTCCAATGGCAAAAGACTCTGAACCGCGGTGCTGCGGGGTGGAGGCAGGGGAAAGGAAAGCACGTCAAAGATGGCCCAGCCTGCCCGTATCGGCGGCTTGACGTCTTCGCGATGACGCGTAATGTCTTCCATTACGGCTTTGTTCCGTCGTCCGTCACGGGAGGTGGAAAGAAACGGAG
>CALVGJ010000080.1 GCA_944327045.1 uncultured Desulfovibrio sp.
AGGTGTTCCACGCCGTCCAGCTTCACTTCGGTGCCGGCGTACTTGTTGAACAGCACGATATCGCCCGCCTTGACGGACATTTCGATGCGGTTGCCGTTTTCCACCTTGCCGGGACCCACAGCGATCACTTCACCCTTGGAAGGCTTTTCCTTGGCGGTATCGGGAATAAAAAGACCGCCAGCGGTCTTTTCTTCGGATTCAACGCGCTTGACCAGCACACGGTCATGGAGAGGTTTCAGGTTCATGGTATTTCCTCCAAAAAATTTTTATCTCGGTGCAGCGTAACGCTGCGGAATTATCGAGCGGGAGGCAGGTGATGCAACCGATCTTCCCCGCGTCGGCATAGTAGATAAGGCAGCTTGTCGGATTGAAAAGGGGCAGGAGGCAATTTTTTTTGACTTTTTTCAAAATTTTAAAAAAAATATAAAAAAAACAACATGTTATATCGATATGTTTTATCTATTTTTTATTAAGGGAGAGCGAAAGGGAGGCGTTCTGACAGCAGAGGATGCACCCTCGTCAGGCAGGCAATGAGAAGAGCCGTACGGCGAGATATGCGTCTGCCGTGCAGGGAAAGGGGCAGGGGGCTGTGTGCCGTACGTGCGAACAGGCATGCCCTGCAGAGGTAACCTTCCCGAGGGGAGAAGAGTAATATGGAAACGTGGAAAAAGATGACGAGCGGAGGAAATACTGACTTGACAAGTCGGAAAATACGGGACATAGGCAAGACGTCGCCGTTCTGTAGCGACAAAAAAGGAGTTACCATGTCGTCCGAGAGTACCGGCCCTGCCCCTGCCCAGTCATTTCAGCGTTGACGACACTCCTGCCGGTCTTCCCGCAGGCGTGTTGAACTGCGGAGGAGATATGCGCGTTTTCTTCCTTTCCCTGCGGATGCTTTCCGCCCTGCTGTCAGGCTTTTTGCCGAAAGTCTTGTCGTGCGTCCTGTCCGGCAGACGGCGGACGCCTCAGCGTTTCTTTCCTCTTCAGCCGCCGTCGTGCGGTCGTCCTGCTTAGGGTCTGAACGCATTACCCTGCCTGCTGCAAAGCTGTACTTTCCGTGCATCGTGCTTGTCGCACGAAAATATTCAGCTTTTCACGAGGGCATGTATGCGTCCTGGTCTTGCCTGCTGCCTGACGTCAGGCCCTCTGTCGTCCTGTGTACAGGCAGTCCGTTCGGGAAGCGGTACACACCGTTTCCGTCTTCTCTTCCTGTCCGCGGTCAACGGGAGTTTTCTCGTCAGCATGGGGCATCATCAAAGCTCTTCCAAGGAGAAAGTGTCATGGACAGTCATAGTCACACAGAAACCTCGATCGGGCATGTTTGTCTGTTTTTCCTGAAAGACAAGGAGAAAAATCATGTTCTGCTGCTGGAAATTCCCGCGCCGCCGGGCAGTTGCGCTTGATCGTGCCGTATGGGCGCATGCCGCCGTACTTGTCCGGCGAAGTTGCGTTTCCCTTTTGTCTGTTGTGATGCCCGCATGACGGGCGGCTTGCGGTGGTGCTGCGCCGCATTTTTCCCCGGCACCGACAAAAAGGAGACGTGTCATGTTCCGTAAACTGCTGTGCGCCACGCTTGTGGACTGCCTTGCTCATCCCCGTACCGCCGATCTGGCGGCCGTTCTGCGTTCCGTTCATCCCTCCGATCTGGCCGAAGCCCTGCAAACCTTGTCAGCCGGGCAGATCGGCCAGTGCTTTGCCGAGATGGAAGAGCAGGAACGGGCGGAAGTCTTCGTCTATTTTTCCCCGGAATGGCAGAATGCGCTTTTGCCGCTTCTGCCTCGTGATATGGCAATTCGTCTTTTTGAAAGCATGGCCGCCGACGAGCGGGCGGATTTGTATCATCATCTGGATGAGGAAGCTCGCCAGAAGCTTCTGCCTGCCCTTGCGCGGGTCGAACGGGAGGATATTCTGCGGCTGGCCGCCTATGCCGAGGGGACTACCGGTTCGGTGACCACCTCGGATTATGTGGCCGTGACGCCGGAAATGCGTGTGGACGAGGCGTTGGCTCATGTTCGGGCGACAGCGCCGGACAAGGAAACTATTTATATACTGTATGCGCTGGATGCGGAAGGCCGTCTGTGCGGTACGGTATCCCTGCGTGAGCTGCTGCTGGCCGATGATCGGCTGACCATCGGCGACATCATGCGCAGGCATCCCGTATCTGTCCGGGCGGACAGTCCGCGCGAGGAGGCGGCGGAGTGCATACGGCGTTATGACCTGCTGGCGCTGCCGGTCATCAACGGCGGCGACAGGATGATCGGCATCATCACCGTGGACGACGCCATGGATATAGAAAAGGAGCTGGATGCCGGTCAGCTGGCCCGCTTCGGCGGCACGGCCTCCGATGACGGCACGGAGCTGGACATTCTGGCTACGCCATTGCGCACCATGTTCCGCGTCAGGGTGTTCTGGCTTCTTCTCCTGACATTGTTCGGCGTGGTAACGAGCAGCTTTGTGGCGGCGCAGGAGGAGATGCTTTCACGGGCTATAGTGCTGGCCGCCTTCATTGCGCCCATTGTCGATATGGGCGGCAACGCGGGCAGTCAGTCGGCCACGCTGGTCATTCGGGCCATGGCACTGGGAAACGTCACTCTGCGCTGGCAGGATGTATGGCGCGTACTGCGGCGGGAGCTGCCCGTGGCAGCGTCCCTCGGCGTTGTGGTAGCCCTGCTGGAAGCGGTCATGGCCTTCTTTTCCAAGGGAATAGGCGTTGATGTCCTGCTGGTGGTAGGACTGAGCATGCTGCTTTGCACGGCACTGGGCGGTGTGGTAGGGGCGCTGCTGCCCTTCATGGCGCGCAGGCTGGGAACGGACCCGGCCACGCTGTCCTCACCGCTGATCACATCGGTGATGGACCTGGCGGGCGTGTTTGTCTATTTTTCGCTGGCCTATGCCTTTCTGGGCCATATGCTGGGGTAGGGGAGAAGAGTACGAAGGAAGAGGCGGGGCTTCCGCCTGAATACGACGGCGACGGCCTCGACCCTGTTTAGAGCATTTTGCCTTTGAAAAAGGCAAAATGCGAGGCGGCAGCACAGCGCCGCCCGGCCGAAAGTGAGCGGAAAAACCGCGTTTTTTCCGCGAAACGCCAAGCCGTATGCTTTGAAACGCCAAGCGTTTCAAACTGAAAATGCTCTAAAGTTCAGACGGCACGCACAGGGGGATTCCCCCTGTGCGTCCGCATGTCTGACGCCGCGTGTGGAGCAGCGTTTGTGAAGACGAGAGCTATATGCTGATTTTGGCGCCCAGCAGTTTGACGAAGGCGGCAATCCAGGCCGGATGGGCGGGCCAGGCGGGAGCCGTGACCAGATGGCCGGACACCACGGCATTGGAGGCCGTTTCGTTGCTGTCGGCCCAGGTGGCGCCCGCATCGACCACATCAGGCTTGACGGCGGCGTAGCAGGTGCAGGTCTTGCCCTTGAGCACACCGGCGGACACGAGAATCTGCGGACCGTGGCAAATAGCGGCAATGGGCTTTTGGGCGGTGTCGAATTCGCGCACAATGTCCAGCACGCGGGCATTGAGGCGCAGATATTCGGGAGCGCGGCCGCCGGGAACCACCAGTCCCGCGTAATCGGCCACGTTCACCTTGTCGAAATCGTAATTGATGGCAAAGTTATGGCCGCGCTTTTCGGAATAGGTCTGATCGCCCTCAAAGTCATGAATGGCGGTTTTCACCACATCGCCGGCCTTTTTGCCGGGGCAGACGGCATGCACTTCATAGCCCAGCATGAGCAGCATCTGAAAGGGAACCATCACTTCATAGTCTTCGACAAAATCACCGGCCAGCAAAAGAATTTTTTTGCTCATCTTTTCATGCTCCTGAAAAAATATCCAAAGGGGCTTTCCCGGTCCGGGAGGCTCACTGAAGCTTGCCGCACGGAACGACAGGACGGATTGCGACTTGCCTTGCCCCTTCCCGTGGTTATATAAGCATCAACATGACGGCTGCAAGGCCGAAAAGAGAAATTTTTCCCGAGAGGCTTATCTCCATGCCCATGTTTGATTTTTACTGTCCCCAGTGCAAGAACACGTTTGAAGAACTGGTTTTCGGCGAGGAAGTGCCGCCCTGTCCGCACTGCGGGGCCGAACGGACCGAGCGGCAGGTAAGCGCTCCCAGTCCCCTCAAGACCGGTGCATTTCCCTTCAAGGTCGGGCCGGTGCATCCGCTGGCGTCCAAAATGGGCAAGGGGCTTGCCGGATGCGGTGGAGCCTGCGGTACGGGCGGCTGTCCCTCGGCGCAGGGCGGAAACGCCTGAGCGCAGGTGCGGAAGGGGGCGGAATCATGACATCCGGTTTGCCCCCTTGTGGAAATATCCGGTTCCGGGCTGCAAGATTGCAAACGGCTCGGGCATGGCCTATGCTGACGCCGACCATCGGGTGGTCACTGCCGGCCGCCGTTTGTTCAGCGGCGAAGGCCCTTTTTCTTTGGGAGCACGCACATGGTATTCAGCATGACCGGTTTTGGCCGCTGCCTTGTGGAGAATGGCGGCGTAACCCAGCAGTGGGAGGTCAAGAGCGTCAACAGCCGCCATCTTGACCTGAAGTGGCGGTTGCCGAGTTGTGCCCGCAGTCTGGAGCCCCGGCTGGAAAAGGTGGTTCGACGGCATGCTTCCCGCGGGCGGGTGGACATCAGCCTGCAACTGCAGTTTGCGCCGGATTGCCTGCCTCCGCTGAATTTCGACATGGCGGCGGCCTCGTCCATGCTGGACAGTCTGCAGGCGCTTGCGTTGCAGCGGGGCGACGTCTACCGTCCCGATTACAATGCCCTGCTGGCGCTGGCGCCATTGTGGGGCGACAGCGCGGACGATACGGACGAGGAGCTGGTCGATCAGCTGGAAAGCGGTCTTGAGCTGGCCCTGCAGGACTGGAACGAGGCCCGCAGCAAGGAGGGGCATGCCCTTGCCGTGGACATGCAGTCCCGCATTCTGCGCATGGAGGAATGGACGGGCCGCATCATGGAACGTGCGCCGCAGATCAAGGAAGAGCGGTCGGCCCAGATGCGGGAACGCATCGGCGAGGCGCTGGCCGCGCATGCCCTGGAGCTGGAAGAAGGGCGTTTTCTGCAGGAAGTGACGGTTCTTGCCGATCGTCTGGATGTGAGCGAGGAGCTGACCCGCCTGCAAACGCATCTGGAACGTCTGCATGAACTGCTGGACGACGGCAGGGACGCGGGGCGACGGCTGGATTTCACCCTGCAGGAATGCTTCCGGGAAATCAATACATGCGGCAACAAGCTGCCGGATGTGCAGCTTTCGCGCATGGTGGTGGATTTCAAGAACGAGCTGGAAAAATGCCGGGAACAGGTGCAGAATCTGGAATAGGGCATGGCCAGGGAAAAACTGATCAATATAGGGTTCGGCAATTATGTGCTGGCCGGGCGTGTGGTGAGCATCGTCAGCCCCGCCTCTTCGCCCATGCGTCGTCTGCGGGAGGATGCCCGTGCCGAGGGGCGGCTGGTGGATGCGACGCAGGGACGCCGCACGCGATCCATCATCGTGATGGATTCCAACCACATCATCCTCTCGTCCATCCAGCCGGAAACCATCAGCCAGCGTTTTGCGCAGGAAGGGAATGAATCATGAAGCGACACGGCATCGCGCTGGTCATCAGCGCACCTTCCGGCGCGGGCAAGACAACGCTCATCAGCCGTCTGCGGGAGGAATTTCCTCATTTCGGCTACTCCATTTCCTGTACGACGCGCGCTCCCCGTACAGGCGAATGTGACGGGCGGGATTATCATTTCTGGACGCGTTCCCGTTTTGAAGAGCAGCGCGAGGCCGGGTATTTTGCCGAATGGGCCGAAGTGCACGGCAATCTGTACGGTACGCCGCTTGAGCCGCTGCGCCGGATGCTGGAGCAGGGGCAGGATGTGCTTTTCGATATTGACGTGCAGGGGGCGCGCCAGCTCAGGGAAAGTCTGCGGGAAGCGGTTTTCCTTTTTATTCTGCCGCCCAGCATGGCGGAGCTGGAGAAGCGTCTGCACGGTCGCGGGCTGGACAGCGAGGAAACCATTGCCCGCCGTCTGCGCAATGCCAGTGTGGAGCTGCGCGAAGCTCCGTGGTATGATTATCTTGTGGTCAATGACGACGTGGAGTCGGCCTATACCCGGTTGCGCGCCGCCTATGTCGCCGCGACCCTGCGTCCTCTCTGCCGCCCGGAGCTTGTGCGAGCGCTGGAGCAGGGACGTCTGGAGTAGGCGCGCAAGCAAGGGAGGAACGCATGGCCGAACTGGTGGTAGCCCTGGATTTTCCCGATGCCGACAGTGCGCTTGCGCTTGCGCGGCAGTTGCGTGGCGTTGCGCCGTGGTGCAAGGTGGGCATGGAGCTCTTCTGTCTTGCCGGGCCCACGGTGCTTGCGCAGTTGCGGGAGCTGGACTTTCATGTTTTTCTGGACCTGAAGTTTTACGACATTCCGAATACGGTGGCGCAAGCCGTCAGGGCTGCTGCACAGGGCGGGGCGGAACTGCTGACCATCCATACGCAGGGTGGGGAACGCATGTGCCGCGAAGCCGTGGCGGCCGCGGCCGCGTGCGAAAGGCCGCCGCTTGTGTTCGGCGTTACCGTGCTGACCAGCTTCGGCCCGGGGCAGATGCCTGGCATCACGCGGACGCCGACGGATTTTGCCGGAGAGCTTGCCGGTATGGCCGACAGCTGGAAGCTGGACGGCATTGTCTGTTCCGGGCAGGAGGCGGCCGCCGTCAAGGCGCGGCACCCGCGGTTGCGCTGCCTGTGTCCCGGTATTCGTCCGGCGTCCGCCAGTGCGGATGATCAATGCCGCATCATGACGCCTGCCGCCGCCGTGGCGGCCGGTGCGGACTATCTTGTGGTGGGCCGGCCTATTACCCGTGCGGTTGATCCGCTGGCGGCCGCCCACGCCATCCTCGACGAAATGCATACCTGCTAGACGGAGTTTCCATGTCCCATTCCACAGCAGCTCCCCAGGCCGGCGCCCCGCGTCCGCAACAGCAGCCGGAAGTACGCGGCGTCTTTTCCACGCAGGAAATCCGCAAGGTCGGCACCGGCACCACCACCCGCAAAACCGTGCAGAAAACGTTCTGGTTCGTGGAGCAGCACGGCAGTGAGATCGAGTGTCAGCCGCTCAATACCAACTATGTTCCCAGCGGTCCCAAGCGCAAGATCAGCATGGAGGACCTGATCAACAAGTTTTCGCCGGAGCCGGAATTCTACATGAATTCCGTATATCCCAAAATGCAGGAACTCCAGTATTCCGTCCGGCAGGGGGACAGGTACCGGGAAAGCGGCGAGACGTTCGCGGCCGAATATGAGTATTCCCGTGCTCTCAAGGTGGACGAGGACAACGTGCGCGCCAATTTCGGCATCGGCCTTACCTATCTTGAACGCGGTGACGCCAACAAGGCGCAGGATATCTTTGAACGGCTCGTCAAGCTGGATGCGGCCTTTGAACCGCAGCACAAGCACCTTTTCAACGAGTTCGGCATCAACTTGCGTAAAAACAAGATGCTTTCCGAATCCCGCGAGTATTATGCCCGCGCCCTGCAGCTTTCGCCCAAGGATGAAAATCTGAACATGAACATGGCGCGCGTCCTGCTGGAATCCAAGGACTTGGAAGGCTGTGTGGACTATCTGCTGGAAGCCCTGCGCCTCGCGCCGCGGCATGAGCAGTCGCTGAAGTTCATGAACTGGCTTATTCAGAAAAATCTGGTTCCGGCCGACAAGATGGAAGCCGTCAGGCAGGCCATTGCCGCCTCCAAGGCCGCCGCTCCGGCCTCTGCTCCTGCGCCCGCCGCCGGAGGAGAAGATGACCTGCCGCTGTCCGCGCCGCAGGAAGACGCCGCCGTACCGACAGAGGAAGCTCCGGCATCTGTGGCTGCCGTTCAGGCATCCGCGTCCGGTTCTCCCTCGGCGTCTCCGGACCCCTTCATTGATACTACGGCATGAAGAACTGGCTTTTCCGTCAGCCGCCCGAAACGCCGTGTCCGGATTGGGCCGGGTCGCTGTCCATTTCGCCGCTGCTGCTGGATGTGCTCTGGCGGCGCGGCTTTACCTGTCGCGAGAGCATTGATGCCTTTCTTTCGTCGCGTCTGCAGCAGCTGACTCCCCCGCAGGACTGGCCGCAGTTGCCCGAAGCGGCCGCCCTGCTGAGCGAGGCCCTGCTGGCCGGAAAAAAACTGGCTGTCTGGGGAGATTATGATGTGGACGGCATCACATCCACCGCGCTGGTGCTGGATGTGCTGGAACACCACGGAATCGAGGCCGTCAGCCATATTCCCGACCGGCGCAGTGAAGGGTATGGACTCAACACGCCGGGTATTGAGGAGCTTGCGGCTGCGGGCTGCGGCGTTCTGCTGACCGTGGATTGCGGCATTTCCGATGTTGAGCCCATTGCCCGTGCCCGTGAACTGGGAATGACGGTCATCATTTCCGATCATCACCTGCCGCCGGATGAGCTGCCCGCGGCGCATGCCATCTGCAATCCGCGCCTTATGGAGGAAAGCGACTGCCCCTGTCCGCATCTGGCAGGTGTGGGTGTGGCGTTCTTTCTTATGGCGGCGGTCAATGCCCGGCTGGCTGCGCAGACAGGCAGACGGTTCCGTATGGATGAAGTGCTTGACCTGGTGGCGTTGGGCACTCTGGCTGACGTCATGCGCCTTACCGGGCAGAACCGCATTCTTGTACGGGGCGGACTGCAACGTCTGGCCATGACCACGCGGCCGGGTATGGCGGCACTCAAGGTCGTCAGCAAGTTTGACGCTGCGGCCAGCCTCAGTGCCGGACAGGTGGTGTTTCGTCTGGCGCCGCGCATCAATGCCGCCGGGCGTATGGGGCATGGGCGAGTGGCGCTTGAACTGCTGCGCAGCAAGGATCATCTGGAAGCCGCGGCGTTGGCGCGCGAGCTGGACGTTCTCAACAGCGAGCGTCAGCAGGAGGAAGAGCGCATGGTGCAGGAGGCCAGGCAACAGGCGCTGGACCTGCTGGCCGTGCGGCCGCGTGCCGGATTTGTGCTCTACGGGCGTGACTGGCATCCGGGGATTGTGGGGATCGTGGCCTCCAAGATCGTGGAGGAATTCTATCGGCCGACCATCATCCTTTGCGAGGATCAGGGGGCGGTCAAGGGCTCCGGTCGTTCCATCCGGGAATTTGATCTCTATGAGGGCCTCGGGCAGGCATCGGCCCATCTGTTGCGTTTCGGCGGGCACAAGCTGGCGGCAGGTGTTCGTCTGGAGCTGGCGCATCTGGAGGATTTTCGCCGGGATTTTGAGCAGGCGGCGGAAAATGTGCTGGGGCCGGAGCCGCTTATCCCCAGCCTCATGCTGGAGCGAGAGCTGGATTTCGCCACTGCCGGCGACCTTTGCTTTCTCAAGGAGCTGGAACTGCTCCAACCCTTCGGTCCCGGCAATGCGGAACCCGTCTTTGCCTCACCGGAACTGGTCATCCGGGAGCGTCGCCCGTTGGGCATGAATCGTGAGCACGCCCTGCTCAAGGTACAGGATACCCTTTCCGGAGTTACGCTGACGGCCAAGGCCTGGAGGCTGGGAGAGCAGTTCCCGCCTTCTTGTGTGGGCAGCCGTGTGCGTCTGGCCTATACCCCGCGCATTGATACCTATAACGGCATAGCTTCGGTGGATATTTCCATCAAGGATTGGAAGCCCGTCATCTGAACCTTACCGAGTCTTCGCGCAGGCGTTGTCTGAGCGTCGGAAGCCCTACAGCGTTCCGACAGGCTCCACCAGCAGACCGGCAGCGTCAAGACCGGCAGGTCGCACAGGCACAAGTCCCGCCAGGGGCAGACCGGAGGAAGAAGCCGCAAGCCGACAGGGCACATAGAACTCATTGACCCCCCGAATGCCCGCGTCCCCTCGCTTTCCCTGCCCATCTGTCACATCCGCCGCCAGCAGCATGGCGGGCAGGGCGAGCTGCGCCCGGCGGAACGTCTCCTGCTGCCGGGTCACGGCTTCCCGCACCCGGCGGGCGCGCTCCTGTTTTTCCTGCGGTGCAATGTGCCCGGCGAAGCCTGCCGCCGCCGTACCGGGACGGGCGGAATAGGGAAAAACGTGCGCGTAGGAAAAAGGAGTGGCCGCCACGAAATCCAGCAGGCAGTCCACGTCCGCTTCCGTTTCGCCCGGAAAGCCGAGGATGATGTCCGCGCCCAGTCCCATGACGGGCCACTGGGTGGAAAGCATCCGCACGGCCTCCTGCACGGCCTCTGCACGATAATGTCCGCGGCCCATACGGCGCAGTACCTGGGAGGAGGCGTGCTGCAGGGAAATATGCAGATGCGGGCAGACAAGGCGGCAGGAAAGCAGACTATCCACGCCGCGGGCGTCGAGCTGTCCCGGTTCCAGCGAACTGATCCGCAGCCGCGCCTTTCCGGCAAATTCCGGCGCAAGTTGTTGATCAAGCCAGAGCAGGAGGGACCAGAAATCCCCGTATTCGGGCTTATCGCGGCCATACTGGCGCAGATTGATGCCGGAAATCATGATTTCCGCATGTCCGGCCCGCAAGAGACGGCGGGCCTCTGCCAGTATGGCCTGCGGCTCGCGGCTGCGGCAGTGGCCGCGTGTTAGGGGCACGATGCAGTAGGTACAGCGATGTTCGCAGCCGTCCTGCACCTTGAGCACGGGGCGGGCACGGCGGAAACCGTCAATGGCAAAAGGCGGAAATTCCTGTGCCTTGCGCATCGTCAAGCCCTGCGTGGGATGTTGTCCGCCTGCCGCCAGTGACGGCAGCAGGGTATCCAGCAGGCGCGCCTTGTCCGCCTGCGGGATGATGAGATCCGCCGTGGGCTGGGGCTGCTGTGCACCGCGTCGACGTATCGGCGCAAGGACGCCGGGCAGCTGGGCGGCGCAGCCGGTCAGGACGAGCCGTGCCTGCGGGGCGATACGCCGCAGTCGCAGCAGGGCGGCGCGCGCGTCCCGTTCGCCCTTGGCCGTGATGGCGCAACTGTTGACGCAGACGATGTCCGCCACGGACGGGTCGTCGCATTCCTCGCCGCCCTGACGCTGCCAGGCTTCGCGAAGGGACTGGCTTTCGTACTGATTGACCTTGCAGCCGAAGGTCAGCAGATGAAATTTCCATGTGCTCATGCCGTGTTTGTAGGCAAAGGCTGGACGCTTGACAAGTTGTCGCAGCCGGATAGGGTGGAGAAATGTACCGTTTTTTGCAAACTGTTTTCCTCCTGCTGCCGTTGTTGACTGTGGGGCCTGTCCTCCTTCGGGCTGCGGACGCTGCGTGGTCTGACGCTTCCCATCCCGCAGCGTGTGCGGGAGAAGACGTCGCCTTTTTACAGGGAGAGCTGCTGACGGACTGGCAGTGTCTGCGGCAGGCCTATCCACAGGTGCACTGTCTGCGGGCGGATGCGGAAGGCCGCCTCTGGCTGGAACTGGCGGACGGCAGACGCGTGCTCTATGATGGGGGCCTGCCCTTTGCCGCCGGACAATGGGATGTGGATGTACGCGCCAGCATGGCTCAGGTCTATCCTCTGGACCCGCAGCGCCCATCCACGCCGTTGGGCGTCTCGCCGGGGCGCCGGCGTTCCTATGATCTGCTCAGAATGTTGTACGGCAGTTCGGCGGCGGCCATCCGGCCCCGTCTCAGGACTGGTACGTTTTTCGGGCAGGCCGTGCGTATGGAAGCGCGGGCGCTGGCCGCCCTGCAGCGGGTGGAGGCGCGTCTTGCGCCACTCGTGGCCGGTCAGCCGCAGTTGCGGGCCTACCTCAAAAGCGCCGGGGGCTTCCACTGGCGCGGCATTGCCGGGGAAAATGGTCGCCTCAGCCCGCACTCCTTCGGCATCGCCATTGATCTCAGCCCGCGCAAGGCGCCGTATTGGCGCTGGAGCCGCGTGTTCCCGCATCCCCTGCAAGCTTCCTATCCCGAAGCCATCGTGACGGCCTTTGAGGCCGAAGGCTTTGTCTGGGGCGGCAAATGGCATGAATACGACATCATGCACTTTGAATTCCGCCCGGAAATTCTCTGTAAGGCGCGCACGATCCCGGAGGCTTCCGGAGCCGAAGGTGAGGTTTCCTCCCGGGACGTTCCCATACAATGAGCGATGTGCTTTGGGGTGCTCTCCTCCTCCCCAAATTCACTGCACATAGTACTGACCGGTCCTGAGGAACCGTAGCGGGTCACTCTTGCCAGCTGACGGGTGACGATGTATTTTCCGCAAGATGTCCGGCGCGCTGGAAGCGCCTGTCACCCAACGCGATGTACGGAGAGCTGAGCATGGGCAAAAAAATCATCATCTATGACACCACCCTGCGGGATGGTACGCAATCCGAGGAAGTGAGTCTTTCCACGGCGGACAAGATCAAGGTTGCCCTGCGGCTGGACGAGTTCGGCATTGATTATATCGAGGCCGGCTGGCCGGGCTCCAACCCTGTGGATGTGGAGTTTTTTCGGGAAATTGCTTCCTATCATCTGAAGCATGCCCGCATTGCCGCCTTCGGCAGCACGCATCATCCCGCCAATACGCCGGAGACGGACCCCAACCTCAATGCTCTTGTGGAGGCAGCCGTCCCTGCGGTGACCATTTTCGGAAAGTCCTGCGAGCGCCATGCCCGTGAAGCCCTGAACATCACGCCGGAACGCAATCTTGAGGTTATTCGCAATTCCATTGCCTACCTGCGCCGCTTTGTCGGGGAAGTCTACTTTGATGCCGAGCACTTCTTTGATGGCTACAAACGCAATGCCGAATACGCCACGGCGGTGATTCGCACAGCACATGAGGCCGGGGCACAGATTGCCACCCTGTGCGATACCAACGGCGGCACGCTGCCCGATGAGGTGGCGACCATTGTGACGACCTTGAGGACAGCTCTGCCCGAGGTACGGCTGGGCATTCATGCGCACAATGATTGCGAAATGGCCGTGGCCAACAGCGTTATGGCTATACAGCATGGTGCGGAAATGGTGCAGGGTACCCTCAACGGGGTGGGCGAACGCTGCGGCAATGCCAATCTTTGTTCCATTATCCCCGTATTGCAGGTCAAATGCGGCCTGATCTGTCTGCCGCCGGATGAAAGCCAGCGTCTGCGCCAGCTCAGTGCGCTTTCCGGCTGGTTTGCCGAGGTGGCCAACATGAAGCCTTTCCGGCGGCAGCCCTTTGTGGGCAAATCCGCCTTTGCCCACAAGGGCGGCGTACACGCCAGCGCGGTCAACCGATCCTCCTCACTCTACGAACACATGCCGCCGGAAACCGTGGGCAACGCCCAGCGCATCCTCATTACCGAGCTGGCCGGGCGCAGTAACATTGTCTCCATGGCGCGCGGCTTCGGCTTTCACTTGGACAAGGACGAGCCCGTGGTGCGCGGGTTGTTCAACGAACTCAAGAAAAAGACCTGTCTGGGCTATGATTATGCCTCGGCCGAGGCCAGCGTGGAGCTGCTCATCCTGCGCAAGCTGGCTCGTCGCGGGGTGCGCGATTTCTTCAAGCTGGTGCGGTATCATGTGACCTCGTTGCGCGGCAGTACCGGCGAAAACATGGACGAGGCCACCGTCATGGTGGAAGTGGAAGGTGTGGTGGAACATACCGCCGCCACAGGCAACGGTCCGGTCAACGCGCTGGATACCGCCCTGCGCAAGGCTCTCAAGCCCTTCTATCCCCGGCTGGCCGAAATGCGTCTGCTGGACTTCAAGGTGCGCGTCCTTACCACCGCTGATGACGTGGGCCGTCCCGGCGGCACCGCCTCTGTCGTCCGCGTACTCATAGAATCCGGCGATGCCTCCCGTACCTGGGTCACTGTCGGCGTCTCCCACGACATCATCGAAGCCAGCTGGCAGGCCCTCGCCGACTCCGTCATCTACAAGCTCTACCGCGATGAAGAAGAACGCCGTCGTCAGGACGACTGATATCCCTGCACCATCGCCGCCAGACCGGAAACCCCTTCGCTTCGCGCGAAGCGGTTCCCGTTTTTTTAGGGGGGCGGGTTTTCTTTTTTCGTGGGGGGAAGGGCCCCTTTGTGAACAAAGGGGCCCTTCCCCCCACACCCCCCCATCCCCCCAAAAACTTTGTTTGTCCAGACGCCGAATGTCGCGTTACGCAGGGCGGTGCTCTACCTCAAGCCAG
>CALVGJ010000081.1 GCA_944327045.1 uncultured Desulfovibrio sp.
GTGGTCACAGCCGAATGGGAGATGTTCAGCAATGTGCAGAACGTGGGCGGCAAGGCCTCCTGCCAGATGGACCCCAAGACCTTCCGCATCATGCGTTCCAGCCAGATGGACAACTGGGACGACGAACTGCTGGGCAGCTATCTGGAAGACCTGCTGAATGCCCGCCTGGAAGGCCGCAACCTGGTCACGGAAAAATACGCCCGCATGATGGAATCCACCTTCCCCGAAGAATATGCCCAGCTGGCCGACAGCCTGCCGCCGCTGGATCCCGAGGCCATGGCCCAGGTGGACGACATCGTGGCCGCCCATGTGGCCTGGAAGGAAGACCTCGACAGCCGCTTCCCCTCGCTGGCCGACAGGGGCCGCCCCCTGCGCAGCCGTGACGACCGCCCGGGCTGGGTCTCCATGGAGACCTATTTGCGCGCGGAACTGCGCACCTATTCCCCCAAGACCATCGCCCTCTACCACCGGGCCACCATGGAACGCCTGCGCAAGGGCGAGAGCGAAGCCGAACAGAACCTGCTCCATCAGGTGCAGCAGTACGGCTTCGAGGACATCGAGAGCGCGGAAAAGCATTTCAGCGCCCGCCGCTGAGGCCTCCGCTCCCTGCCTTGATATGAAAAAGCCACCCGCAAGCGGGTGGCTTTTTGCATTTCCGCGACCGCTACAAGGCCGGATGCCGCATAAACGAAAAGGGATGCTTCCGAAGAAGCATCCCTTTCCTCTCTTTTCGGGGAAAAAACGGACGGCGGCTAGGCGTTGGCAGCCTTGAGCATTTCTTCCACCATGGCAAGGCTGGTCGCGCTCCGGGCATCCATGCCGCACAGACCGCGCACAGCCAGCATCAACAGGGCAATGGGCATGCGCACTTCAGCTTTGCCGTTATGGATGATGCAGGTCTCGTCCTGCACCTTCAGACGGTAAGCCCGGCGGCTGTGTTCTTCCGCCCCGGTGCGCATGATGTAGTAGATCTGGTCCTTGTTCTCCGTCACATACAGTTTTTGGCGGCACAGCACGCCATGCTCTTCGTCATACCAGGAGCACTCGGAGGAAAGGCGCCCACGAAAGCGCATGTCCTCGCCATTATCGTGCTTGAGGCTGATATTTTCCAGCGTATCCTGCATGGCACCCTCCCCTTGAGCTGCAGCGTGACGGCAGCCACAGCAACAAAGCAGCAAGGCCAGCACGACACCCGCTGACCCTAGCATCGCGGGAAAAGCTTTGTCAATCCCGCTTCCCGGCGGCCCCGGCCCGTCATTTGCGGGGATCGGGCAGCTCCATGCCCAGGAAGCGGGCATAGCAGCGGGCCACGGCCGATTCGGGATCCATGAGCCCCAGGCTGGCCCCGGAAGGCGCGGGGATCTTCTCCTTCGGACGCCCGGCGGAGCGCTCCAGCACCGGACTGGGCGCATCCAGATCCTGATGGTCCAGCATCAGGGAAACTTTCACCGCCGTGAAGAAGTCCTCCTGAAGGAACTCATTGACCCGGCGCACGATCTCCGGTCCCATATAATAGAGCTCCTGCAGCAGCACGGCATCCTCGGCGCCGATGAGCAGCCTGTCGTCATGGTGCCCCAGCGGACGCGCCAAAGGCGCCAGATCCGGCCCCAGCACGGCATCCCAGCTGCGCCACAAACGGCTCAGTTTGGCCTGTTCCGGGGACGCGCCCAGCGAGATGAAGACTTCTTCCAGCACGCTCCCTGTCCGTGCCGGGCCGTGCCATTCCTCAAAGCGGGCCTCATGGCCGGGTTCGGTGCTGCGCCGCCGTGTGATCCATGCCCGCGGGCGCGGGGCCTCCGCTGCCGCTGCCTGCGGCTTTTTTGCCGTCCGGCGCTTCCGGCCGCCCGGGTCCGTCGGCGGCGGCAGCACGACCAGCGTATCCTTGCGGCGTGCCGCCCGGTCTTCTTCCGCTTCCAGCCCGGCATCGAAACGGGCTTGCATGTCCGCGGCCCATTGCCGGAACGCGGCCTCGCGCTTCCCCATGCCTGTCCCGGAGAGCGGCGTGGAGCCGGAGGGGCCGGCAGCCACTGGGGCTGCCCCGGACCGGACAGGGGCATGAGCTTCCCCGTCTCCGCTGCCTGCATCCGGCAGGGAGGCACCGGCCTGCGCTGCGGGAGCAGGACGGGCTGCCGGGACAGGCATGCTCCCGATGGGTGCCGGCACCGGCGAGGCTCCCAGCCCCCCGGCGTCAGCTGCGGGGCGGGCCCCGCCACCGGGCACGGCGGCAGCCTTCGTACCGGCCGCACGGCGGCGCCGGGGAGCGCTCTTTACTGCGGGCCCGGGCTCAGGAGCAGGAACGGACGAAGAACCACCCACCACGGAGCGGGCCTCCGCAGGTGCGGGCTCAGGGAAAGAGGCGACAGGTGCCGTCACAGCGGAGCGGGCCGCTGTCTGGGGAGACGGGGCATCCTCATCCCGGGGAGTGGGAAAATCGTCCCAGTCATCGTCTCCGGGCAGTACCACCAGCCCGCCGCCCGATGACGACAGGCCGTATTCCGCGGCCAGACGGTCCGCCTCGGCAGCCTGCGCCGCCGCATCCATGGGCCGCGCGGGAGCCTGCTGCGCTTCCTGCGCCACGGTCGGCACCGCCTCCGCGGCAGGTACGGACGAGATCCCGGCAGTTTTCTTGCGGCCCCGCCCGCCGGGAGTGGGTGGACGACCCGCACGGGGAGCGGCTCTCCGTCCTGTGGTCGGTAAAGGCGGTTCCTCACCCGGTACGGACGCGGCCACAGAAGGCTTTCCAAGGGCAGATTCCGCTACCGGTGCTGTCCCCTGCTCTCCGGCCTCAAGAGGAGAAGAGGCCCCGCCACCGGGCACGGAGGCAGCCTTCGTGCCGGCCGCACGGCGGCGCCGGGGAGCGCTCTTTACTGCGGGCCCGGGCTCAGGAGCAGGAACGGACGAAGAACCACCCACCACGGAGCGGGCTTCCGCAGGTGCGGGCTCGGGGCAAGGGGCGACAGGTGCCGTCACAGCGGAGCGGGCCGCTGTTTGGGGAGACGGAGCTTCGTCATACCGGGGCGCAGGAAAATCGTCCCAGTCATCG
>CALVGJ010000082.1 GCA_944327045.1 uncultured Desulfovibrio sp.
TGGAAGTGGAGTACGAGCTCTACAAGCTCGGCGTGCCCGTGCGCACCCGGCACAACGAGGCCGCGCCCAGCCAGTACGAGATCGCCCCGCTCTATGAGGTCAGCAATCTGGCGGTGGACCATAACCATATCATCATGTCCACCCTGCGCAACGTGGCCAAACGCTACGGCCTCAAGTGCCTGCTGCACGAAAAGCCCTTCCACGGGGTCAACGGGTCGGGCAAGCATGTGAACTACTCCATCGGCAACCGCGAGCTGGGCAGTCTTTTCGATCCCGGCGCGACCCCGCACGCCAACGCCAAGTTCCTTGTGTTCTGCTCGGCCATGATCCGCGCCGTCCACAAGTACGGCGGCCTGCTGCGGGCCACGGTGGCCAGCGCCAGCAACGACCATCGCCTCGGAGCGCACGAGGCCCCGCCAGCCATCATGTCCATCTTTCTGGGCGACCAGCTGACGGAAGTCTTTGAGGCCTTCCGCGCCGGACGGGTGGAGAACGCCGCCAACGGCAAGCCCGCCCGCATGATGAACGTGGGCGTGGATACCCTGCCGCCCCTGCCGACCGATCCCGGCGACCGCAACCGCACGAGTCCGGTGGCCTTCACGGGCAACCGCTTCGAGTTCCGCGCGCTGGGTTCCAGCCAGTCCGCCGCCGGTTCCATCACGGCCCTCAACGCCATGATGAGCGACTCCCTCAATCATGCGGCCGATTATCTGGAAAAGGAGATCAACGGCGGCAAGGACCTCAACGCCGCCATCCAGGCCTATGTGGAGCACGTCATCGAGGAGCACAGCGCCATCATCTTCAACGGCGACGGCTACTCGGAAATCTGGCACAAGGAGGCCGTACGGCGCGGCCTGCCCAATCTGCGCAACACGCCTGAAGCCCTGCCGGAACTCATCCGGCCGGAAGTGGTGGCCCTGTACGAGAGCAACGGCATCCTGAACCGCGCCGAGCTCAAGGCCCGGCACGACATCTATCTGGAACAGTACTGCAAGACCCTGCGGACAGAGGCTACCCTCGTCATCCGCATGGCCCGCACCATTATCTTCCCGGCGGGGATGCGCTATCAGGGCGAACTGGCCGAGACGGCCGCCCGCATGAAGGCTGTGGGCATGGACATCCGCGTGGACATGCTGCGCGACGTGACCGAGCAGCTCCGGGGCATGCAGGATGCCGTGGTGCGGCTGGAGACCGCGCTGGGCGGCGTGGACGGGCAGAGCGATCTGCTGACCCGCGCCCGTCTCTACTGTGAGGAAGTGCTGCCCCTCATGGACGAGGTGCGCCGCTATGCCGACCTGCTGGAGACCCGCGTGGCCGATGACCTCTGGGATCTGCCCAGCTATCAGGAGATCCTTTTCGGCAAGTAGGCGAGGGCGGCGAGAGCCGCCGCACGCCGCTGGGGAGGGCGCGTTCCGTCCTCCCGCATATGAGGACGGGCCGATGCCGCGAAGGTATCGGCCCGTTTTGTCACAGGCAGAGAATTTCTCCGTCCACCGGGATCAGGAGGCGTTGCCCCAGCCCTTCGGCTTCGGCAAAGGCTCGCAGGTCCGCACGGTTGAGGCGGGCATGGTTGACCGCGTCCATGTGGGTGGCGATGAGCGTGGCCCCGGGGGCGGCCAGCGCCACTTCCCGCACACCGTCAACGCCCATGAGGATGGGCGTACCGTCGTACATCTGGGCATTGGCCGCGTTGAGCGCGATGACCTGCGGCCTGTGGGCCTCGATGGCCCGCTGTACGCCGTCAAACCAGAGCGTATCGCCAGCGGCATAAAAAGTCTTCTCACCCGGCGCACGCAGGACGAAACCACAGGCCTCGGCGGGCAGAGCAAATTTCCGGTAATAATAGGCGGCGGTCACGCCGTCACCATGCAGGGCCTGCGTCCTGTACAGCTCGACGTCCCCGAAGCGGACGCCTTCCGCGGCAAGCGGCGTGACGTTGCAAAAACCCAGAGCCCGCATGTCTCCGGCCTCCTTCTCGGACTGCACGAAGATAGGCATCTCCCTGGGCAGGGCCTGCGCCGCGTGGGCGTCGAAATGATCGAAATGGTGCATGTGCGTGACGATGACCGCATCCACGGCAATGATGGCTTCCACGGGGAGCGGCAGCTCCACCAGCGGATTGGCCAGAGCGTTGTAGGGAGAAGGGACGGGCGGACAGGAGCCGCGCGGGGCGAAAAAGGGATCGACAAGAAAGCGTTGCCCGCCGTAGGTGACGATGCTCGTTGCACCGCGAATCTGCTGAAACTGCATGACGTACCTCTGCTGAAGGGATGTTGCGGCATCTGCGCATGTGTCGGACGAAAGGGGCTGTCGTCAGCCCGCAAGGCGGGGGTGGCGGATGCCGTTTCTTCCATGATAGCATGGGCGGAGCAGGGGACAAGAACGCACTTTTTTCATAGCAAGTACCCCGGAGGATACCACGGTGCAAAAAACGGCAGCTCTCTCTGAAGACCAAGGACGGACAGCGGTCCCGGCGCTGGAAACGCATTGTCCCGTAGCGGCCACGCTTCAGCTCATCGGCGGCAAATACAAGGGACTGATCCTCTGGAGCCTCCTGGACGGCGAGCTCCGTTTTTCCGGGCTGCGGCGGGCGGTCCCCTGCGCCACGCCCAAGATGCTCACCCAGCAACTGCGCGAACTGGAGGCCGACGGTCTGATCTGCCGCACTGTCTACCCCGTTGTGCCCCCCAAGGTGGAATACTCCCTTACCGATTTCGGCAGGAGCCTTCGCCCCGTGCTGGAAGCCATGCAGTCCTGGGGGAGCGCCTATCTGGCGCGGCAATGCCCGCGCGGATAATGCGGCACACTGTCCAGAATCTCCCCGGCGGGGCTTTTCGTCCGCCGTCCGTATGCCGGATAACGCTATCCGGCGGCAAAAAAACGCTGTGTCGCCTCCGGCTCATGCTTGACAATATCGGACGGTCGGCCTATCTTCACCAAAAATTACAACAACAGGTAAAAACTATGTCCCTTTCCTTCCGCACTCAGTTCAGCTTTGCCGCGTGGTGGTGGCGTTCTGACGTATGCAGGGGGGACGTGCGGGCCTTGCCCGCCGCATAGCGTTATCTGTTTTGCCATTGGCCGATACCAGACGCCGTCCCCCGGGACGGCGTCTTTTTTTGTTTCATGGCCCGGCCGTTTCTTCGAAGGAGACCCGCCGCGCCGAATCCCGGAATCGCGAGGACAGAACATGCACGAACCCATCAGCACCCCACGCGCGGAAAAAGCAGCGGAACCGGCGGCGCAGCCGTCATGCCTCCTGCGGCAGCAGGCGCGCTGGCTCCCGGCGGATATGGACACGCCCATCAGCCTTTTTCTGGGCATGGCGGGCAAGGGAGACGGCATCCTGCTGGAAAGCGCCGAGGTGGACGGTCGCTGGGGGCGCTACAGCGTGCTGGCCTGCGACATGGCCCTTGTGCTGACCTGCAGGGAGGGCCGTCTGTCCGTGGATATCCGGGACGAACGCCTTGCCCCGCTGGCCGCCCATGACGAACAACCCTGGGTGGAAGGGCTGCGCGCCCTCATGCGTCAACTGCAGATAACGGCCCCGGAGGGCATGGATGTGCCGCCCATCACGCGGGCGCTGTATGGCTGGCTGGGCTTCGGCATGGCCCGGCTGTTCCATCCCGCGCTGTCCGGGGTCATGCCGGAAGCCGAGGCCGAGGCCGTGCTGGCGCTGCCGGGCACGGTGCTGCTCTTTGACCATCTCTACAACCGTCTTTGCCAGATCAGCCTTGGCGAGCATCGGGAGGTCCAGAGCGGCAGACAGGCGGCCGAAGCGGCGTTGCCGGATGTGGGCGAAGTGACCGCCAGCCCGGATGAAGCGGGCTACAAGGCCGTGGTGAAACGTATCCGCGCCATGCTGCACGCGGGCGAGGCCATACAGGTGGTGCCGTCGGTGCGCTTCTCCACGCCGTTTGCCGGGGATGCCTTCACGCTCTACCGGCGCATGCGCCGTTACAACGCCTCGCCTTACATGTTCTATATGAAGACCGGGAAAATGACGCTCTTCGGCTCCTCTCCGGAAGTCATGGTGCGCTGCACGCGCGGCAAGTTGCAGCTCTCGCCCATTGCCGGAACGCGGCGGCGCGGTCGCGACGATGCGGAAGATGCCCGACTGGCGCAGGAATTGCGGGATGATCCCAAGGAGCGCGCCGAACACGTCATGCTGGTGGACCTGGGCCGCAACGATCTGGGGCGCGTGGCCCGGCCCGGCAGCGTCACGCTGGAACGCTGCATGGAGGTGGAACGCTTCTCCCACGTCATGCACCTGACCAGCCGCGTCACGGCCCAGCTGGACGAGGGCAAGGACGCGCTGGACGTGC
>CALVGJ010000083.1 GCA_944327045.1 uncultured Desulfovibrio sp.
ACTGGACGTTGTTCCGCCAATATGTAGCGCCGCCCACAAGATGCACTTGCGGCGGTATAGCTGGCAGAAACAAAGAAACCGCACTTTTCGCCGTGTGGGGCACGGCAAAGGCGACGGTGACGCCTTACTGTGTTTGGGGCCTTCACCATGCCGGAAAGGCCCCGCAGGGTCAAGACGTTAGCGAACAAGGGAAGGGCCAGAACGACGGGCCGCAGCGCGGCGGTAATGGTGGGAATCATAGGAGCCTCTGGTAGTTTGGGAGAATAAAAAAAGGCAGGGCGCAACGCTCCCCGGCCTACCAGTGGCCGCCCGGTCCTCACGGAATCCGGGACGTTGCACCCTGCCAATATGCGAAAGCAGCCCGCCATGCGGATGCACGGCAGGAGCTTTGACGGCAAGAAGATATGCGACAAGACTTTTCCCGGCTCTTGGGAAGCCGGAAAGGCGCTTGCTACGCCTCTGGTAGTTTGGGGAAACCCAGAATGCCGCAGGCGGGGGGCGTGCGTCAAGACGTTAGCGAACATCGGCGGCCCCCCTTGCGCGGAAGTCAGTACAGAAGGCAGGCCACGCGGCCCCGGCAATGACATGCCCGGCCATGCAGCCCACGAGGCCCAGCAGAGCGGCGCGAATAGTCGGCACAAGTCCACTGGAGCAGGCACGGCAGACGAGTCCCTGCCGTACCGGGTAGAAGGCTGCCCCCTCTCAGCCCATTTGCCGGGCCGGAAGTTCTCGCAGCATTTGGCGGAAGACCGCAGCTTTTCGCCGGTCAGCATGCACAACACGCGGCGGCGGCCGGAGGGCAGGGGGATTTCCCGATAAAAGGCGCAGTCGGAGCAGGTGTGGCCTTGAGCTTCGCGGTCGGTTCCGGCAGAATGAGGGCAGGTTGACTGTTTGCCTCCAGCCTCGTTCCGCCCCCGCTGCCGCCAAGCCAAGGGGGCTTTTTTATTGGCCATGCTACGCCCCCTGAATTTGTCCTTCCATGCGGGCCAGCAGAAAGCGATCAAGCGCCTCCCTGTCGTAGAGAATCTTGCGTCCCAGACGCGCGAAGGGGACGCCAAGGCTGCGCGTGCAGCGATCATTGCACAGAGTGCTGGGGGAGATGCCCAGATAGCGGGCGGCTTCGGCGGTCGGCATCCAGCGGGAAGCGGCAGCGGATTCCTTTGTGCAGCTCATACGTCGTTCTCCTTTCGGCGAAACGTAAAGTAACGCCGTGTAAGAGTGTGGGATTCGGTACAAGTCTGCATGTTTTTCCGGGGAAGAAAATTCCGGAAACTTTGAAAAAAGTTTCAGTGAAGAGCGTGAAAAACCCCGGAAACCGTGTCTGACAAGGCTTCCGGGGCGTGAAAAAATCAGTGTCGCCGGGCGGGAATGTGAGCGGAGCGTGAGGCTTCCGTCATACAGGCTTAAAACGGAACATCATTAAGAGTTTCGGTATGTTCAGAGTTTTCTGGTTTTGCTGTCGGACGGCCCGGCCCGTGCTTGAAATCATCCGGCAGAGAACTCCATGCGATTTGTCGGACTTCAGTATGGTAGTCCTTGTAGCGATTGCGTAATTCTGAGGAGAACTCGCCGGAGCGCCAGTCATATTTTTCGCTCTGCATAATGGAAACCAGCAGCTCGCAGGCCGCTTGCACGCTGTCCCGCCATTTTTGAGCATTGACCGTACTTTGCTGTTGTCGATTGGCGGCGGCAAGAGCGGCTTCAAGTTCGGCAATCCGGGCGTCCTTCTCCCGCAGGGCAGCAGACAGGCGGCTGTCATCAGCTCCGGCAATGGGCGTGCCCTCTCTTGCCGGCATTTCCTGCATCATGTCGGGATGCTCCCGCCGCCACGCTTCCCAGTCGAGAATATGAACGGAAAAATCACTCATTGAATCTACAGAGAAGAATGGCTCGTCTGCGTACAGATCGTTTTTCCACTTTCTGAAAGATTCTTCCTTTGACGTGACGGGCCCCTTGCCGTGGTTCATGAAATCAATGAACTGCATGGGACTCATACGCATTTTTTTGCGTATGACATCAGCGGGAATATATTCGCCGTACTCCTCGGTAAGCTCCTGTGACTCCCGTTTTAATGTCTGTTCGGTGACGGCAGGTTCCCAGAGGACTTCGGGATGCGCCTTTTCATAGGCATTGATATCTTCAAGCGGTATGAAGAGTTCTTCGTATTCATAGTACCCATCGTGGGAATGGATACTGGTAAAAGGCCCGCTGCAAAAGTGAACAGTGGCCCCGCTGGAAGGATTGACGCGGCTTTCTGCAATGAAGAACAGGGGCATCGCTACGGAACGTATAATTGCGTCGAGACGCCACGGCTCCATATGCCAGCGTTGCAGCACATCCTCTACGGAGACAAGGTGTTCATGGGGGACAAGTTCGCTCATGGCAGATACTCCCTTGTGTATCTTCCCTTGAAAAATCCCCCGGCAGGGCGGCAAGGGAAACCGCCTTTGCGGCATGGTTCATGACGCCATGCCTGGCCGGGGGAAAAGCATGATCCTAGCGTTGCAGTATGTCCATCATGCGGCCAAAGCTCCATAACGCGGCCTGACGGCCACTGCCTTTTTTCACACAGTGAAAGAAGTTTGCCTTGCTCAGTTTTTGAATAGGATGCGAGAGGTTAGGCGCGTCCACACCAAGGGCCTTACTCATGGCCGGTATCGTGAAAATTGGATTCTCAAAGGCATAGTCCAGAATGCTGATGGCATAACCAGAGGACGTGCATTCATGGAGCTTTTTCTTGCACTCTTCATAGAGCGCGGTCATCTCCTGCAAGGTGGCAATATTGGCCTGGCTCCGTTCACGAATGGCCGTGATGAAAAAACGAATCCAGAGTTCCCAGCGTCCTGTTTGTGAAATTTCCCCAAGTGCCGCATAATATTCTTCTCTGTGTTCCTGAAGATAGGCACTCATGTAGAAGCAGGGTTTGCTCAGGAGTCCCTTTTCCGTAAGGAACAGGGAGATAAGCAAGCGGCCCATACGTCCGTTTCCATCCACAAACGGATGAATCATTTCAAACTGAGCGTGCATGACGGCGGCCTGTATGATGGGATCGATGTCTGTCCTCTGGATAAAGGCCATCCAGTTTTCAAGCAAGCCCGGCACATGCTCCGGTGCCGGAGGCACATAGCTTGCAGCGGCCAGCGGAGCCCCCCGTTTGCCGATATGCACCTGCACGTTCCTCCATGCTCCGGGGCTTTTGTCCGCCCCTCGTGTGCCTTGAAGCAGTCGTCCATGCAGGGTGCGCACAAGAAAGAGGGAAAGGGTGGTTCCGTCTGCCAGCATCTCAGAGCCAAGGAGCATGGTGTCCCTGTAATTGAGAACCTCCTGCACATCTTCCCTGCGTTCAAC
>CALVGJ010000084.1 GCA_944327045.1 uncultured Desulfovibrio sp.
CGTCAAGAAGGGCTGCCCCGACGCGGGGTACGGGGTTGTGGGGGGCAAGGGGCTGCGCAAGCCCCTGCCCCCTGCCCCTCGCCGGGAGGCGACCAAACCCGGATGCCGGGCCGAAGCCGCAACCCAGCGGAAGAAGAAAAGAAAAAAATCCCCCCGTCCCCCGCCGGGCCGCATCCGCCAGCCAGCGAACGGAAAAGCCCCCCCTCCCCCGGAAAAAACATGCCGCTACCAGTGGTTATGGTGCACCTTGTTTTCCTGATAGCGGTCGGCCTGACTGAAGTCCTGCGCGGGGTAGCCCATGACGACGAGGCTCAGGGGGATGATATTATCGGGAAGGCCGAGAATGCGGCGGACGGGGGCCACGCGGTCTTCGACGGGATGGAGTCCGCACCAGACGCTGCCGATGCCGAGGGCGCGGGCGGCAAGCATGAGGTTCTGGGTGGCGGCGGAGCAGTCCTGCACCCAGAAGCCTCTGGTTTTTTCCGCGTCGAGGTCGCCGCAGACGACGACGGCCAGCGGCGCGTCGGCGGCCATTTTGGCGTAGGGGTGTTCGGCGGCGATGCGGTCGAGGGTGGCCCTGTCGTCCACGACCACGAAATGCCAGGGCTGGCGGTTGCTGGCGCTGGGGGCGAGCATGGCGGCTTCCAGCATGACGCGCACATCCTCCTGCGCGACGGGACGGCTGGTGTACTTGCGGATGCTGCGCCGGGTGCGGAGCGCTTCAAAAAATTCCATATGAACCTCCTGTAAGGGTTTCGGCCCATGTTCCGCGGGGGCTTTCCCATCCGCCCCGCCGCGCTGTGCGGCGCATTGCGTCACGGACGCAAATAGGCTAAACTAAAAAGATAGGGGTATGCGCCATGCTGGAACTTGCCGAAATCAATGATCTGGTTCTGCTGTTTTTGCTTTCCATCATCGTCAGCCTTGTCTGCAACAAAGTCAAGCTGACTCCCACGGTAGGTTTTCTCCTGACGGGCTTTCTCTGCGGCCCGTCGGTGATGAACGTCATCACGGATCAGGAGTCCATCAGCACCATTGCCGAACTGGGCGTGGCCATGCTGCTGTTCACCATCGGCATGGAGCTTTCCGGTGAGGCGCTCAACCGGCTGAAAAAGCCCGTCTTTCTGGGGGGCAGCCTGCAAATAGGCTGTACGGTGGGCGCGGTGGCCGTGCTCATGCACCTTCAGGGCGCGGCATGGACGCAGGGCATCATCTGGGGCTGCCTTGTGGCCATGTCCTCGTCGGCCATCGTGCTGCAGATTCTCCAGCAGAAAGGGCTGACCAGCACGCCTATGGGGCGGCTTTCGCTGGCCATTCTTGTTTTTCAGGACATCATGGTGGCGCCCATGGTGCTGTGCATTCCCCTGCTGGCGGGCACGCTGCAGGTGGGCGGCTGGGAGATGATCACGGCCGTGGGCAAGGTGGTGCTCATTCTGGGCGCGGTGCTGACGCTCTGTTATTTCGGCATCAACCGGCTCATGGAGGCGGTCGTCCGCACCCGTTCGCGGGAGGTGCTGCTGCTGACCACGCTTGGTCTCTGCTTCGGCATGGCCGTGCTGACGCACAAGCTGGGGCTTTCGCTGTCGCTGGGGGCCTTTCTGGCCGGGCTCATGCTGGCGCGCTCCCAGTACAGTATGAGCGTCATTGCGGGCATCCTGCCGTACCGTGACGTGTTCATGTGCCTCTTTTTCATGTCCGTGGGCATGATGCTCAACCTCCATTTCCTGTCCTCGCACTTCCTGCTGACCATCGTCAACGCCCTCCTCTTCATCCTCATCAAGACGCTGCTGACGCTGCCGGCGGTGCTCATCCAGCGTTTCCCGCTGCGCACGGCCATCATTACCGGTCTTTCGCTGGCGCAGGTGGGGGAATTCTCCTTTGTTCTGGCCGCGCTGGCCGTGAGCAGCGGCGTCTTCACCCAGGAGGCCTACCAGGGCTTTCTGGCCGTCAGCGTGCTGACCATGATGGTGACGCCCATGCTCATCAACTGGGCGCCGCGCATCGCCGATCTGCTGACCTGCTGGCAACGGCGCATTCCCACCGAGGAAGAGGCGCAGGCCGACGACACCTGCCAGCTTCAGGATCACCTCATCATCGTGGGTTTCGGCATCAGCGGCAAGCATCTGGCCCGTGTGGCGCGGGAATCGGGCATTTCCTACAACGTGCTGGAAATGAATCCGGAGACCGTCACCCGCTACCGGGGCAAGGAACCCATCATGCACGGCGACGCCACCCAGCCCATCATCCTTGAGCATCTGGGCATCGCCAAGGCGCGCGTCATGGCCATCATCATTTCCGACCCGTCCGCCGTGCGGGCCATCACGCTGGAAGCCCGGCGCATGAACCCCAATATCTACATCGTGGCGCGCACCCGCTTTGTCACCGAAGTGGCCCCGCTGCGGCGTCTGGGGGCCAATTCCGTCATCGCCGAAGAGTTTGAAACCTCCATCGAGGTTTTCAATCAGGTGCTGACCCAGTACCTGATCCCCCGGCAGGACATCGACGCTTTCACAGCCCGCGTCCGGCAGGACAATTACCGCATGATCCGCAAGGCCGCGGCCACCACCACCAATCTGGACGAGGCCGTGCACCAGTTGCCGGACATGGGCGTGCAGGCCCTGCGGCTGGACGCCGGTTCGCCGCTCTGTGACCGCAGTCTGGTGGAAAGCGACCTGCGCAAGCGCTACGGCGTGACGCTGGTGGCCGCCCACCGCGACAAGGAGACCATCGCCTCGCCCGGGCCGGAATTCGTCATGCGGGCGGGGGATTTGCTCTACTTCTTCGGCAGGACGGACAAGCTGCTGGGCCTGCCGCCCGTACTGAGCCGCCCGCAAGCCGCCGAGGGAGAGGCCGCCCGCACCGGCACGGCGGAAGACCGGGCATGATCCCCCGGAGAAGAGACTTGCCATAACAGCGGCTTCGACGTATATTGTCACATTGTGTAAACGACGCCAACAGAAGCCATTGCGCGACAACAGGGGAAAGGGGAGAACGCATGGCCGCATCTTGTCTTGCGTCCGGCGCTGTGCCGCACCTCCTGCGCACGGCCGGAAGCATTGCCATTGTCGGCGCCAAGGATAAAGCCGGCCATCCGGTGGATCGCGTGGGTCGCTATCTGCTGGAACAGGGCTTTACCGTCCGGCCTGTCCACCCCGTGCGGCGCACCGTATGGGGACTCCCTGCTTGGCCGTCTCTGGCCGATCTGCCGCAACCTGTCGATATCATCAATCTTTTCCGCGCCCCGGAGGCCTGTCCGGCCCATGCCCGCGAAACGCTGGCCCTGCCCTGGAAGCCCCGCTGCTTCTGGATGCAGGAGGGCATACGCTCCGCCGAGGCCCGCGCCCTGCTGGAACCCGCGGGCATCCTTGTGGTGGAAGACGCCTGCATCATGGTGGAACATAACCTCATTCGCGGCTTTGAGGGCCGCTGTCGTCTATGAGCAACGTACCGGAACCGACCGTCTTTACCTGCCGCATGTGCGGCCACTGCTGTACGGGGAGGGGGGGCATCATCGTCAGCCCCCGCGATCTTGAGCGCCTTGCCGCCCACATGGAGCTTGCCCCCGAAACCGTGCTGGAACGCTACTGCGAACGCATGGGCGGCAAATGGCAGGTACGCTGCGGCGAGGACGGCAACTGTATCTTCTTCCGGGCGGGAAAGGGCTGCTCCGTCCATGAGGGCAAGCCCGCCATCTGCCGGGCCTGGCCCTTCTTTCGCGGCAATCTGGAAGACGCCCTCAGCTGGGAGCTGGCCAAGGACTTCTGCCCGGGCATCGTGGCCGATGCCGACCATGCCGACTTTGCCGCGCAGGGGCTGCGCTACCTGCGGGAAAACGACCTGCTGGCCCATGACCCCCGTTGCGAGGCCAATGCCCTGATCATCAACACCACAGCCGCCCAAGACTCATGAAACGCAGCCGACAACTCACCCTCAAGCAGTGCCACGAGATACTCCGGCTCGACAAGAACGCCGGTCTGGAGGAGCTCAAAAGCGCCTACCGCAAACGGGCCTTCGAGCTGCACCCCGATCTCAATCCCGGCAATCCCAACGCCAGCCACGACTTTCAACTGCTCAACGAAGCCTATGTGGCCCTCTCGGCCGTGCTGAAGCCCGCCGAGGAAGCCCGCCAGAAAGCCGAGGAGGCGCGCCAGAAAGCCGAAGAAAGCCGCCGCAAGGCGCAGGAAAGCCGCGAGGAACGCCGCCGCGCCGAGGAGCGCGCCCGCGATGCCGCCCAAAGCCGCCGCGCCCGCGAAGAACGTGAACGCCTCATTCGCGAACAGGTCGAAAAACGCCGCGCCGAAGAGCAGGCCCGCGACTCCGCCGAAAGCCGCCGCGCCCGCGAGGAACGCGAGCGCCTCATTCGCGAACAGGTCTAAAAACGCCGCGCCGAGGAGCAGGCCCGCGCCAGACGGGAGGAACAGCAGGCCCAGCAGGCCGCGCAGGAACAGGCCCGACAGGAACAGGCCGCGCACGACGAACAGGAAGCGCACGCCGCCGACGCCGAGACCGGAAAGGACACCCAGCAAAACGGCTACGCCGAGCAGGACGTCCTGCGGGACCTGCTCAACGACCCCTTTGCCCGCCGCGTCTTCGAGGACATCTATAGCGAACTGAACCGGCAGGAGCGGGAAAAGCCCCATACGGAGGAACACTCGCAGGATGCCGCCTATACCGAGGTTCCGCCCGCCGACTCCGGAGAAACGACGTCGGACAAACGCCGCGAACGCATCCACAAGGAAGAGGCACAGGAAGTCGCCGTCACCTGGAGCGACCAGAAACCCGGCTTCAGCCTGCGCAAGGGCTTTGCCGGAGCCGTCAAGGGCTGGCTGCGCCAGCAGATCGACGAAGAACAGGTGTTCACCCTGCCCGCCAGCAACCTTGTGCCCGGCAGACGCATCCGCCTCCGCATCCGCCGCGGCTTCAGCAACGACCTCGTGACCGTGGAGATCACCCTTCCGCCGGACTTCATCCCCGGCAAACCCGTGCGCCTGCGCGGACTGGGCAAGCGCGTCGGCCCCTGGCGCGGGGACCTCTACCTGAAACTCAACAGCCAATAGGCCAAATAAACTGTACCCTCCCTGCCCGTGACACCGTAAGTGTTACGGGCAGAGCTCTTCTGGGAGGAGGGGGGACGGGGGGTGTTTCTTTTTCATCTTCCGCCGGATTGCGGATACGGCCCGGCGGGGGACGGGGGGGTCTTTTTTTCTTCTTCCGCTGGGTTGCGGCTTCGGCCCGGCAGGGGAGGGGGGGCTTTTTCTTTTCTTGCGCTGGATTGCGGATGCTGCCCGGCATCCGGGTTTGGTCGCCTCCCGGCGGGGGGCAGGGGGCAGGGGCTTGCGCAGCCCCTTGCCCCCTACAACCCCGTACCCCGCGTCTGGGCAGCCCTTCTTGACGGGCAGCACGGTTACGCGGGTCGTCCCCTCGTCTCCTCCCTGCCGCGCGGCAGCGGGCGTTCGTCCTCCCGCTGTCCCGCGCTCACGCGGGACGAGCGTCCGTCCGGCGTCGGAGCTTCCGCCCCATTCGGGGCGGCGATCTCCTCCGCGCCCTGCCCCGCTTGCGTCAGCAAGGCGGAATCGTCGTCCCCGCTCCGCAAGCGGTACAGCGTCCCTTGCTGTGGGACGGGAAAAACGGTTTTCCTCCTGTTGATTCGGCGCAATAAAACGACGTGCACGGTACAACAAAAAAAGACAGGGCAAACGTCATGCCGGAAGCGTACTTGTCGTCGTGGCGGAATATCGTCCCTTGATGTGGAGCGGGAGAAGCGGCTTTCCTCTTATTTGATATGGTGCGCCGGGGGAATGGGGACAGCTCCCCGCCGCGCATGAGGAACTTTCATGCCGGGGAAATGCTCCCCTCCGCGCAACGCGCATGCCGGGAAACATCCCGCCAGCCCAGCGAGCCGGGGCGCGGAGGCGATCCCCGCGCAGCGGGAGCGCCGCAGCAGGCGCGCATATCACCCGCAACGCGGGAAGATGCGCGCCGATTGCCCCCAGCGGCGAGCGGCGGACAGGGTATACGACATGCGATAGTGACGCCCTCCACCACGCGGACAAGGGGTGTAGGGGGTCGTAGGGGGTGTAGAGGGGCTTGCCCCTCTCATCCCCTGCCCCCCGCCGGGAGGCGACCAGACCCGGATGCCGGGCAGCATCCGCCAGCCAACGAACGAAAAAAGAACACCCCCCCGTCTCCCCCCGCCGGGCAACAGCCGCAAGCCAGCGCAAAAAAAAAAGAAAAAAGAACATCCCCCAGCTCCGCTTGACGCCGCCGCGCGTATCGGGTAAGAATGCCGAGTCATGGGCAGTTAGCTCAGTTGGTTGAGCACCGCCCTTACAAGGCGGGGGCCACAGGTTCAAGTCCTGTACTGCCCACCA
>CALVGJ010000085.1 GCA_944327045.1 uncultured Desulfovibrio sp.
ATAGACCTTCACCTGCCGGATACCCGCCAGTTCCACATGCAGCGCCTTCAGGATGTGCAGGGCGGTCTTGCGGCCCTGCGTATCGGTAAGGTTGGGATGCAGGCCAGTTTCCACACGATAGAGCATACTATCCTCGTTTATGCCGCCGGAATTCCCGGCAGGATGGCTATTTTTTTCGGTCGCGCACGTATTCCGCCATCTGGCGCAGCACGTCCAGCTCCTTGCCTTCGGGCAGGCGATCCAGCGCCATGAGGGCCCTGTCCAGATAGGCGACGGCCTCCTCGCGGGCCGCCCGGTCAAACCCCTGCGCGCGCACCTCGGCGGCAATGCGCCGGGCGTCATCATCGGTCAGCAGACCGCAGACAAAGGCCGCGTCAAAGGCGGCACGCTCCTCCTCGCCGAGCCATTGCCGGTAGAGACGCAGGGGCGGCGTCAACTTGCCCTCGCGCACGTCCCCGGCCGTGGGCTTGCCCGTCTCGCCGCTGTCGGCGAAGTCCAGCGCGTCGTCCACCAGCTGAAAGGCCATGCCGAGGTTTTCCCCGTACTCGGCGGCGGCCGCCACCTGCATGACGTTGCCGCCCGCGCGCAGCGCTCCCATTTCGCAGGAGGCACGAATAAGCCAGGCCGTCTTGCCGCGGATGATGTCGGCATAGGTCTCGGCGCTGACATCCACATGCCGCTGCGAGGCGATTTCCAGAATTTCCCCTGCCGCCGTGCGGCTGGTGGCCTGCGAAAAGCAGCGGCACAGGGCCGGATCGTCATAGCGGGCCACGCAGGCATTGGCCGAGGCCAGCAGCGCATCTCCGGCCAGAATGGTGACGGCCACGCCGAAGCGGACATGGGCGGCCTCCCGGCCGCGGCGGCTGTCGGCATTGTCCAGCACGTCATCATGCAGGAGCGTGGCGGCATGGAGCATTTCCATGCTTGCGGCCAGAGGGTAGACGTCCCCGTCATCATGCCCCAGCAGGCGAGCCAGCAGGATGACCAGCAGCGGACGCAGACGCTTGCCGCCCGCATCCAGAATGTGTTGGGCAACAGGCTGCACCGAAGGATGCAGCGCGGCCACGGCGTCCTGCAGGGCCCCGTTGATGGCGGGCAGTTCCCTGCCCAGTCGAGCTTTCAGCAATAGCATGTCATTACACCAGGTTGAGAGCGGGCAGAATGCGGCCGAGCTGCCGCAGCGCGCCGGGGAAATCCTTTTCGTCGGCGGTGCGCGGCCCGACCTTGTTGGAAACGCTGCGAATTTCCAGACAGGGCAGCCCGGCACGGGCAGCGGCATAGGCCACGGCAAAGCCCTCCATATTTTCCAGCGCCGCCCCGTAGAGCTGCCGCAGATGCTGGACGCGCAGCACGCTGGCGCTCACGCCCGCCACGGTGAGCGAACGCACGCCCGCCTCCCCTGTGGCGGCCCCCCGGAGCGTCAATCCCAGTTCGGCTGGCCCGGACAGGGTGAGCCTGTCGCGCACCTCATGCCTGCCGTCGCTCCACTGCGGATAGCCGAAGGCCTGCGCCACCACCTGTCTGCCGTCGTGCAGACCGTATTCCGGCCAGATTTCCTCCCGCACCACCTGCAAACTGCCGAGCGGCCAGCGCCCCAGATCAAAGGAACCGGCAAGCCCCACATTGATGACGGCCCGCAACTGCCGACCTGACGCCGCACACTGGGCAAGGACAATGCCCATGCCGAGCGCGGCATTGACGGGGCCGACCCCGGTTACGCAGGCCACGCCTTCCTCCCTGCCCAGCCGGAGGGGCACCGGTTTGAGCAGGGGAAAATCCGCCTCACCGTACGGAAGCCTGTCGGCAGGCACGGCAGCCAGCATTTCCGCCGCTGTCGCGGCACAGAGCAGTATCACGGGAATCACCTCTTTTCGTCGTCAGAACCGCTGAGAAAAACCTGCCAGGCATTTCCGGAACATTTGCCGGAAAAGAGGAAATGTGACGCCGCAGCCGGTTTTCATCCTTTACAAAATGCCCCGCGCCGGTCATCATTTCAGCATGAGAACCGCCCCGCAACTCATCCTTTGCGCCCTCGGCCTCTGCCTGGCCCTGGAAGGAGCCCTCTGGGCACTCTTTCCCGACATGATGCGCCGCATAATGAACGAGTTCGCAAGAAAATCTCCGGAGACCCTGCGCCATTACGGCCTGCTGGGGCTTATTCTGGGCCTGCTGCTTGTGACGCTGTTCCGCTGATTCCCGTCCCGGACGCGGCCTTTTCCCCCACATGCAAGCAGACGATGCCGGATGTCAGCCGTCTGTGCCAGGCCTGCGCAAATCCCGCCTGGCGCATTTCCTCCTCCAGCTCCCGCGCACCGGGAAAGTCGCGTATGGTCTGGGACAGATAACTGTAGGCGGCATCATCGCCCGAGCACAGCCGCCCCATGAGCGGCAGCAGACAGCGCAGATACCAGTTGTACAGCCCGCCCCAGATGCGCTCCCGACCGGAACCGAATTCCAGTATGCAGGCCCGGCCGCCGGGCACGAGCACCCGCAGCATCTCCCGAAAGGCTTCGCTTCGCGGCGTGATGTTGCGGATGCCGAAAGCCATGGTCACGCAGTCCACGGACGCATCGGGCAGCGGCAGGCGCTTGGCGTCCGCCGCCACGGGAAGAATGCGCCGCTCGCCGCGACGCGCCAGCTTGGGCAGTCCGCGGCGCAGCATGGGCGGGCAGAAATCCAGCGCCGGAACCGTGGCTTCCGGCCAGCGACGGCGCACAGCCAGCGCCACATCCAGCGTGCCCGCCGCCAAATCCAGCACCCGCCGGGTCGGCCCGAGGCGCACCGTGTCGGCAAGTACGCGCCGCCAGTAGATATCAATGCCGCAGCTCAGAATGCGGTTCCCCACATCATACACGCCGGCAATGCGACCGAACATGCCGGCCACAGCGGCGTCATGGGCGGATACGCTCACGCGTCCCCCTCCTCGCGTGTGGGACAACGGCGGATAGTCTCGTGCACCACACGGAAAACGGCAGGAAAAATCTCCGCGAAATTTCCGGGGGATACCGTACGCGTCTCAATGAATTTCGCCGTCAGTTCCTTGGCAACCTGCAGGGCTTCCTTGCTGTCCTTGTCCATGACTTCCTCAAAAAAAGCAAAACCCGTCCCTGGGGAATGGCCGTGACCCACCACGGGTGCGTACCGGACGGGAAAGGAACGGAAACGGCCGGCCCCCGCCCCTTTTTGAAAATTTCCCTTGCGGGACAGGCGGGACATCCCGCGTCAGCCGCGCGAAAATATGTTATGCGCTCCGTCCGCGATTGGCAAGAAACAATGCGCCGCCCTGCCGCAGGCCAAAAAAGGGAGCGCCCCCAGGGGCGCTCCCGCAATGGCATGGTGTGGTATGGCGACCTTCCCCCCGCCGTACCGGCGAAGGGACTCTTTGTCGACATTGAAGGCGTCGAAGACTAGCCCTGCAGCAATCGGGTAATTTCCTCGCGCAGAATACGGGCCGCCGCCGACGCCGCGGCCTTTTCGATGCGTTCGTTGAATGCGGGCGTCAGTTCGTCCAGACGGTTTTCCAGCGCATCGAGACGAGCGGAAACGCTGCGAGCCTGCGTTTCCAGCTTTTCCAGCCGTTCCACAAGCGCTCCTGCGTTCTGCGCGGCCGTCGCCGCCGCTTCCGCGGCTTCCACGCGACCGGCCAGCTCGTCCAGACGGGTCTGCACCGCGCCCTGCGCGGCTTCCACCTGCTCCAGACGTTCCGTATCCGCTCCGGCGTTCTGCGCGGCCGTCGCCGCCGCTTCCGCAGCTTCTATGCGATCGACCAGCTCCTGACTGCCTGCCGACAAGCCGTCTTCCAGACTGCCGAGCCGTTCTCGCGTTTCATTGACAAAGGCTTCAAGGACTTCCAGACGATCCACCAGCTGCGCCACAGCGGCAGACGGCACGGCGTCTTCATCCTGCGAGGCTTCCGCATTGCCGGATTCCGGCATATCGGCCACATCGGCGACAAAAATGGTTTCTGTCACTCCCTCAGGCTCGATAACTTCGGCATCTTCCACCGGCACAGCAGCGGCAACGAGCTCGCTTTCCGCAGCCGGAACATCTTCTGCCTTCGCGTCCAGATCGGCCAGCATGTCGTCAGCTGCCGGGGCGGCGGGAGACGCAGCCTCAGCGGCGGGCGCGGCAGGCGTTTCGCCCGGCACCGCGTCCAGATCGGCCAGCATGTCGTCCGCTGCCGGAGCGGCGGGAGCCGCAGCCTCAGCGGCGGGCGCGGCAGGCGTTTCACCCAGCGCCGCGTCCAGATCGGCCAGCATGTCGTCCGCTGCCGGGGCGGCGGGAGCCGCAGCCTCAGCGGCGGGCGCGGCAGGCGTTTCGCCCAGCGCCGCGTCCAGATCGGCCAGCATGTCGTCGGCTGCCGAGGCGGCGGGAGCCACAGCCTCAGCGGCGGGCGCGGCAGGCGTTTCACTCAGCGCGGCGTCCAGATCGGCCAGCATGTCGTCGGCAATATTCGCGGATGTGGCGGACGTATCGCCCAACGCGGCATCCAGATCGGCCAGCATATCATCGGCCGGGGACGCAGCGGGCGCGGGCGCTACCTTGCTCTTCTTCTCCAGTGCTGCCAGCTCTTCCGTAAACATATCGTCCAAATCAGGCATTGCATTCGCTCCTGCGGCCGGAGCGGCCGAAACCGCATCAAGCATGGCCGCCATTTCATCCACCGTCGGTGGCACAGAGGGCTTTGCCGAAGCAGCCGGAACCCTGTCCACAGGTGCTCCGCCTTTCTGCGGAGCGGGGGCCGCCTTTCTGACCGGTGCTGCCGCAGCGGCGGGTCCTCTGGATTGAGGAGCGGCCGAAGCTGCATGCGGAGCCGGTTGGGCGGCAGGCTTGGATGCGGATTTCGGCGTGGCCTGGGCAGCAGGTTTGGGTACGGGCCTGGGTGCGGGTTTCGCTGCCGCCTGGGCTGCCGGTTTGGGCGCGGGCTGCGCGGCAGGCTTGGACGCGGGCCTGGGCGCGGGTTTCGCTGCCGGTTGGGCGGCAGGCTTGGCCGCAGGCTGTGCAGCAGGTTTGGGCGCGGGCTTGGCCGCAGGTTTCGCTGACGGTTTGGGGGCGGCCTTGGCCTGAACGGAAGCCGGCTGTGCCGAAGGCCTTTTGGGGGCTGCGGGCGGTGCAAGCTCAAGGTCCGTATCCGAAGCCAGCAGATCGTCCAGCGCTTCCTCGGCAGTCTTCCGCTCGGGCGAGACTTCGGCAGCAGGCGAGGCGGACGGCAGCTCAGGGTCTCCCATATCCGCCATGAGAGACGACAAATCCGCATCCAGAGCAGCTTCAATATCATCATCCGGCGAAGGACGCGCCGAAGCGGTGGACGTACCGCCGCTCATGTTGCGCAACAAGTCTTCCATCTCATCCGCCGCGGAGGCCATCGGAGCCGGTTTGGACGGAGCGGAGGGCGCACCGCCACCTATGTCGCGCAAGAGGTCCTCCATTTCGTCCGCCGCGGAGGTCGTCGGGGCCGGTTTGGACGGGGCGGCGGGCGCGCCGCTGCCTACGTCGCGCAGCAGGTCCTCCATTTCGTCCGCTGCCGACGGTGCGGGAGCCGGAGCGGCGGCCACCGGCGGCACCTTGACGCCCGCGGAAGAGAGAAGGTCTTCCACCGCGCTGTCCAGTGCGGCGCCCTCCTCAATCGGGGCGGACGTAGTCGTGTGGGGCTGGCTGGGAATATCCAGATGGTTCAGCAGGGCATCGACGTCATCTATGCCGGGCATGACGATTCTTTCGTTGGGGTTTTCGTCCGGCCCCTGGGAGGGCGCATCCGGCCCGGAAAGGCTGGGGGAATGCAGCTCCTCCACCGTTTCCGGTGCGGCCGCCCCTTGCCCCGCTTCCTGCAACAGGCTGTCGATGGCGCTGCCCGACGTATGGGGAACGTCGTTGAGACTCTGCAACTGTTCGGCCAGACTGTCCTTTTCCGCGGATGAACGGGAAGCCTGGGGGGAGGGCACCCCCTCCTCGATGAGATCGGTCAGATCAATGATTTCTTCGGTATCAGCCGTCATGGCAGCCTCGCGGGTTGGGACCTTATGGGTGAAGGAATTGCTCTTTAGTGTAAAACGACAAAAAAGAATAGCAGTTTAGGGGGCAAAAGGCAAACAAGGGCACATTGACCTCAGCAGTCGCCCGAAAGAAAAAAAAGCCGCGACAATGTCGCGGCCTGAAAGCTGGAAAATGACGGCAGGACTACGGATGGCACTTGGACTTGGCGCAGCCGGTGAGGTCCTTCTTGAGATCGGGCTTTTCGGCCACAATCTTGTCGTGGCACTGCAGACAGGACTGGAACTTCACGTCCTTCTTGCTGTGCACGACGTAGTACAGGCTCTTGGTCCCCTTTTTGCCCGCCAGATCATCGTGGCAACCGGCCGTGGCGCACTTGGCGAAATTTTCCTTGCCGTCCACCGGATGGTGGCACACCGTGCATTCAATGTCCTTGTGGGTGCTGTGATTGAACTTCACAACCTTTTTGGGGTTGGAGCCCACCATTTCCAGCCCGTCGGCGGGAACGGCAGGGGCGGCCAATGCGGGTGCGACCAGAGCCAGCGACAGCAGGGCAGCCGGAATCAGGGCGAACTTCATACGACATCTCCTCGTTCAGATTGCATCACCAGAACGGACGTCCGTGCTGGACGTCCACCAGAAAACTGGTTCGGACTTACCCTACGCTTCCGGCAGTATCGTGTCAATGCGCAAAGGCCGCGTGAGCACCTTGCTCCCCCTTTTCCAAACGGGAGAAAAGGACGCCTTCCGCCTTGCCAGACAGCGGGACAATGCGCATACTCCCCCCTGTCCGCTCCGGGAGAAAATCATCATGCATGTCGCCCTGTTTGCCGCCTCACGCCCCCATTACCGCATGGCCGCGGCCGTTGCCCGGCTGGCCGAAGCCCACGGCGCGTGGCGCAGTCTGATCCTTGAGGCCCTGCCCCCGTCCGTCCGCCCTTCCCTGCCCGCGCCTGCCCCGCTTCGCACGCTCAGGGCGACTGCGGAGGAAGAGGAACTCCGCAGCCTGCTGCGGGCGGAACATCCCGACGCCCTGCTGGTCTTCGGCGGCGGCGAGGCGGCACTTGCCGCGGGCAAGGCCGCCCTGCGGGAAGGCATAGCCCTCCTCCATCTGGAAGCGGGACAGCGCCCCGACGGTGGCGCCCTGCGGGCCAGTCACGAATTTCTGGACAAAGAGGCGCTGCTGCGCTGCTGCCTTGACGCACATCAGGCCCGCACCCTGGAAGCCGAAGGCATTGCCGAGGGCGTCTGTGTGGTGGGCGACGCCCTGTACGATCTGTTTCAGGAGGCCTGCTCCGATCTTGACCCCGCCGCGGCCGTGGCCCGACGGCGGCTAACGGCCTCAGCCTTTGCGCTGGTTTCGCTGGACGGCCTCTGGCAGTCCGCCTCCCCGGAGGAACACGCTGCCGGCCTGCGTCAGCTTGCCGAATGGGGACGCCTGACGGATATGGACATCCTGCTGCTTTCGGATCTGCCCGCCCTGCCCACGCCCGTTTCGGGCGTGCATCCGCTGCCGCCGCTGGAGACGCTTTCCCTCCTGTGCGCCTGCCGCTGCCTGCTGACCGATTCGGACAGCCTGCAGCGCGAGGCCTTCTATGCGGGCAAGCGGGCCCTTGTGCCGTCCGCCGCCGGTGCGGGACAGCTTGCCCTGCCGCTGGAAAGCGGCTGGCACAGGACAACGCCGCTGCACGATCCGGTGGCCCTTGCCGAACTGACGTCCGCCCTGAGCGAATCCTGCCCGCATCCCGGCCTGCCCGAGGGCAGCGGACGTGCCGTGCGGCGCATGGTGGCCGCCGTCATGGCCACGCTGGCCGACAGGGCGGACGGCCTGCTGTGAGCGGAAAGACGTCCCCGACCCTGCCGGAAAATTTTACTTTTCGTGCCGGGACAAGTCTGCTACCCATAGCCCTGAAACGCATTTCCGTCCGGCAGCCCGCGCCGGACGCCAGCCCATTTTTCGGGGGACAGTCGTGACCACACAGCAACCTTGTGTTTCCGTCATCATACCGGCATACAATTACGCCCGCTTTCTGCCCATTGCCGTGCAGAGCGTCCAGCAGCAGCAAGGGGCGGACTTTTCCGTGGAGCTCATCGTGGTGGATGACGGCTCCACCGACAATACCGCCGAGGTGGCGGCGGGACTGTCGGGCATCCGCTACATCCATCAGGAAAATCAGGGACTGTCCGCCGCCCGCAATACGGGAATGCTGGCGGCGAAAGGGGACTTTCTCCTGTTCCTGGACGCCGACGATCTGCTGGCCCCCCAGGTGCTTGCCAGCCACCTTGCCGCCTTTGCCCGCCATCCGGAATGGTCGGTCAGCATCAGCCTGTGCCTGCAGCTTTTCGAGGACCGTTCCCAGCCCAATTCCGTCTGGCCGCTGTATGCCGACCATATCGACGTCCACATGTGCAATGCCAACGTGTCGCCCGTGCACACCTACATGATCCGCAGCGAGGCGGCCCGGGCCGTGGGGCTGTTCGATACGAGCCTGCGGGCCTGCGAGGATCAGGACTTCTGGCTGCGCTGCCTTTTTGCCGGACACCGCTTCGGCGTCAATCCCGAGGGGCTGGTCATTTACCGGCGGCACGGCGAAAGCATGACCGCCAATGTGGTGCGCCAGTACATCCATGACGCGGCCATGCATTTCCGTATCGGCAACGGGCTGGACACGGCGGAGGACTTCCCCCCTTCGGGCAAGTTCGCCGGCTGGCTGGCGCATGCCATGGGGAGCCTTGCCTGCGCCGCGGTCATCGGGCACCTTACCCCGCCCCTGAGCCGCAAGCTGTTCCGGGAATATCTGCGCTCCGTGGAAAAGGTGGTCAGCCTCGAGGCCACGCGGAGCTGTCAGGCCGACATGGCGGCCATCCAGCTGTTCTATGCCTCATGGATACTGTACAAGCGGCGTGAAGCCCTTGCCGTCGTGCCGTCCGACCTGCGCCAGGACGTCATCCGGGCGGCCGACGAGGTGCACGCCCTCTTTCCCGGCATACAGGATGACGACAACCTGCTGGCAAGCATTGAGAGTCTGAACAAGCGGCTCATCGTCGATCCCGAGGTCATGCTGCGCACGGCGCATCGCTACCTGCGCCGTCGCTGATCCCCGTCCTGCGAAAATTTCCATCCCACCGGGAGGTTGCATGCGCATACTCTGTCTGGCCGTCCTGCTGAATACCCTGCCCCAGCTGCTCAAGAAATTCGATGCGGAAGTCCGCCGCCTGCGCGAGCTGGAGCCGGATACGCACGGCTTTGTGCTCGGCCCGGGCACGCCGCAGGAAATGCGGGACTACAGCTTCCGCTGCCTGTGCCGTCCCTTTGACCGCGCCACCTACATGAACGCCGCGCAGGCGCTGGCCGAAAGCCTGCGCCCGGACATCATCTTTTTCCGCTATCCCTGCGCCACGCGCCAGTTGCTGCGCTTCATGCGCGCCGCGCCGCCGGTCATTTTCGAGCACAACACTATCGAGGAGACGGAACTGCGCCATCAGGAGCTGGTCAACGAACGCCTGTGGGGCAATGCCTCCCTTGCCTATGCCGCCGCCTTCAGCGGCGTGACGGAAGAGATCAACCGCTACGAGCTCTCGCGCATCGATCATCCGATTCCCACGTTCATGCTGGGCAACGGCATCGAACCGGAGGCCGTCCCCGCGCTGGATTTCCATCCGCCGCAGGATGCCGTCCATCTGCTGAGCGCCGCGCATTTTTCGAGCTGGCACGGTCTGGAACGTCTGCTGCTGGGCATGGCGCGGTATCAGGGCAAGGAACGCTTTGTGCTGCACCTTGCGGGCGATGGGCCGGACCTGGAAAAATACCGGCTCATGGCCCGGCAGTTGCGTCTGGGGGATGCCGTGCGCATTCACGGCCAGCTCGAGCAGGGCGCGCTCTGGCAACTGGCCGCCACCTGCCATGTGGGCGTGGGTGCGCTGGGCCGCCACCGCACCAACATGTTTCAGTATGCGGCCCTCAAGCATCGTGAATACTGTCTGCAGGGGCTGCCCTTCTTTTTCAGCGGCAGCGACGTGGACTTCATGCCGCTGCCGCCCTTTGCCGCCGCCGTGCCCGCCGACGAAAGCCCCATCGACATGGATATGGTGCTGCGTCTGGCCCGCCTGCCGGAAGAACAGCCGGACATCCGCCTCCGGATGCGGCAGTATGCCGAGGAACATTGCTCCTGGCAGGGCAAGATGCGGCGTCTTCATGGTTTCATGGGCGAGGTGCTCACCGCCCGCAACGGTTCCCTGCCGCCGCAGCGCCCCGCGCTGGAGGTGGAAGGCCCCGCGGCCGCCACGGTGCGCCCCCTGCTGACGCTGCCCGCCTCCGCCGACGCGCCGTCCGCCGACGCGCTGGCCGCCGGGCTGCACAGCCTGCTGCGGCAGCAGTACCGCGGCGGATCCGCGATCTGTAGAGCTGTGGTAGCCTCCGGGCCGATGGAATCGATCGCACTGGTTCGGCGCACATGGGAGGAGGCCTGCGCCGCGTATGCGGACGCCCCCGCGCTGCTGACCCTGCCGCAGGCGGAGGAGGCCGGTTCCTGCGCCTGCTGGAATGCGGCGGCCGAAGCGCCGGGCGCGGAAGGCTATGCGCCCCAGTGGCTGCTCCCCCTGCAGGCCGGAGACGTGCTGCGCGAGGACATGCTGGAAGCGCCGCAGCAGGCCGTGCGCCATCAGCC
>CALVGJ010000086.1 GCA_944327045.1 uncultured Desulfovibrio sp.
GATCCGGCAAGAAAGCCGACTAGTTTTTCAGACTGTGGATGGGGGCGGGGATACGGCCGCCGAGGTTGATGAAGGCGGAGGCGTCGCCGCGGGGGACGGGGATGATGGCGGCCTTGCCCAGGAGGCCGCCGAAGGAGACTTCCTCGCCCACGCCCTTGCCGGGCACGGGGATGACGCGCACGGCCGTGGTCTTGTGGTTGATCATGCCGATGGCCATTTCATCGGCGATGATGCCGGAAATGCTGCTGGCGGGGGTATCGCCGGGGATGGCGATCATGTCGAGGCCCACGGAGCAGACGCTGGTCATGGCTTCCAGCTTTTCGAGGCTGAGCAGGCCGGAAGTGGCGGCGGCCTCAATGCTGGAGTCCTCGGAAACGGGAATGAAGGCGCCGGACAGGCCGCCCACGGAAGAGGAGGCGAACGCGCCGCCCTTTTTCACGGCATCGTTGAGCATGGCGAGGACGGCGGTGGTGCCGGGCGCGCCGATGCTGGACAGGCCCACGGACTGGAAGATTTCGCCCACGCTGTCGCCCACGGCGGGGGTGGGAGCCAGCGAGAGGTCGGCCACGCCGAAGGGCAGGCCGAGGCGATGGGCCACCTCGGTACCGATCATTTCGCCCACGCGGGTGACCTTGTAGGCGGTGCGCTTGATGACTTCGGCCACATCCAGCAGCGTCATGGGCTGTCCGCGGTCGTTGCGCCCGGTTTCCAGAGCGCGGTCAATGGCCTTTTTCACCACACCGGGCCCGGAGACGCCCACGTTGATGACGACGTCCGGCTCGCCCACGCCGAGGTAGGCCCCGGCCATGAAGGGCACGTCCTGCGGGATGTTGGCAAAGACCACAAGCTTGGCGCAGCCGAGGCCGCCGCGGTCGCGCGTGGCCTCGGCCACCTTGAGAATCTGGCGCCCCATGAGCGCCACGGCATCCATGTTGATGCCGCTGCGCGAGGAAGCCACGTTGATGGAGGAGCAGATGCGGTCCGTGGTGGCCAGCGCCTCGGGCAGGGCTTCGATGAGCGCACGATCCCCCTTGGCGAAACCCTTTTCCACCAGTGCGGAAAAGCCGCCCAGAAAGTCCACGCCCGCCTCCTTGGCGGCTTCGTCCAGCGCACGACAGACGCGCACCATGCCGTCCGGGCCGAAGGGAGCGCCCACCACGGCAATGGGGCTGACGCTGATGCGCTTGTTGACGACGGGGATGCCGTACTTGTCGCCCACTTCATCGCAGACGCTCACAAGCTGGGCGGCGTAGCGGCGAATTTTGGCCCGCACGTTGTCGGTAAACAGTTGCAGGTCGTGGCTCACGCAGTCAAAAAGACTGACGCCCAGCGTGACGGTGCGCACGTCAAGGTGTTCGTTGCGGAGCATGTTCAGGGTACTGGTGACTTCGCGTTCGGAAAGCATGCTATCTCCAGAAAAGCGTCACGGGGACGCCATGAGTTGCTGAATGAGCAGGGCAAACCCTGCGGCGCTGATTACCAGACAAAGGCGGCCAGTTCACGCATGGCCTGCCGGATCGCCTCGGTGGTATCCGTTGTTTCCTCGGTGACGGCCATGAGCAGGCAGACGGCCCGTCCGTCGGCGGCAAGCGCGGCATGCCGTTTCGGCCCGGCTGCCCAGTGCTCGCCCTCCGGCGCGAGTTCTCCCCAGAAGGCTTCCAGGGCCGCCAGCAGTTCCGACTTGTCCAGCCAGGCGGCATTGTAGGGCAGGATGGCCGCCAGCAGCTTGCCGTTGGTGCTGCCCGGCAATGCACGCACGTAGATCGGACAGCCGAGTTCGTCTTCCCGGGCCTGATTCTCGAAGGAAAAGAGTCCCAGATAGCCGGACGGGTCGATGGGTTCGGCCAGCAGGGCGTCGGGAACGGCAAAGGCCCCGGCAAAGGCCGCCAGCATGGGCGCGGCCTCCTGCCGTCGCCACACGGACTCCGGCGCGCCGAGCAGGACAAAAAGGCCCGCCCCCTTTTCCTGCTTGCGGGGAACAAGCAGCAGGACACCTTCCTCGTTGCTGCGGACAAGGGCGTCGCCGAGCCGACGGTAGCCGTCATCCGTATTTCCGGAAAGATCGATATCCTCGTTACAGGCCATCAGGGCAAAGAGCCCGTCCGTACGGGCATAGCTTCGACAGCCCGCAAACATGCCTGCGGTGACCTCATCTTCCGCGGCCCAGCCCTCTGGGGGGGCCACTTCCAGAAGGCCTGCCTTCGGAGCGGACTGCCCTTCCTCCCCCGTGGCATCCGCGGCGGACGTCACGGCCGCCGGAAGCCAGAGGCAGGCAGCCAGCAGAAACAGCGCAACGCATCGCATAAGCGCGTTCTCAGAACGAGGCCACACGATGCACGGCCTCGAAAATGTCCCGATGCTGCACGCTCACGCGCAGGTCGTGCTTCTTGCCCTCCACCACCAGCTCACGGCGCAGGCGGCCAAGGTCCACATCTTCCGGCACCATGACCTCGAACACAAAGAGCGCATGGTTGGGCCCGCCCTCGCCAAGAATGGCCTTGAGGCTCTCAATATTGATGCTGTGCTGGGCAAAGATGCGGCTCATGGCCGCAATCTGCCCCGTATGGTCCGGCCCGTCCGCCGTCACCACAAAGGGGTCGCAGACGATCCCTGTGCCCCACTGCCCTTCCACGGCCGGACGCACCAGCACGGACAGGTCCTGCCCGGCGGCCTCCAGCCCGGTCAGCAGCAGACGCCGCAATTCTTCCTGCTCCAGCGTATCGGGAGCCTGAACAATAAAGATGGCGGCGAACTCGCCCGCCAGAATGGTCTGCGTCACCTCCACGATATTGCAGCCGCTCTGGCCGAGAATCTGGCTCACCGTGGACACGGCCCCGGGGCAGTCGCGCCCCAGAAAGGAAATACTCAGTTTTTTCATCTGCGCCTCGCTCTGTAATATAACGCCAAGGGGTGCACTATGGCGTATGACGCCAAGAAAGACAAGTCGCTGGAAATGCGCCGGGCGCACGAAGAAACGCCCGCCCGCCGCGGGCGGGTTCTTGACTGCCGCCGAGGCTTGGACTAGGCTGCTCCAGCAATTATCGGCGCGTGCGCCGCGAGGAGATGAGTTGTGGAAGATCGGGAAAAGAGTCCGCAGAAGCCCAGGGTGAAACTGAACACCAAGTCCGCCCATGCCGCCTATTTCATGCCCATGCTGGAAGGGCTTGCCAAACGTGACGACCTCAACGAGGTGGTCAAGAATCGTGTGGTAAAGGCCTGTGACCTGCTGGACGCCGGGGTGCCGCTCTTCCCCAACAACTTCCGCAAGGAGCACGCCATCGGCGAAGTGCTCGAGCAGTTCGGCGAACTGGAAGGGGAGGCGCTGGACCAGGCCGGGGATGTCTTTGCCCTGGCCGGGCGCATCGTTTCGCTGCGCAGTTTCGGCAAGGTGCTCTTTTTCCATCTCATGGATCAGAGCGGGCGCATCCAGTGCTATGCCAGCCGCGAAGAGCTGCCCGAAGACGTCTTTGCCGTGGTCAAGAAGCTGGATATCGGCGATATTGTCGGCGTCTCCGGCCACCTGTTCCGCACCAAGACCAATGAACTGACCATTGCCTGCCGCAGTCTCAAGCTCATCACGCGCTCCATGCGCCCCCTGCCGGAAAAATATCACGGCCTCAAGGACATGGAAACGCGCTACCGTCAGCGCTATGTCGATTTGACGGTCAACGAGCGCGCGCGGGATATTTTCCGCAAGCGCAGCCTGATTGTGAGCGAGTTCCGTTCCTTCCTGCAGGAAAAGGGCTTCATGGAAGTGGAAACCCCCATGATGCAGCCTCTTGCCGGCGGGGCCACGGCCCGCCCCTTCATCACGCATCACAATGCGCTTGATTTGCAGCTCTACATGCGTATCGCGCCCGAACTCTACCTCAAGCGCCTGCTTGTGGGCGGTTTTGAAAAGGTTTTCGAGCTCAACCGCAACTTCCGCAACGAAGGCATAGACACCCGCCACAATCCCGAATTCACCATGTGTGAATTTTACTGGGCCTATGCCACCTTCCGCGATCTCATGGACCTGACCGAGGAGCTCTTTGCCCGGCTGGCCCAAAAGGTTTGCGGCAGCACCGTCATTACCTATCAGGGACAGGAAATCGACCTGACGCCCGGCCACTGGAAGCGGATGACCTTTCATGAGTCGCTGGAGCAGGTCGGCGGGCATGCGCCCTCCTTCTATACCGATTACAACAAGGTCAAGGCCTATCTCAAGGAGCGTGGCGAAAAGGTCGCCGAGGGCGAGGAGCTGGGCAAGATGCAGGCCAAGCTCTTTGATCTGGATGTGGAAGAAAAACTCGTGCAGCCGCACTTCATTTACCATTACCCCACGGCCATCTCCCCTCTTTCGCGCCGCAACGACGAAAATCCGGACATCACCGATCGTTTCGAGCTTTTCATGACCGGCAGGGAAATGGCCAACGCCTTTTCCGAGCTCAACGATCCCATGGACCAGCGCAACCGCTTTGAGGCGCAGGTGCGCGAAAAGGAAGCCGGGGACGACGAAGCCCACTGCATGGACGAGGATTACCTCCGCGCACTGGAATACGGCATGCCCCCCGCTGCCGGACAGGGCGTCGGCATCGACCGTCTGGTCATGCTGCTGACGGACTCGGCCTCCATCCGCGAAGTCATCCTCTTCCCGCTGCTGCGGCCGGAGTATTAGGTGGGCCGATCCTCCTTCGCCTTTTTTGTGGCCCGGCGCTATCTGTTTTCGCGCCGCAAGCAGACCTTCATTTCGGTCATCTCGCTCATGTCCATTCTCGGCGTGGCTCTGGGGGTCGGCGCTCTTGTGGTCGTTCTCGGCGTCTACAACGGCCTGACCACCGACATGCGGGACAAGATTCTCGGGGCCAACGCCCACGGCATCGTCATGTCCTATCAGCCCGCGGCCTTTCAGCGCATGCCGGACCTGCGGGAGCGGACACTGGCGGTGCCTCACGTCACCGGCGCCACGCCCTTCATCTATACCGAGTGCATGGTTTCCGCCAACGGCAGCGTCAAGGGCATTGTGCTGCGCGGCGTGGACCCGGCCACAGCGCCGGAAGTGGTCACCATGCTGGGCAAGCTACGTCAGGGCGCCGTAGGCGACCTCGTGCGGGAGGGCCTGCCGGGCATCATCATCGGCGACGAGCTGGCCCGACGCCTCGGCGTGGTTCTCGGCAGCCGGGTCAACCTGCTCACTCCTTCCGGCAAGAAGGGGGCGACCGGCTATCAGCCCGACGTCAAGCCCTTTGTGGTGGTGGGCACCTTCAAGACCGGCATGTTCGAGTACGATTCCTCCCTGGCCTTTGTTGCGCTGGACGTGGCCCGCAGCATTCTCGGCCTCCCGGAAGGCTATCTGACCGGCATTGAAATCACCGTGGACGACCTGTTCCGGGCCGACCTCATTGCCAACGAACTGGCCGGCGAGCTGGGCTCGCCCTTCTATGTTCGTCACTGGATGGAGATGAACGCCAACCTCTTTGCGGCCCTCAAGCTGGAAAAGATCGGCATGTTCATCCTGCTGGCCATGGTGGTGCTCATCGGTTCCTTCTCCATCGTCACCTCTCTGGTCATGCTGGTCATGGAAAAGACGCGCGACATAGCCATCATGATGTCCATGGGCGCCACCAGCCGCATGATACGCAACATCTTCATGCTCCAGGGCACCATCATCGGACTGGTCGGCATTCTGCTGGGGTACGGCATGGGACTTACCCTCGGCTGGGCCCTGCGCAAGTACCGCTTCATCAAGCTGCCGGAAAACGTCTACACCCTTGACCACCTCCCCATCATCATCACCGTCCCCGATGTGCTCATCGTGGGCGCCAGCGCCATGCTGCTCTGCTTTCTGGCCACTCTCTACCCGGCACGGCAGGCCGCCCGGCTCGTTCCGGCCGAAGCTCTGCGCTACGAATAAACGCCATGTCCGAACTGTACCGATTTCTCGATGTGAGCAAACATTTCGACGGCCCTGAAAATCTAGAGATTTTCAAGAATATCAATATGGTAATTGATGAAGGAGAGTCCCTGGCCATTGTAGGGGCCTCCGGTTCGGGCAAGTCGACCCTCTTGCATCTTATGGGAGCTCTTGATACTCCCTCATCAGGACGTATCCTGTTCGACGGTAAAGACCTGGCCAGCATGAACGCGGATGAAAAAGCGCACTTCCGCAATGTCTCGCTGGGCTTCGTCTTTCAATTCCATCATCTGCTGCCGGAATTCACGGCGGTGGAAAATGTGGCGATGCCCGCCTTCGTGGCCGGGCGTCGCCCTGCCGACGTCCTGCCCCTTGCGCGTGAGATGCTGGACAGGGTCGGGCTTTCGCATCGCATCGAGAGCTCGGTAGCCACCATGTCCGGCGGCGAGCGGCAGCGCGTGGCCATAGCGCGCGCCATCCTCATGCGCCCGCGGGTCCTGCTGGCCGACGAGCCCACAGGCAACCTCGACGAGCATACCGGGGCGCAGGTGGGCGAACTGCTGACGGAGCTGAACAAGGAACTGGGCATGACGCTTGTGGTCGTCACCCACAACAGGGAACTGGCCGCCATCATGCATCGCAGTTTGGAACTCAGAGCGGGGATATTGTATGAAAAAGTGTTTGCGTAGGCTCTCCTCCCTCTTCATTTTGCCGGCGCTGCTGCTGTTGTGCGCCGTCACGGTGGCGGACGCGGCCGGGCGGACGGTGCTCGTGCTGCCCTTCCAGGCCACGGCCGGCCCGGAAATGCCCAATGCCTCGCAGGATGTGCCCCAGCTTATCTGTGACCAGCTTGCGCAGAATGGACTCAGCCTCATCCCCATGGACAAGGCCCGCGGCCTGCTGGCCCGTGGCGGCAACGGCAGCGTGGACCTTGCCGAAGCCCGGCGTCTTGGCCGTATGGCCGGGGCTGATATGGTCGTCTACGGCAGCTTCAGTCAGGTGGGGGCGGGCTTCAGCATGGATACCCGCCTTGTGCCTGTGGAAGAAGGACAGGCCGTGCCCGCCCGCTTCGAGCGGGATTCGCTCCTTGCGCTGTCCGAATGCGCCGGCGATCTGGCCGGACGCGCCGCCAGCGTCATGGGCGCGGGAGCCCCGACGCCTGCCGCCGCGCCCCTTGCCGCTCCCGCTGCCGACCGCGCGCCCAGCTTCGTCCCCATGCAGGGAGCCGCCAAAGGGCTTGCCGATGTGCAGGTGCGCGGCCTGCAGGTCATGGATCCTGATGTGGTGCTGACCCGCCTGACCATCCGCCGTGGCGACAGCCCGGATGCCGACGCCATCAACGAAGAAGTCAAGCGCATCTGGGAGATGGGCTATTTCAACGACGTGCAGGCCACGCTGGAAGGCAATGTGCTCGTCTTTACCGTCACCGAGAAGCCCCGCATCGAAAACATCATCGTCGAAGGCTCCGACGCCGTGGACGCCGACGACGTCCTGGCGGCCATGGGCACGCGCAGCGGGAACGTGCTCAACGAACAGCTCATTTCAGACGACCTCCAGAAGATCAACGAGCTCTACCGCAAGGAGGGCTACTATCTGGCCAAGGCTTCCTACCGGCTGGAATCCCGGCAGGGCGGCAAGGGGGCCGTCCTGATCATTTCCGTGGAAGAAGGCAACAAGCTTTACATCAAGGAAGTC
>CALVGJ010000087.1 GCA_944327045.1 uncultured Desulfovibrio sp.
TTTGGCCATGAATCAATCCTCTTGTAGCTGAAGCGTTCCGCAACTAGACGCGACGGCGCTTGGGCGGCCGGCATCCGTTGTGCGGGATGGGCGTCACGTCACGAATGAAAGCCACACGGAAACCGACGGCGGCGATGGCGCGCATGGCGGCTTCACGACCGGAACCGGGTCCCTTCACATAGACGCCCACAGTACGCATGCCGTTTTCCTGGGCCTTGCGGGCCGCGGTTTCGGCTGCCACCTGAGCGGCAAAGGGGGTGGACTTACGCGATCCCTTGAATCCGCTCTGGCCGGAGGAAGCCCAGCTCACAGCATTGCCGCGGGTATCGGTAAACGTAATAATGGTATTGTTGAAAGAAGCCTGGATATGGGCAATGCCCACAGGAATATTCTTCTTTTCCCTTTTCTTGACCGCTTTCTTGGGTCTGGCCATGACTACTATCCCTCAATCTCGTTTGCGCGAATCAATGTTACTTTTTCTTGCCCACAGCGCCACGACGGGGACCCTTGCGGGTACGGGCGTTGGTGTGGGTACGCTGACCGTGCACGGGGAGACCGCGACGATGACGGAGACCACGGTAGCAGCCGATGTCCATGAGCCGCTTGATATTGCTGGAAACTTCACGGCGAAGGTCGCCTTCCACCTTGTAGTTCTGCTCGAGCTCCTTACGAATCTCGTTCACTTCGTCGGCGGAAAGGTCGTCAATGTTGCGTTCCCAGTTGACACCCGTGGTGTCGAGGATTTTGAGGGCCGTCGTACGGCCGATGCCATAAATATAGGTGAGAGCAATGTCCACCCGTTTGCCGCGCGGCAAATCAACACCTGCAATTCTCGCCACAGTACGTCTCCTGCCTAGCCCTGGCGCTGCTTATGCCGGGGGTTTTCGCAGATAACTCGAAGAACGCCCTTGCGCCGGATCACTTTGCACTTGGGGCATATTTTCTTGACGGAAGGTCTGACTTTCATAACACGTCTCCAATTGGCGGCAAGGCCACGCCTTGCAAGCCCGAATTTGCTTGCCGCGATCCCGGCCGGAAATCCGGGCCAGTGGGCTGCTCCTCCCCCAGGATGGGGCGGCAGGAACAGAAACCTTTATCCATCTTTTGTTCAACTGTCAACTACCAATGGTCTGCCGGTTAAGTCCGCGATCCGAGATGCTCAGGATGCGCGGGCCGTCGTGCGTTATGGCGACGCTGTGCTCAAAGTGCGCAGCCCACTTGCCATCCCGCGTTACGGCAGTCCACTTGTCTTCCAGAATGTCCACTTCATAGGTTCCGATGGTCACCATGGGTTCGATGGCGATCACCATACCGTTCTGCAGGGTAAGTCCCCGCATGGCGGGCTTGAAGTTGGGCACCTCCGGTTTTTCATGCATCTTTGCGCCGACACCGTGGCCGACGAAACGACGCACGACATTGAATCCGGCGGCCTCGACATAGGCCTGAACCGCAGCCCCGATGGCATAGACATCATTGCCTGCCCGGGCCTGTTCAATGCCGACATAGAGGCTTTCTTCAGTCACCTGCATGAGACGGCGAGCTTCTGCGCTCACCTGCCCTACGGGAAAAGTCCGTGCGGCGTCCCCCACGAACCCCTCGTACACCACTCCCATATCCACGCTCACGATATCGCCTTCCTCAAGCAGCCGCGGGGAAGGAAAACCATGAACAACCTGCTCATTGACGGAACAGCAGGTGGCATAGGGAAAGCCGCAATAACCGAGAAATGCCGGTTTCACCTTGTACATTGCGCACATGTCGCGCGCAATTTCCTCAAAGCGCATGGTCGGCACCCCGGGAGCCACAGCATCCCCGATGGCGTCAAGAATATTGGCCACCATGCGATTCGCCTCCCTGAGGCAGGCGATTTCACGGTCATTCTTGATAAATGCGCCCTGGTATTTTTTCATGAAAGTATCCTTGAGCCTACATCCTGCCGGTCTTGCGTGCCTTGTTCATGAGTCCCTGGTACTGAGTGGAAATCATGTGCGACTCTATCTGATTCATGAAGTCCATGGCCACACCTACGAGAATGAGCAGGCTCGTACCGCCGAAATAAAACGGCACGTTGAACCAGCTGTACATAAGCATGGGCAGGACCGATACGATGGAAATGTACACGCCCCCAGAAAGCGTAAGACGAGACAGCACCGTATCAATGTACTCCTGCGTCTTCTCACCGGGACGAATGCCCGGAATGAAGGCGCCGTTCTTCTTGAGATTCTCGGCCATATCCTTGGGATCAAAGATGATGGCCGTGTAGAAATAGCAGAAGAAGAAAATCAGGGCCACATAGACGACGTTATACATAATCGTATGCGGCGCAAAGAAGTCAGCGACAAGCTTGACGTATTCATTGGTGGCAAACTGGCCGACCGTGGCCGGAAACAACAAGAGCGAAGAGGCAAAGATGGGCGGAATGACGCCGGCAGTGTTAAGGCGCAGCGGCAGATGGGTATTCTGCCCGCCGAACATCTTGCGGCCAATCTGGCGTTTGGCATAGCTTACCGGTATGCGCCGCTGCGCACGTTCGATGAAGACTATGACCGCCAGCACCGCCGCCATGAGCAGCACGACGGAAACCGCCACAAAAATGGACATGCTTCCCGAACTGATCAACTCGATGGATTGCATGGCGCCGCGAGGAATTCCCACGACAATGCCGCAGAAGATGATCAGCGAGATGCCGTTTCCTATGCCGCGCTCGGTAATTTGCTCGCCGAACCACATAACAAGCATAGAGCCGGCGGTAAAGGTCACCATCGTCAGCATGCGGAACTGCCAGCCCGGCTCAAGCACAATGGCATCTCCGGAGGGGCTGCTCATGGCCTCCAGCCCCACGGATATCCCCAGTCCCTGCACCAGCGTGATGAGCACCGTGAGGTAGCGGGTCCATTGCGTAATCTTTCGCCGCCCTGCCTGCCCTTCCTCCTTGGCCATGCGCTTGATGTCAGGGCTGACCACCTGCAGAAGCTGCATGATGATTGACGCCGAGATGTACGGCATGACGCCTAGGGCAAAGACCGACACATTGGACAGCGCGCCACCCGAAAACATGTCGAACATGCCGAAGAGCGTTCCCTGCATGCTATCTACATAAGCCTTGAGGGCTCCGGTGTTCACGCCGGGCACCGGCACATGCACGCCGATGCGGTAGCAACACAGAAGCAGGAACGTCCAGAAAAGACGTTTGACGAGCGAACGCTGCCCGTCCATGGTGTTCATGGTTCCAGATGCCATGCAATACTCGTTCTTTTTGCCCCCGCACGGTGAAGGCGCCCGCCACTGCCCACAGGGAGCAATGGCGCGGCGCGTACTTGCGGTCGGACGTGTTTACTTAGTTGCTCTTTGCGGAAGCCGCTTCCAGTTCAATCACTTCGCCGCCGGCGTTGCGGATTTTTTCCGCGGCAGCCTGGCTGAACTTGTGCGCCTGCACCTTGACGGCCGTGCTCACTTCACCGCGGGACAGCACCTTTACCGGCGCACCCATGCGGGCAAGCCCACGGGCGTAGATATCATCAAGGGTGATTGCGCTCCTGCCCGCAAAGGCTTCCAGCAGACGATCCAGATTGATGACGTCGTAGGTCACCTTGAACAGGAAGTTCTTGAAGCCGTGCTTGGGCAGACGACGCTGCAAGGGCATCTGGCCGCCTTCAAAACCGGGGCGGACGCCGCCGCCGGCACGGGCATTCTGGCCCTTGTGACCCTTGCCCGACGTGCAGCCAAGGCCGGAACCGGCACCACGGCCGACGCGACGGCGGGTTTTGCGCTCTTCCGGAAAAGGAAAGAGATTGTGCAACTGCATGATCTATACTCCTCCGGTACCGTGCCTAGTCAACCACGGCTACCAGGTGCGAAACTTTGGCAATGATGCCCCGGATGGCCGGGGTGTCCTGGAACGTCCTGACCTTTTCGCGACGCTTGAGGCCAAGGGAGTCCAACAGCTTGCGCTGCGCAGGGGTGCTGCCGATGC
>CALVGJ010000088.1 GCA_944327045.1 uncultured Desulfovibrio sp.
CGTCTGTTCCGTGCTGAACACAGCCAGGTGGCATGGAACATTTTCCCGGGCTTTCCGCCGGTCGGAAACAGGGAAAATTACGTTTCCCGCTATAATTCAATATCAAGGCGATACTCTTTATCTATCACCAGGCAGGTAAGGCCGTTTTTTTCGCACAAATTCTGGTATCTGGCATTTTCCTCAAGCAAATACTCCAACGTACACCATTCATCCGAGATACGTTTTTCCACAACATCGGCATATTTTTTTATGGTCGAAAAATGGCGTGTGATATAGTCACTGCTCATGACAAGGCAGTAATAGCGAATTTTCCGTGCATATTCTTGCGAAAAATCTTCCTGCCAGTCATGGGGAATATATCCCCCTTCAATAATGAGATTTTGCCCGTTTTCCACAGCGGTTTTCACCATCTCCCGAACCATTGGCCACAGGTAGGCTTCCAGTTCCGCGTCATCGTAGGGCGTAAGCGAAGTCATTCCGCTTCGTATCGCGCCCATTTTCAAAAGATCAAGGGACAAATACGGATAGCCATACCTTTCAAGAAGCCTTTGCGCCAGCAGGGTTTTTCCCGTATGCGTCGCTCCCGTGATGAGAATCACCATCGTGCTTTCTCCGTCGCCTCACTCTTTGCCGAATAGAGCATTTTGCCATTGAAAAAGGCAAAATGCGGGGCGGCAGCACAGCGCCGCACGGCCGAAAGCGAGCGGAAAAACCGCATTTTTTCCGCGAAACGCCAGGCCGTATGGTGTGCACTGAAAACGCTCTAAAAAAGACTGAAAACACAAAACGGCACCCATTTCCGAGGTGCCGCTTGCGTGGACAAACACTCCGCTTCTGTGCGCGGCGTCATCCGAAAAGTATTGTTCCCGTGCCGTTCAGCTCACAGCACCACATTGATGACCGATCCGGACCCTTCCATGCTGGCCGAAATGGCCAGCCAGTCAGGCCCCAGAAAAAAAAAGCTGGAGGCCCTTACCGCCAGGGGGCTGTCGGCTGCCACAGGGTCCGACTGCCTGTCGGGCGTCCCGCTGACCACGAAAACCTGTCCGCCGACCACACGCTGCCAGACGCCGCTCAACTGTGTGACTGGATCCGCAAGCAACATGACTTTCCTCCCACAAAACGCAAAGGGCAATACGACATTCAGGAGACAGGCGCTCGCGCCGGAGCGCTTCTGTCAGCGCTGCTTGCGGCGTTTGCCCTTGTCGTCATCCGTTTTCTTTTCTTCCTCTTCTTCCCGGACACCGGGAGAAGGAGACGGGGCAAGATTGACGATGCTGTCCACCGTGTAGTCGGACAGGCTTTTTTCTCCGTTCAGGTAGGCGCTTTCCAGTTTCATGATCTCGTTGAAACGCGCCATGTTCCCCTTTGATACCGGCTTGCCGCGCGGATTGATGGCTTTGACGGGATTGACGAATTTCCCGTTCTGCTTGAGCCGGAAGTCCAGATGCGGGCCGGTGGAAAGTCCCGTGCTGCCCACAAAGCCGATGACCTGCCCCTGCCGGACGCGCTGACCTTTCTTCAGACCGCGCGCATAGCCGGAAAGGTGGGCGTACCACGACTCCAGCCCCGCATCGTGCTTGAGAATGATCTGGTTACCGTATCCCCCGGCCCAGCCGCGCTTGATGACCACGCCGTCCCCCACGGCCTTGACGGGCGTTCCCGTGGGCGCGCCGTAGTCCACACCGAGATGCGGACGGCTGTACCCAAGAATGGGATGCTTGCGGTTGTGACTGAAGCGCGAGGTTATGCGTGTGAAGGAAAGGGGAGCCTGCAACAGGGTCTTGCGCAGATTTTCGCCCTTGCGGTTGTAATACTGGGGGCGTTCCTTGCCGTCCTTGAAATAGAAGGCTTCAAAGGTCTTGCCCTGATTGGTGAAGGTGGCGGCAAGAATGCGGCCGTACCCCTTGTACTCGCCGTCGCGATAGCGCTTTTCCACCAGCACGCTGAAGCTGTCGCCGGGTTGCAGATCGCGGATGAAGTTGATTTCCGAACCAAAGAGCTCGGCCAGCAGAATGGCGATCTGCGGCCCCTCCCCCATGTCGGCCACGGCCTGAAAGAGATTGTCCGCGATATCCGCCTTGATGGTTTCCAGCAGCACCACATATTCGATACGCTCCACCCGGGCAACGGGGTCTTCCATGCCCTCCACCACCAGACGACGGTTGCCGTCGATTTCGTATTCAAAGCGCTTGACGCGCCCGGTGGCGTTATCGGTCACGACAACATAAGGCTGTCCGGCACGAAAGGCCCGCAGGGAGAAGACCTGCTTGACGGCATTGGCGTATTCAAAGGAACCTTCGGCGCTGACGCTCTCCAGCACCGTGCTGAGCGTATCCCCTTTTTCCACGGTGCCGTGCTTCACGGCATCCCCGGCAGGAGGGGCAACTTCCGCGCGGGCATCAGGAGCCAGCAGAGGGTCCTTTTTTTCCGCACCCGCCACGTTTTCAGGATCAGGAAGATTCTCCGTCCCGGCGGCAGAGGCTTTGCCTTCGCGCTCCGCTTCCGGAACGGCGGGCTTTCCTGCAGAGGCGGTTCCCGCTTCCTGTCGGAGCGGTTCCGGAGCCTGTGCGGGAGGACGCTGCCCCTGTCCTCCGGAAATGCCGAGCTGCACCGCGCTGACAATGCCGATGAACACCAGCAGGACGGTCAGGATGAACCAGATACGTTTCATAGAGTTTTTTCCGTTACCTCTCCGGTTCAATCTATACCCCGCCGCCCTATTTCTGTCCAGCTTTCCCCCGTCGACCGGTTGCTCGGGCAAAAGGGCGCGATGCCGCATCGTCGGCCACGGGCCCCGTGAAGGGGGCCTTTTCCACACTTGTTTCAGCGGGAAAAATCGCCTATATTCCTCATTTGCTTCGCGCGGAATCGCGCGGCCGGGAAAGCACCTTGAGCGACAGGCACACACCACCTCCCCTCCCTGACCTGCTGCGCCGCATGGACGAGGCGCTGGAGCAACGTCTCCCGCACGAACCTCGGCCGTGGCTGCACGGTCTCGGCGTGCTGGAAGCTGAAGGAACGGTGGAAATCATTTTTCCGCATGCCCTGTACGAGCGTTTTTTTTCCCCGTACCGGCAGATGTTTGAAACGGCACTTCGCCAGTGTCTTCCGGCGGGAACACATGTTCGTTACCGCACCGCCGTCATTTCCCGCCGTCAGCCCGCAACGGACGGAACATCCCCGCCGCACGCGCCGCAGCGGGTTACGGCGGCTGCCCGGCCGACGGAACCGGTGGAGAACCTGTTTCCGGCTGACAAGCAGGCGCCGCCCCTTTCTTCCGGTTCGCACAAGACGCTGGACGATTTTCTCTGCAATGCCAAGAATGCCTTCCCGCTGGAAGCCATGCGCCGCATTGTCCGCCACGCTCCCGGAACCATATTTCAGCCCCTGCTGCTGTACGGGGGGAGCGGCACGGGCAAAAGCCATCTTCTCTCGGCCGCGGCTTCCCAGTATGCGCGGCAGGGGCTGCGCGTCCTGACCCTGCCGGCATCACGCTTCTGCCGACAGGCGGAAGCCTGGGCACGCCGGCCGGAACACTTCTGGCAACATGTGGATGTGCTGCTGCTGGACGATCTTCAGGACATCATCGGGCAGGAAGCCTGGCAGGGACATCTTGTTTCCCTGCTGGATCAGTGTCCGGCACAGCGACAGGCGATCTTTGCCCTGACCGGCACGGCGCAGACCTTCAAGCGCCTGCAAAGCCGGCTGGTCGGACGTCTGGAAAGCGGACTGGTGACGGAACTGCTGGAGCCGGACCTGGAAATCCGCCTTCGCTACCTGCAGGCCGTATGCCGTCAGCGGCAGTTGCCCCTTTCCCATGAGGAGCAGCTTTTTCTGGCGCGACGCTGCCGACAGTTCAGGCTGCTGCAGGGCATGCTGCTCAAGGTGGCGGCCTTTGCCGAAATGCGGCAGGGCAGCCTGAGCCGGGAAGACATTGAAAATATCGCCCGTACAGGTGGCACGGAACCGGCCGTGGGCCATCGGGAAATCGTGGAAGAAATCTGTCGTCTCTATGCGCTCCGCCCCGAGGAGGTGCTGGGGAACGGCAGACGTCCGCAGCTTGTGCTGGCCAGACAGATCGCCATGTACGTCTGCCGCCGCCGTCTGGGTCTTTCCTATCCCGAACTGGGGCGCATGTTCGGAGGACGCGACCACAGCACGGTCGTCCATGCCGTGAAAAAGATTAAACAAATGCTGGAAAGTAACAAAGATGTGCAGAATGTGGTCGCTGCCCTGGAAAAAAGCGCACCATGAGGAACATGCTCCCCGGAAGCGGGCCTGAAAACGTGCGCGACGTTCCCGGAAAAAGCCTGTCGATGTCAGTAATAAATCAAGGCATACAAGCAGGTTAGACGAGTTGGCAACAAAACGTGACTGCCTATTACCATGAGGATTTCCTGTATGAAACTTACCGTAAACAAAGAGCATATCATCGACGGCCTGCTCAAGGCGGCAGCCATCATCCCCGCCAAGGCAGGCGCGGCCTATCTGCGTTCCATCTGGCTTCGCGCCGAGGAAGGACATCTTTATATCATGGCCACGGATGCCAACATCGAATTTACCGGCCGTTATGCGGCGGAGGTGGAGCAGTCCGGTCTGGTCGGCGTCCAGGGACGTTCCTTTGTGGATTTGGTGCGTCAGCTCCCCAACGGGCCCTTGCGCCTCAGTCTGGATGCCTCCGGCAGAACCCTCCTTCTGGAACAGGGGAGACGCAGCTACAAGCTGCCCGTCAACGGAGAGGAGCTCTTTCAGAATTTTTCGGCTTTTCCGCAGGGCAACGCCGTCACCTGGTCCGGCGACTTCCTGCAGGATGTGCTGGACAAGGTGGTTTTCTGCATCAGCGACGACGATTCCATGGACGCCATCGCCTGCCTGTACATGAAGCCCACGGGCAACGGACGCATTGACGTCTGCGGCCTCAACGGCCATCAGTTTGCGCTGGTTTCCTTCACGCATGACGAGCTGGCCGAACGCTTGCCGCAGGAAGGGGTGCTCGTGCAGAAAAAATACCTCCAGGACCTCAAGAAGTGGCTGGGGGTGGACGAGATAGAGCTGGACATTACTGAAAAACGTCTGTACCTGCGCACGCTGGACGGCGCCGAAAGCCTGAGCCTGCCGCGTGCGGGCCATCAGTACCCGGATTATACCGTCTTCCTGAGCCGTCTGGAAGGAGAGGGCGCCAGCCGCCTGACGCTGACCCGCAAGGATGCCATGGAAGCCCTGGGGCGCATTCTCATTTTCAATACCGAAAGCGACCGTTGCGCCTACCTTGATCTTTCGGCGCAGGAAGTCATCCTGCATGCTCAGGGGCAGGAAATCGGTTCGGCCAGCGAGAGTCTGGAAGTGACCTACGAAGGGAACATTGAACGCATCGCCTTCCCCACGCGCAATCTCATGGATGTGCTGGGACATTTTTCCTCGGCCTCGGTGACCATGACCATGACCGGCGCGGAAGGCGCGTGCGGCATCCGCGGCGAGGAAGACCCGGACTACACGGTGATCATCATGCCCATGAAGGTTTCCGAAACCACCTATTACAGCGAGGAAGACGTCTAATGGCTCCCGAAAATGCCGGCGGCTACAATGCCGCATCCATCACCATTCTCGAGGGGCTTTCGGCCGTGCGCAAGCGCCCGGCCATGTATATCGGTTCCACGGATGTGCGCGGCCTCCATCACCTCGTCTATGAGGTGGTGGACAACTCCATTGACGAGGCCATGGCCGGATACTGCACGTTCATTACCGTCATCCTGCATGCGGACAATTCCGTGACCATTCGCGATGACGGGCGCGGCATTCCGGTGGACATTCACCCCAAGGAAGGCGTGCCCGCCGTTCAGGTGGTCATGACCAAGCTGCACGCGGGCGGCAAGTTCGATAATACGAGCTACAAGGTGTCCGGCGGCCTGCACGGGGTGGGGGTATCCTGCGTCAATGCCCTGTCCGAATCGCTTACCGTGACCGTGCGGCGCGACGGCAAGCGCTACCGTCAGCACTATGCGCGCGGCGTGCCGCAGGACGAGCTGACCGTCATCGGCGAAAGCGTGGACGGTCACGGCACCACCGTGACCTTCAAGCCGGACGAGGAGATTTTCGAGGTACTGGAATTTTCCTACGAAACGCTGAAAAAGCGTTTCGAGGAACTGGCTTACCTCAATCGGGGCCTGACCATCGAGTGCATCGACGAACGCACGGGACAGGAACATATCTTTCACGCAGAGGGCGGTATTCGCCAGTTCGTGACCGATCTCAACGAAGGGGAAACGCCCCTGCATCCGGTCATCGACTGCGAAGGCATTCAGGATAATGTGACCGTGGATTTTGCCATGCAGTACACCACGGCGTACAAGGAAAATATCCATACCTTTGCCAACAACATCCGCACGGCCGAGGGGGGCACCCATCTGGTGGGCTTCCGTACGGCGCTCACCCGGGCCATCAACGGATATGTGAAAAATCAGCCTGACCTGACCAAGAAGCTCAAGGGCACGGTGCTGTCCGGGGACGACGTGCGCGAGGGTCTCACGGCCATCATCAGCGTCAAGCTGCCGCAGCCGCAGTTCGAGGGCCAGACCAAGACCAAGCTGGGCAACAGCGAAGTGGCCGGCATCGTGGCCGGCGTTGTCTACGACAAGCTTAACGAATATTTCGAGGAAAACCCCAAGGATATCCGCACCATTGTGGAAAAGGCCATGGATGCCGCGCGGGCGCGGGACGCCGCCCGGCGGGCCAAGGAACTGGTGCGGCGCAAGGGAGCGTTGTCCGACAACGCCCTGCCGGGCAAGCTGGCCGACTGCCAGAGCAAGGACCCGGCCGAATCCGAGCTTTTCATCGTGGAAGGGGATTCGGCAGGCGGTTCGGCCAAGCAGGGACGCAATCCCCGCAATCAGGCCATTTTGCCCCTGCGCGGCAAGATTCTCAACACCGAGCGCACGCGCTTCGACAAGATGCTGGCCAACAAGGAGGTGAAAAACCTCATTACGGCTATGGGCGCGGGCATCGGCGAGGGGGATACGGACCTCGACAAGCTGCGTTACCACAAGATTATCATCATGACCGACGCCGATGTGGACGGCGCGCACATCCGCACCCTGCTGCTGACCTTCTTTTTCCGGCAGTATCAGGAAATGGTGGAAAAGGGCTACGTCTACATCGCCCAGCCGCCGCTCTACCGCGCGCACAATGCCCGCTTTGAAAAATTCATCAAGGACGACGCGGAGCTCAACGACTTTCTGCTCAACCGGGTCAGCGAGGATGTGACCATCGTTGCCCAAAACGGCACGGAATACACGGGAGCAAAGCTGCTGGACCTCATGCGGCATATCGAAAAGCTGGAAAGCCGGGTGGCGGATGCCGAAAGCACGGGCATGGCCCGCGATCTCTTTCTGGCGCTGACGACCTATCCGCGTTTTGTGGATGCGGAGCTTATCCAGTCCGGGGACGAGGCGCTGCTGGCCTGGCTCAATGAGCACGGCTATCTGCTGACGCTTTCCCGCGAGGCCGACGAGGACGGCGAGGAGCGCGTCTTCGCTGTCTTTGAAAATACCGGGAGCCACCATACCCGGCGCGGCATGGAATTCTTCGCCTCCCGTCTGTACCGGCAGACGCGGCAGTTGTTCGACGAGCTGCGGGAATGGTGCGGCGGCTTCAGCTTCAGCCTGCGCCGCAAGGACGGCGAGCAGACGGCGGACGATGTGTTCAGCCTGCTGCGCCTGACGCTGGAAGAAGCCCGGCGCGGCATCAATATTCAGCGTTACAAGGGCCTTGGGGAAATGAATCCCGAACAGCTCTGGGTGACGACCATGAATCCCGAAAATCGCGTTCTCCTTCAGGTGTCCGTGGAAGACGCCAACGAGGCGTCCGACGCATTCGAGGAACTCATGGGGGATCGTGTGGCCCCGCGGCGCGAATTCATCGAGCGCAATGCCCTGAGCGTGCAGGACCTGGATATCTAGCTGGCGGGGATTCTCCTGCTACCCAAGCAACGAGGCAAACGTGTCCGAGCAACCGAAAATCAGTATTGAGCACGAACTGCGGAAATCCTATCTGGAATATTCGCTGTCGGTCATCATCGGCCGCGCCATCCCCGATGCGCGCGACGGCC
>CALVGJ010000089.1 GCA_944327045.1 uncultured Desulfovibrio sp.
CCGCCCCGTCCGGCGGCGCAGCAGAGCAGGCCCAGCACGCCGGAACGGGTGGGAAAGGGGAGCGTCGTCCGGTTGCCGTAGCGGGAATCCGCTCCCCAGGATTGCAGGGGCCCTTCCAGCCAGAGGAGCAGAACGCTCATGACGCCGACTCCATGAGGCCGCAAAGGGTCGTGCGCAGCACGTCGCACACGGCGTCGATGGAGACGCCCTCCGCGCCGCCGTAGGTGACTTCGGCAAGCCGACCGTAAAGGGAACCGGCAAGCTCCGCCTGCCGGGCCAGCCCGGCGTCCAGCGCCTTCATGCTCGGGGTCAGCCAGCCGCCGCCCTGCGCCATGCGCACCGGCGTTTCAAAGGAAAGCTGCATGCGCTGACCGCGCCGCACGAGGATGCGCGCGTAATCCCAGGGGCAGGCGCCGGACTGCGTGCTTTGCCGTGCCGCCGGTACCGCCAGATAGAGCGCCCGGGTGAAGCCGTCCACGGCGCGCTCCAGATCGTCGCCGCCCAGATTTTCCCAGAGCTGGCCCAGATCGAGGGACACATAGCGGTAATAGGTGGCGGCATTGTATTCCAGCGTGCCCATGTGGCTGGAACCGGGCAAGGCGTCGGGGTCGTCCTTCACAAGGCGCGTATAGTCGTCCAGCGCGGTGAAGAATTCCACTTCATTGACCACCTGATGCGTGGACAGGGCGTGAGCAAAGGCGGCCGCCGCCTGCACGTTGAGCGCGGCATCCTGCGCCACCATGCGCCCGAAAAGGGCGATGTCCAGCCCGTCCGCCGCGCTTTTGGCGCAGGACAGGCATTTTCTGAGCTTGGCTTTTTCCGTTTTGGGCAGGGCAACCTTTTCCGTTGCGGCCTCTTCCTTTTTTCCCTTCTTGGCCTTGGCCGCTTCCAGCGGCAGGACAAAGTCCGTCTCCGCCGCGTAGGCCGCCAGCCGTTCCACCTCCTGCCGCGAGATGAAGAACAGCGTATCGTCGGTGAGGGCTCCGGCGATGGCCTCGCCGCACTGGACGGCGCGATCTTCGGGCGCGTTCAGGGCGCGGCAGGCGTCGGCGATCATGTCGGCAAGCCGCTTGGTGCGTATGCCCGTGGCAAAGCCGAGGTCATGCAGGGCCAGACGCACCTGCCGTTTCCAGCACTGCGAGCTGACGCGCGCCCGCGGCACGCCGCCCACAAGGGCGCTCTTGGGCGCGCCCACGTCGTCACGGTTGAGGCAGGTGACGGGAAAGGATTGCAGGATATGGAACTCGATGGCGATACCTTTCAGGGGATTGTTGGTCATAATGTGTCTTCCTTGGCAAAAAGTTGCTGAAAAATATGTTCGGGCCGCAGGGCGACCGAATCAGACAAGAGCATTTTCAGTGTGAAACGCTTCGCGTTTCACACCATACGGCCTGGCGTTTCGCGGAAAAAGCGCGGTTTTTCCGCTCACTTTCGGCCGGGCGGCGCTGTGCTGCCGCCTCGCATTTTGCCTTTTTAAAAGGCAAACTGCTCAAGCGGAACGATCTGCAACAGGCCGCAGCCGAAGGCGCGGGCGCGCCCGATGCCCTGACACGCGGCCCGGACAAAGGCCTCCCGTTCCGTTACCGTCAGTTCGCCTGTCAGGGTGGCGCGGGCAATGGTGGCCGTGGCCGTTCCCTTGCGGAAGCGATCCACCTGCACGTCCGTCACCTGCAGGGAGCTTTCCCGCACGGCAAAGCCCCAGCCGGGCCCGTGACCGCAAAACCAGTCCGCTATGGCCTCGCGGCCGCGAACCGGCACGATTTTGCCGCTGCGGTTCTCGCGCCGGACGGGGTTGACGATGACCTCAAAGGCATAGCGCTCCGCCTGCAGATAGCTTTCCGGCAGGGGGCGCGTCTCCAGCGTGCCCCGCTGCGGGGCGTGCGGCGGACGATCCGAAAGGATGATGACCTGACTCACGCCCTGCCGGACGCCCTTGTCGGCAAAGAGTATGCCGCTGCTGTCCTGCTTGTCCTCTCCCCGCACATCGTCAAAGAGATCGTAGACGATGCGGTGCAGGGAATAGGTATCCGTCCAGCGCAGGGCGCGCCGGTCGGCGGGGCCGAGAAGATAGCGGCTCAACTGGCGCATGCGTCCCCCTCCTCCGCTGTTGCGGCCTCGACGTCATGGCCGGAATATTCCCGCGCCCAGCGCAGGCGGATGCGCTGGCGTGCGGCGTCGGAAGGAAAGGCCAGCAGTTCGCCCAGCAGGCGGGCATGGCAGAGCGGCGCTTCCCGTGCCGCCAGGAACGAGAGCAGCGGCCGCAGCACGCGGCAGACCTCCTCCTGACGGCGGCAGACGAGCAGACGCCGCAGGCGCGCCGCGCCCTGTTCCTCATCTTCCACGCAGTACCGCAGGGCCGCCCCCAGGCCGAGGTCGCCGTCCCGCCCGCGCTTGTCGCGGCTCAGGGCCGCGCCGATGAGGGCAAAGGGCCGCCGTTCGGCGTCCCGCTCCAGATCGACGCCGAAGGCGCAGAGGATGCCGTAGGCGTAGGGTTCGGTATCGGGA
>CALVGJ010000090.1 GCA_944327045.1 uncultured Desulfovibrio sp.
GGGATGCCATTGCCCGTGAATTCGACGATGAGGCGACGCAGTATGGCCTGTGGGAGGCCGGGCCGGAAGCTCTGAGCAATCTGTTCATGGGCAAGCTGCTGGGGCCGCTGGGCAAGCGTTTCTTCTCCGGGGGTGTCGGCGCGATCGCAAAGCGTGCCGCCGGGCTGTACGGCGAGGAATTTGCCACGGAAACTATCACCCAGATGGGACAGGGGAGCATCGAGGCCGACCTCGGTCTGCGCGACAGTGCGCCGGGCGTGTTGCAGGCCCTTGGAGAGATCGCTCCGGCGACCTTCTGGCAGACGACGCTCATGGCAGGGGGCAAGAAGGGGCTGGATGTGCTGGCCCGGCGCCGTGCCGCACAGCGTGATGAGAGGCAGACGGAGACGGATGTCGTGGCGGAGGAAGAGCAGGGATCGTCCGCCGCCGAGCTGCCGCCCGCGCCGGAGGCTGACGGGCAGACGGCAGGCCCGGCGACGGCGGAAGATGCAGCCATGTCGGACGGCGCACCCGTGGCGGAAGCGGCGGCGGACGGAGCCCCTGACCGCATCGTCCCTGACGCCGGACGCATGGAGCGGGGCGAGCATGTGGACTTGCTGCGGGAGGACGGTGGACCGCTGCCCGCAACGGACAGGACGGCAGAGGCGGGACCGGCGCCGCGGGAGGAAAACGCCGGGGAGGCCTCGCCGCCTGTGGAAGGAGCGGACAGCTTGTCGGAAAGGTCGGACGCGCTTGTCCTGCCGCCTGTGCCGGGGGGGCTGACGGAAGCTGTCCCCGTGCCGGAGGCAGGAGGGATGCCGCAAGAGCCGGGGCGGGCCCTGCCGTTGTCTGCCCGGATGCGGACGACGGACGCCGCCCAGGGCGTACCGCCCGCGGACAGGGAGGGACAGGCTGGGGCGGGACAGGCTGTCGTGCCGGAACGCCCCGCGCCGCTCGGGCCGCCGCAGGACATGCGGCAGGGAGAGCGCCCCGCCGGGATGCGTCCTGCGATGCCGGAGGCGGCGACGCCCGCCATGCCGGAGGTCTTGCCGCAGCCCGGGCCCGAGGTCGGGCCGGAAGCGGCCGTCCCGCCGCAGGCGGTGGCGAAACTTCCCGCCACCGCGCCCGTGGCGCCGCCCGCGCCGTCAGCCGAGGCGCGGCCCGGGCCGGACGTGTCGCAGCTTGGGCGGGGGGAATTGCTGCGTCTGCTGCCGGAGGAACAGCGGGCGGCGGCGCGTCGCATGACCACGCCGCGGATACGGGAGCTGGTGCGGCAGGCGGCGCAACAGCCTTTGCCTGCCGGGGAAAGTCGGATACTCTCCGCAGAGGAGGGGCATCATGCACAAGAAAACGGAAGCGGGCAGCGGCTGCCGGCCGCCGGACCCGGCATGGGACAAGGTGACGGCGGAACAGGCATTCACGCTGCTGCTGAGTATGCAGGACGGCAAGGACGAGAAGGAGATGGAACGGGCGCTGCGGGCCATGCCGCAGAAGGAGACGGACGAGGAAGGACGCTCATAAAGATCCCCCAGCGGGACGATGAGCCAGCCCGCTTTGCGCTGATGGAGGCCGACGAGGTCCAGGCCTCCCATCTGCCGGAATTCTCCTTTCAGCGGAACCCCCGTTACGGGCTGGAGAACGAGCGCCGTTACCATGATGAACCGGCAAGCCGGCAGAAGGTCCTGGAAAATGCGGCCCGCCTCGACCCCGCTTTTCTGCTGGAATCGGTCGATGCGGCGCATGGTGCGCCCATCGTGGACAGGCAGGGCAACGTGCTGGGCGGCAACGGGCGTGCCATGTCCATCCGGCAGGCCTACGAGAAGTTCCCCGACCGGGCGGAAGCCTATCGGGCCGCGCTGCGTAGCCAGGCTGAACGGCTGGGCATAGACCCGCAGCTGGTGGGGGCCCTGCGTCGGCCGGTGCTGGTGCGGCGTCTGGAACGCGACCACAGCCGGGAAGTGCGGCAGCAGCTCGTCAGCGCCCTGAATGACAGTTTCACGGATCGCAAGGAAAGCCGGGCAGCGGGGAAAAGCCGCGGCGCGCGCCTGAGCGTGCGCACGCTGGATGCACTGGCCTCCGGTCTGCGGGAAGCGGATTCTCTTCGACAGTATTTTGATACGCCCGCATCCGCGGCGGTGGTGGAGATTCTCGTCAGTGACGGGGTGTTGCAGCGGACGGAGCGGAACGCCTTCATCGGGCCGGACGGACTGCTGAACCCCGACGGCAAGCGTCTTGTCGAGGAGGCGCTGCGGGGGCGCGTGGCCGGGAGCTATGAAGCCCTTGCCGCCATGCCGGGACAGATCCTCGCCAAGATCGATGCCGCCATCCCGCATCTGCTGATAGCGGAAAACGTGGGCGGCGCGTGGGATATCACGCGGCATCTGCGGGATGCCATCGACCTGCTGGCGGAATACCGGGCCGCCGGGGCGCAGGATGCGGAGCTCTTTCTTGCCCGGACGGACATGCTGCGTGAGGGGAAAGCCCCCTCGGAACGCTATTCGCAGGCGGCGCAGCAGCTGTTCCGTATGGCGATCGGCATGAAGAAGGCGGAGTTCGTCGGCGCGTTCGCCCGCTATGCCGCGCATGCCAAGGCATCGCCGGAAGCGGGCGGGATGCCGGGGGCGACCCTGCCGCAGGCGAAGGCGGCCGAGGCGTTCCTGGGCATCCTGCCAAAGCGGGACAAGGCGGCGGAAAGGACGGCGAACGCGCCGCTGCACGGTGGGAAAGACACAGGACAGGATACACAGGAGGCAGAGCATGTTGAGCAGCATCCCGGCGGAGATCTGGAACGGCATAGCGGAGACGGAAACGCTCAGGACCGCGTGGGCGAAGAAGCACTTCCCGCTGACGGAGCAGGAGATGGAGCAGGCGGAAGAGAAGGAGGCGGACGCGCTGGAAAGGAACTGGCCGCGGGCGGTGGTGAGGGGCTTTCAGGACATGCGGCCCCTGCTGCTGGAACGGGAGGCCCTGCGGCAGTGGACGCGCAAACATCCGGAGCACGCCGCGGCCCTGCCGGAAGTGAACAGTCTGGAGGAAGCCGTGGCCATGGCGGCCATGGACTGGATGTACGACGAGACGGAGAAGCGGCAACTGCGGGAGCTGCTGCGCGAAGCGATGACGGCGTAACGGAGGAGGATGCCCATTTGCGCGCGATACGCCGCGCCCTGCCTGCCCTGTATCCCGGCCAGCAGGAAGATGTGGCGTTTGCCGAGCGGCGCTTCCGCGCGGGGCAGGGCGTTCTGTTCACCAATGGTACGGGGACGGGCAAGACAGGCCTGGGGCTGGGCATCATCAAGCGCCTTGTGGCGGCGGGACGGAAAAATATCCTGATCGCCGTGCCCGCCGACAAGATAGGGACGGACTGGGGACAGCTCGGTGAACGTCTGGGGGTGGAGACCAGCAAGCTTGCCGATACGCGGGACGCCGGGAAGGGCGTCACCATCACGACCCACGCCAACATGGCCCAGAATGATGCCCTGTTTTCCCGCGAGTGGGACCTGATCGTCATCGATGAAGCGCATAAGCTGTCCAGTGGGAAAAGTGGCGACAGTACGGCCCTGCTGGAGCGTCTGCGCGGGCTGGCCCTGCATCCGCGCGGCGTGCGCGTGCGTGCCGAACGTACGGGCCGGGGCGTCGAGCTGATGCGGGAACTGGCGCTGCTGCGGGAAAGGCGGTCGGCGGAGAAGCAGCTCTCGCAGAAAGAAGAGGCGCGGGAGGAGGAACTTTCCCCGCAGTTCAGGGAATGGCAGGAGGAGGTGGCGCAAGCCGTCGCGGAGGCGGGCCGCGCCAAGCGGGCCGACCTTGCGCATGACGGTAGCGG